>JBJKZY010000036.1:0-28991 GCA_045568995.1 Fidelibacterota bacterium | reverse complement strand
TCTTCTCGATTCAAAATCCATCACCTGAACAGCATAAGGATGTTTAACAAGTCTAGTAATTTCTTCACAAGCAGCCTTTTCTGGATGGATAATTATATCCACACCAAATTTTTCAGGACGAATAATCGATTCTTTGGTAGTGTATTGTTGATTTCTTATGCGGGCTATAATTTTATTTGCACCAAGTTTATGAGACTGCTGTGAAGCAATTAAATTAACTTCATCTACTCTAGTGAGACACAGAACAAAATCTGCTTCACCAACTTTAGCATCGTTTAATGTATTTGGGCTTGCTCCATTTCCCTCAACAACAATTACATCGAGATTCTCAGATGCTCTTCTGCATTTTATGGGGTCAAGGTCAATTACGGTAATATCATAGTCTTCTTCACTAAGAGCTTTAGCTACATGAAAACCAACTTCCCCTCCACCGATTATAACTACCTTCATGTTCTATGAATTTTTAGAATACATTAAAGAAATTAACTCATTTGAATTAAAAAACGTTAATTTATGTTTATTGGCTCTCACGATAAATTTTAGCACCTAAGGATCGAAACTTTTCTTCAATTTTTTCATATCCACGATCAATATGATAAACCCTGCTAATCTCCGTTCTTCCTTTTGCAATAAGACCAGCTATAATCAAAGATGCACTAGCACGAATATCTGTTGACATAACTGGAGCACCTACTAAACTTTTCACTCCTCTTACAAATGCTGTATTTTTTTTCACTTTTATATTTGCTCCAAATCGATTTAACTCAGGAACATGACTAAATCTATCATGATAAACAGTATCCTTTATGATTGAAGATCCATTTGCAGTAGCCATAAGTGCTACCCATTGGGCTTGAAGATCTGTTGCAAACCCTGGGAATACATCAGTAGTCATATCAACTGCATTTAGTTTATCAGTTGGATGTATGGTAATAGAGCTATTTGTAGTCTTTAGATTACAACCCACCTCTCTTAACTTTGAAGCCAAAGAATCCAGATGACTGGGAATCACATTATTCAACTTTAATTCACCTAAAAGTGCTCCTGCAATTAAAAAGGTCCCTGCCTCAATTCGATCAGGAATAACTTCAATGTTCGCTGAGTGTAAAGAAGATACTCCTTCGATTATAATTTTAGTTGTTCCAACGCCTTCTATGGAGGCTCCCATTTTTATTAAAAATTGACAAAGTTGAACAATCTCAGGTTCTTTTGCAGCATTGTTGATAATCGTAGTTCCTTTTGCCAAAACGGAGGCCATCAGAATATTTCCTGTTGCACCAACTGAGGGATATTCAAAATTAATTTCCGCACCTTCTAATTGATCTGCTTCCGCAAGAATGTATCCGTTTTTGAGAGTTACTTTAGCCCCTAATTTTTCAAGACCTTTTAAATGATAATCAACAGGTCTCGGTCCCCATGCACACCCGCCAGGCAAAGAAACTTTTACATATCCAAACCTTGCTATAAGAGGACCTAAAACATAAAATGACGCCCTCATTGTTTTTACTAAGTCATAGGGAGCCTCTGGATTGTTTACTGATTTGGTATCAATTTTTAAATTATTATCTGAGAATGAGCATTTAGCACCAATGATTTCTAATAATCTTATCATAGTTCTAGTATCTTTTAAATTGGGGACTTTTGAGATTACGGTTTCCCCATCCGCAATAAGTGCTGCTGTCATTATTGGCAAAACAGCATTTTTCGCACCACTTATATCAACAGATCCTGAAAGTCTCTGCTGGCCTTCAATAATAATTTTATCCATTACGTAATACCTACTTGCTCTCCATGAAATAAAGATTTAATTACTTTTGATCTTTCATTTTCATTGAGATATTGTACTTTCACAAAAGTACTTTCACCTTCTATATATTTTGAAATATGTAAATGATTATCTGCATTAAAGGCTATTTGAGATAAATGAGTGATACAAATAACTTGTTTAGACTTGGAAAGATCTAATAAATGGTTTGAAACTTTTTTTGCTGCCATTCCAGATATGCCTGTGTCAATTTCATCAAATATCAGAGTTTTTACGGGATCCAAATTTTGAAATACAGTTTTTATTGCAAGCATAATCCTCGAGACCTCTCCACCAGAAGCTACATATGAAAGTGGTTTAACATCCTCTCCCGGATTTGTAGAAATAAAAAACTCAACACTATCAATACCTTTAGAATTACTTTCATAAAATTTATTACCAAATTTAACAAAAGCATCTCTTTTTTCTTTTTGTTCAACTTTTATATCAAATTTTGATCTTGGCATATTTAAATCTGACATTTTTTCCTCAATTAATTTTGATAATATTTTAGATTTAAGTTTACGTTTGTCATGAATTATAATTGCTAGTCTTGAAAACTCAACTTCTTTGTCATTAATATCATCTAGAATTGTACTTTTCGTTTTATCAATTTTTTTTAAGACATCTATTTCATCCTGGATTTTCATTCTATAATCAATAACGGACTCAATAGTCCCGCCATATTTTCTTTTTAGTAAATCATAAGCATTGATTCGCTCACCTAAAAAAATGGCCTCTTCTTCATCAAAGTCCAAATTCATAGCTTGAGCAGATATTTCAGAGGTTGCCTCTTCCAAGTGAATCATTGCTTCTTTTAATAATTCAGAAATTTTTCTAAGTTTAGAATCAAAATCTAATATTGAAGTTAAATCATGTTGTATTTTATTGACTTGTTGTTCAACACTGGGCTCACAAGTTGTCAAAGCATACTCACTATTCTTAAGAATTTCCTTTATTTTTTGAATATTATTTAATTTTTTAAATTTTTTCCGATTTGCAAGTTCTTCATCGAGAGTTGGATTAAGAACATCAATCTCATTAGCTTGGAACTGAAGTAAGTTTAAACGATCTTTTTTTTCTTTACTTGATTTTTTCATATTTATAAGATTTGCTTTAAGCTCAACAAGCTCCTGGTGAAGGTTCATTAATCTCACGATTTCATTTTGGTGCTGACAATACTGATCAAGATAATCAATATGGCTATTATTATTTAAAATTAACTGTTGATCATGCTGACCATGAAAATCAATTAAAGAACCAATTTTACTAGTCAATTTTGTTAATGAAATAGGCGCATCATTATGATAATACTGAGACCTGCCCTTTTTAGAAATTATCCTTCTGAGTTCAAAATCAGAAAATGTTGAGACTACTACCGCACGCTCTGCATTACTTCGCACCATCTGCTTATTTAATTTCGCTCCAAGGGTGGATTCTAATGCCTTTAATAAAATAGATTTACCAGATCCTGTTTCTCCTGTGATTACGGTTAGACCTGGCCTAAAGTCAATGGATAACTCGTTGATAATTGCATAATCTTTAATGTACAAAGACTTAATCATGTTAATTGATTTTTTATGATATTAATGCTAATGACTCCTAAAATTACACCAATCCCATCAGCGATGACATCATAATAACTAGGATGTCTTCCAGGAATAAATGATTGCCACATTTCATCTAAGCATCCAAATAATATTCCAAATGAGATGATTATAATTGTAATGTATTTATGTCTGTTTTCGTATGCTCTGACCCCTAAGACTCCTAGCAAAAAATATTCTAATACATGTAATAATTTATCCCATGTAAGAGCCAAGACTGTTGGTACAGTTTTACCAGGTATTGATGAGCCAATTAAGATTAACAAAAGATATAAGAAAAATTGTATTTTAGGATAATTCATATTTAGAAATAACAGAAGGGATAAATTCTAAAAGATCAGAAGCAATCTGACCTCTAAACCCTTTTAAGGATAGTAATTCATCAGATGACTTCCCTTGAATAAAGGCCCCTACTGTTCCAGCATCAAAACTATTTAATCCTTGAGCTAAAAAGCTAGCGATAACCCCTGATAATATATCCCCTGTCCCTGCTGTTGCTAAACCAGGATTTCCACTAATATTTACAACTGCTTTATTATTTTTCAATGTACATATGGGTACTTGTTTTATCAATAATGTTTGGTCAAATATTTTTAAAGTATTTTCCATAATTTTAGGGAAATCTGAAATAACATCTTTTACTTCGACATTAATTAAGCGAGAAAATTCTCCAAAATGAGGCGTAAGAATTAAAGGGGTTTTTTTACTAGATAATTCATTTAAGATACCATTATAAGGAAAAAGTCCATCCGCATCTAAGATTAAAGGTTTATCAATTGATTCTACAAGTTTTTTTATTAGTAACTGGGTTGATTTGTTCCTCCCTAATCCTGGACCGATTAAAACAGAATCAGCCCATTCAACCTTCTCAATGATAGATTCATAATGTGAAATATTTAAAAATCCCTCATCTTCATCAGGAAGAGGAAAGGTTATCCCTTCAGTTATACTTGTTTCATAGATATGGTTTAAGGAAGAAGGATTTATAGTCAATGTCAATCCAGCGCCACTACGTAATGCTGCATTAGTTGATAATATTGCTGCGCCTGTCATTCCTCTAGAACCTGCAATTATTAAAACTTTTCCAGACGCATACTTATGATTATCCAATTCAGGTTTTTTTAAAATTTCTTTACATTTTTCATCTGCGAATTTTGTCCAGTTTATGCCACCTAATTCAACCTCAGAAGTTTCTGGTAATCCTATATCTTTTTCAATTATTTCCCCACAGTATTCAGGTCCTTTTTTTAATATCATTCCTAGCTTAGGATAACCAAAAGTGATCGTCTTATCTGCTTTAACAGCAATAGAGCCTACTTCGCCTGTGTCACCATTAAGCCCACTTGGAATATCTATTGCTAATACTGTAGAGCGAGATTGGTTTATCCATTGAATATATATAAAAATTTCACGAGTAATAGACTGCCTAAATCCTGTTCCAAAGAGACCATCGATAATTAAATCTGGGTAACATATGCTTTGTAAAGCTAAACCAAATGAAATCAAGACACCTTTTTTTTTACATTCAAGAAAGAATTTTAGTCCTTCTCCCTTAATTTTATCTTCAGATAAAATAGAATGAATCTTTACACTATAATCATTCTCCTTAAGAATTGATGCGGCTGCAAACCCATCACCTCCATTATTACCCTTTCCACAGATTATTAGGATATCTGGATTTTGTATATTTTTTAATAAAAA
Source organism: Fidelibacterota bacterium (assembly GCA_045568995.1). Lineage (GTDB taxonomy): Bacteria > Fidelibacterota > Marinisomatia > Marinisomatales > UBA1611. The sequence continues at coordinate 23,879 of JBJKZY010000036.1, read as the reverse complement.
TTTAGCTTGTTCAGAAACAAAATATCCGGCATTTTTCATTAAAGATGACCCAGTTTTACTATATTTTTTTAAACCAATACTATCTAGCCTTTTGGCTTGTACTGTAGTCAATAATTTCATTTTTGAATATAAAGAGCAGTGGCTATGGCATGAGAATCAGTATGGGAAATAGAGACTTTACACTCGCATTCTAATGCAAAATGTAAAGAGACTATAGGGATACCAGAATCGGAAGGCAAAATTTCGATATTTTTAAAAGGAATTGGGTTTTTATATCCTGATGATTTAACTGCTTTTATAATCGACTCTTTTGCTGAAAATCTTCCAGCATAATGTATACTTGGTGATGATTTACTATCGCAGTACTTTTGTTCTAGAATAGTAAAAATCTTATTTTTAAATAATTCCCCAGTTCTTAAAAGTAATTTATTTATCCTCTCAACTTCAACAATATCAGTTCCTATAAAGAAACTAGGCAATTCCATTAGTTTCATTAACAATTAATACCAATTGGTAAATATCATTTAAATCCCAGTCTGCTCCTGAATTAATTGTTCCAAATGTGTCACCATATCGAGCAAAAGCAGTTCTCATTCCTATTTTTTTTGCACCTACGACATCTCTCTCTGGCCAATCACCAACCATAACAGTTTCTTCTGGATCCAGTCTTAAAGTTTTTAAACATAATTGAAATGGTTTTGAAGATGGCTTTCTTTCGCCACTATCATCAAATGTAATAACTACATCAAAATAATGATAAAGGTTCAAATAGTATAATCTCATCCACGCTTCACGGCTAGGAGCATCTGATACTACCCCTAATTTGACACCAAGTTTTGCTAGTGACATTAATGTTTTATGGACATTCGGATATGCCATTAAATTAGCTTCTCTAGCTCGTCGATATGCTACAATCCCTGCTGCAAGATATTTATGTTCAATATATCCTATCTGCTTATCAATAAACACATCAAATACCTTTTGATTTTCCCATCCGAATTCTTCATATATACCAATAATTTCTTTATATGCCTGATCTTCATCAAGGAGCAAACCCGCCTCTATCATGCCCTTAATTGCAGCTTTAACTGCAAACTCCTTCATTTTCATAAAATCTAGAAGAGTATTGTCAAGGTCGAAAACAACTCCTTTAATTAATTTTTTTGGCATAATAGATTTTTATTTTTCGTATTTAGCTGGATTATTTATTTCATCTATTTTTCGTTCAGCCATTTTCCGCCAGTCTCTATCTTTTCTGGCTTCTTCAAAATGTCTTTTTGCACGGGTTTTATTTTTTTTACCCATTTCAGCTATACCTAATTCTAGCCACCCTCCACCAAATCTTTTTTTAATATCAATACAAGATTGAGCAGATAAAACAGCTTTATCCCATTCCTTTATATTATTGTATGCAGATGCTAAGTTGAAAAATTTATTAAAGTCTTTTTTATCAAGTTTTGTTGCATAGCTTAAGTTTTCAATAGCCTCTATAAACTTTTCTTGCTCTAAGTATAATATACCTAACCTCATAAACCCATCTGCATACTCTGGATCTATTTGAATAACAGTTTTCAATTTATCTTCAGCATCATTAAAATTTCCAATATCCGTATATAACTTGCCTAAATTACCGTAAGCTTTTGAGTAGCCAGGATTGATCTCTATTGCCTTATTATAATGGATTATCGCTTCCTGGTTATTTCCGTCAGCTTCATATGCCGTTCCTAATGTAAACCAGGTCTTATCATGATCGGGTTTAATGTCTATTACTTTTTGCAATGACTCTATTGCCTTTTTTGATTGGCCCTGTTTTTTTTGCAAGACTCCTAGCTGAAAGTATGCCAGGTAAAAATTCGAATCAAACTCTAAAGCTTTTTCATAATAATCAGTGGCCTTTGATACATCTCCTCTCTTATAAGATTTATTTCCTGCATTTAAAAACTGTTTAGTCACATTGTCTAAACCTTTTCGAGCTTTTTTATGCTCAGAATAAATATCAAGAGTCTTTTTAAAATATTCAGCTGCACCCTCAATATCCTTCTGCCTAAATCGAGTTAATCCTTTATAAAATTCTGCATCAGGGAAATAAGGGTGATCTTTTGAAATTAATTCATAATTTTTTATTGCTTCTTCAAATAGACCTTGTTGAACATTACGGTTACCGTTTTGAATATTTTCTGATATTTTTGCAATTACATTAGACCATTTTCTAAAATCCTCATCTTTCTGAACAGCCTCTATTGAATATTCATTGGCCTTTTTCAAATCACCTCTATGCAGACTTAATTTTGATAGACTTTTGATAGCAGGAGCAAACGAAGGGTCTAGTTTTAAAGCACTATTAAATAACTCTTCTGCTAATTCTAGATTGCCAGAATTCAATTCTAAATTGCCCCTATTCAAAAGTTCTTCTGGATCTTGTGAAAATAACATTCCACTTATAAAACCATAAATTAAAAAAGATTTTAAAGGCATTATTTTTCCTCTACAATGTTTGATTGCTTTAATAATATTATAAATCAAGGTTGTTAATTTTACCAATAAAAACAAAAGAAAAAATATCACTTTTATTCTTTTGCATTGGTATTTGCATCCAATTTTAATTCCATTTCTGCAATTTCATTATTCATTTTTTTTGCCGAGCTTTCCATCTTAAGCAATTTCTTATTAATAGCTGTAATATTTTCATCTAAAAGAAGAAGCTTTTCTTCTGCTAGTTTATTTTGTCGATTATATGACAAGACTTTTTCATTTAAAATTTCCAATTCACCCTTCGAATCATTTAGACTTTCTAAAAGTTTACTTCTTTCTTCTTCACTTTTTTGATCTAAAGAGTTAATGTTAAGTTTAATCTCTTTTATCTCATCTTTTAGTTTTATTAATTCATCATCTACAACATTATATTTTGAATTTACAAGAAGGACTAAGTCTTCTTTTTGTATTATCAATGCTCTATTTATATCCTTAATTGAAGTAGAATTTTCTTTTACACCATTTTCCACGTCACTGAAACGTCCTTGTACTCGGATGACTTCTTGAATATTATTTGCAAGAGCTCCAGCCATCATATCAATCTGATTTTGACTATTCTCTTGATTAATGTAAATATCTTGTATGTCTTTCTTTGTAGTTGCCAGATTTCCAGAAAAGAGATATGATTTGTCCATACTTACGTTCAGCTTTTCATTCATTTTTTTCACAAGATTATTTAAGGTGTTTAAAGTGTCACTTAATCCACCAATCTTTTGATTATGTTCTGCAATTCTAACACGGTTGTTGATTAGGTCGTCTTTGTTATACTCTAAGTTTTGATTATGCTGCCGAGTTTTTGATTGCAGTCTCAACAGTTCTATCTCAAATTCATTTTGAATTGCTTCAATATTTAAAAATAGATTTTTCAAGTCTTGAAGAGAAAAACTAAGAGAATCTTTTAAATGATTGACTTGGCCAGTAAGGTATCGAACATTACTGTTAAGCTGATCAAGCCGCTCGGAAAAATAGGTAAGATCACCATTCCCTGCAGAATCTTCTCTGCCAAGAACATCAGAGGGAATAATTTTTATTGTCCCCTGATCGGTTTTTAGAAAAATACGATTCTGATTCTCATTAACAATTTTGCCCTGTAAAATGGACCCATCTTTTAGGAAAAATATGGTCAAATCTTGACCATATATATTTACCGAAATATAAAAACAGAAGAATATTATTATCTTTTTTAACATTAGTTTGCAAATGTAAAACCCGTAAATCTAAATGAATGGAATGATTAGATCAACTTATTGAAAAAAATAAAAAGCTCCGTAACACAGAGCTTTTTACATTAGTACCGAAGGCCGGACTCGAACCGGCACGGGAATTACCCCACATGCCCCTCAAGCATGCGTGTCTACCAATTCCACCACTTCGGCAAAAAATAATTTAACTATTCACCACCCAGATCTAATGTAGCTTCTTCATCTATAGGCATGCCATCAGTTGGCATAATATTTTCACGACCTTCCGCTGCATCTTTTACTAATGATGAGGCACTGCCATCGCTTTTGCTCGTCAATACACTAATTAAAACAGCAAGAGTAAGAAATAATGTTGCAAGCCAAGTAGTAATCCTACTAAGAACATTTCCAGCATTTTGACCTCCTAGCATAGAGCTAGCAGCATTGCCTCCAAATGTACCAGATAAGCCTCCACCCTGACTAGCCTGCATAAGAACTACCGTTATGAGTAATACACTAACTATTGTATGAATTACAATTAAAAATCCTGTCATACTTTTCTCCTAATTTTTTTCAACATGGTTAATAATTGATATAAAAGAATCTTTATCTAAGCTTGCGCCACCTATTAAAAATCCATCCACACCAATTATTTGGATTAAATCTTTTGCGTTTTCAGTATTTACAGATCCACCATAAAGTATATGACAATTATATGATTCTGGGTATAATTTTTTTAATACTGAATTAATAAAATTATGTGCTCTATATATCTGATCTTTATCTGCCGTCTCTCCGGTACCTATTGCCCAAATTGGTTCATATGCAATTATACAATCCTCAATCGAATCAACTCCCTCTAAACCTTTTTCAAGTTGATTTTGAAGAAATTCTTCAGTCAAACCAGATTTCCTATGTTCGAGTGTTTCGCCAATACATAATATTGGCTTAACATTTGAAGATAGTATAGCTTTTATTTTTTTATTTATATTATTATCATTCTCATTAAATAATTGCCGCCTTTCTGAATGCCCAACAATAATATATTCGACACAACATTCTCTCAACATTTCAATAGATATTTCTCCCGTAAATGCACCTGAGTCTTCCCAATGACAATTCTGTGCTCCCAAATAAAAAGGAGAGTTTAACTTAATATCAAATAAACCAGGGTAAGCAGGGAAAAAAATAACTTTAGTATTTCGAATAGTTGGAACCAGGTTTTCTATATCGTAAATAAATTCCTTTCCTTGAGAGGGAGTTTTATTCATTTTCCAATTTCCTGCGACAATGGGTATTTTATTCATTTTATATCTCCAATGATTTAATGGCTGGTAAAGAATTTCCAGAAAGTAATTCTAGGGATGCTCCACCTCCAGTTGAAACATGAGTCATGCTTCTATTTAATCCAAATAATTCTAAGGCAGCAGCAGTATCTCCACCCCCGACAACAACCTTTGCATCTTCCGATGCGATTTTTGAAAGGACTTTTCCTAATCCTTCAGTACCGTTAGAAAACTGTTTTTTTTCAAAAACACCCATAGGTCCATTCCACAAAATAGTTTTGGATGAAAAAAGAATAGATGCAAATAATTTTAGAGTCTCATTTCCAATATCTAATCCCATAGAATCTTTTGGAATATTTTCAATTGTAAAACATCCTTCTATAGATTGACTTTCAATTGATTTAGCACATAAAACATCAACAGGTAAGACTAAATTAACATTTTTCAATCTAGCTTTATTGATAAGATTTAGAGCAACCGGGACCATTGATTCTTCAAGAAGAGATCCTCCTATATTTTTCCCCATTGCCTTCATAAAGGTAAAAGCCATCCCTCCGCCAATAATAATATTATCCGCCTTGTGCAAAAAATTATCAATAAGCTTAATTTTAGTTCCTACTTTGGCACCACCAACAATTAAGGTTAAATCCCTATTCGGCTTGTCCATTAAACTTTGTAAAAAATTTAATTCTTTATGCATAAGCCAACCAATCCCGGAATGTTTAAAGTATGAAGCAACACCAACATTAGATGCATGAGATCTATGTGCTGTACCGAAAGCATCATTGATGTAAATATGACCATGCCTTGATAGAATTCTTGAAAATTCTTTATCATTTTCAACTTCTTTATTATGAAAACGTAAATTTTCAAGAAGATGAATTTCACCAGGCTTTAAACCTATCGATGTATCAACAGCATCAGAAGAGATGCAATCTTCTGAAAATTTGATTGGCATTTCAAGAAGCTTTGCCAGCTCTTCTCCAACAGGCATTAAACTAAATTTTTTAGATGCCGATCCATTTGGTCTACCTAAATGGGACATAATTGTAATCGATGCTCCACCTTCGATACAACTAATTATAGTAGGTAAAGCAGTTTTTATTCTAAAATTATTACTTACGCGGCTTCCATGCATAGGAACGTTGAAATCAACGCGTAGTAAAATATTTTTACCTTTAATATCAAAGGCCTTTAATGTTCTAATCATACTTTTTTTAGAATAAATTTTAGTAGGACAAAATAAATAAAACTGAAATAAACGTTTAAAATATATTTAATTACTCATTAAAAATTACATGCCTTATCTTAATTATGGTAAGATTCTTTAATAAAATTTCAATTTTTTAAAATAATATGGTAGACTTTTTTGTAAAAAGCAATGCAGGTATTGATTTTCAGGATTTAATGCCTCATAGAATTCATGAGATCTTGCTTGTAGCAAGTCCTTATGATTCGTTTATCCTTGAAGAAGACGGTCACCTCACAGAGCAAATACTAACTGAATACATAGGTATGAATTTTACCTATGCCCCAAGAGTGAATAGAGTTTCTACTGGACAGGAAGCAATGAAGCTAATGCACGAGAAAAAATTTGATTTAGTAATTGTTATGCTACGAATTGAAGATCAAGATCCAATATCGCTAGGAAAAGCAATTAAAGTTAATTATCCAAAAAAGCCAGTTATACTCTTAGCCTTTGATGAAACAGAACTTAAACAATTACCAAGTGTAATATCTGCAAAATCAATTAACAGGACATTTATATGGTCTGGAGACGCTAGTGTTTTTCCTGCAATAATAAAATATATTGAAGATCGAAAAAATGCAAAACAAGATATATTAAAAAAAGATGTAAGATGTATCCTAGTAGTAGAAGATTCTCCTCGGGTGTATTCAATACTACTACCTTTGCTCTACAAAGAGATTATGTATCAGACAAAAAACTTGATAAATCGAAGATTAAGCCAATCAAAAAAATTATTACTTTTAAGAGCAAGACCAAAGGTATTGCTAACCCAAAATTATGAAACTGCAAAATTATTTTTCAATAGATACAGAAATAATATCCTTGGCATCATTTCCGATGTTGAATTTTTAAAAAATAAAAAAAAGACTAAAGATGCTGGTTTTGAATTTGTTAAATGGGTCAGAAACATTGATCAATCGATTCCTATTCTACTTCAATCAACTCAAGAAAAAAATCGAATGACTGCAGATGAAATGGGCACCGATTTCTTACACAAAGAATCACCAACCTTCTTAAAAAATTTACGCGATTTTATGAATCACAATTTTGGTTTTGGAGACTTCACTTTTGGACTACCAGACAGCACGAAAGTTCAAAAAGCAACAACCATTAATGAATTTATTAAGGGCATAGAAAGTGTACCTGAAAATTCAATACTTTATCATGCTAAAAGCCATCACTTTTCCAATTGGCTAGCAGCTAGAGCAGAATTCAATCTAGCTTCAATGATAAGATCTATATCAGTGGATGATTTTGATAACGGAGAATCAATACGTAAATATATTCTTGATCATCTTAAGAATAATAAAAAAGAAAATAAAAGTGCTGTTATTAATTATAGCTCTTCAAGATTTAATAGTGCTCAGTCTGATTTTTTCAGACTCTCCAGTGGATCCTTGGGAGGAAAAGCAAGAGGACTTGGATTTGCTAAGTCCATGATTAATTATTCTAAGATAAAAAATAAATTTTCTAATTTTAAAATTCGTGTTCCCAAATCTGCAGTTATTGGTACAAATGAATTTGATCGTTTCATGAAAGACAATGAATTATGGGACATTGCACTCAGCAATATTTCAGATACAGAGCTCCTAAATTATTTTTTAGGCTCCCGAATTTCAATTGATCTTATCTTAAAACTAGAGTCTTTTGTGAAAGAAAATAAATTCCCAATTGCTGTAAGATCATCTAGCTTGCTTGAGGATTCCCAATATCAGCCTCTTGCTGGAACATATGAAACTATTATGCTATCCAATAATTCAAAATCAAATAAAACTAGATTAAATAAATTAATAGAAGCTATAAAAATAATATATGCTTCTACATTTAAAGGAGAAGCGAGAACATTATTAAAGAATACAGCACATAGAATTGAAGAAGAAAAAATGGCAATTCTTATTCAAGAAGTTGTTGGAGTTAAATATAAAAGCAATCGTTTTTACCCTACATTCAGTGGAGTATTACAAAGCATAAATTACTATCCCGTTTCATATATGAAAAGGAATGAAGGAGTAGCTTATTTAGCGCTTGGCTTTGGTAGAACCATTGCAGATGGTGAGAAATGTTTAAGAATCTCACCTAAATACCCCAAGATACTTCCCCAATTTTTCTCTTTAAAAGCAACTATTCAAAATAGTCAAAATGAATTCTATGCTATGAATCTTAATCATGTTGATCAAAAAAGTCATCAATTAAATAAATACCCACTTGAAGATGCAGAAATTGATGGTGCGCTTAAATGGGTTGGTAGTTCTATTTCAAAAGAGGACAGTATCCTAAAAGATTCTTTATTACACTCCGGAACAAGAATCGTTTCATTCGCTCCTATCTTAAAATGGGGAAACATTCCTTTTGATAAACTCGCACTAGAAATCTTATCCATTGGTAAAAAAGCCTTAGGATGTCCTGTAGAGATTGAATTCGCTGTAAATATTAAGAAGAACTCATTACCTGAGTTTTATTTATTACAAATAAAACCTATGGTACTAACAGGGTTGCACAGATCAAATAAAATTAAGAACATTAATGAAAATTCTATTCTATGCAAAAGTTCTGTTTCTTTGGGTGACGGTAGGATTAGCACGATAAAGGATTTAGTCATTGTCCGTCCAAACACTTTCGACATAAGCAAATCTAAAGAAATTGCAATGGAGTTATCAAAAATTAACAAAAAGTTTAAGGCAAGTCGTCAATATATACTTTGCGGACCAGGCAGATGGGGATCAACTGATCCATGGTTAGGTATACCCGTACAGTGGAAATCTATATCTAACTCTAAAGTTATTATAGAAATGGGACTAAAGGAGTTACCAATCGATCCTTCATTTGGTAGTCACTTTTTTCAAAATATTACAAGCCTGCATATTTCTTATTTCACAATTGATTTCAAACAAAAAGCTGATATTCTGAATCTTGATTTTTTAAAGAATTTCAAAACACAACATTCGGGAAAATATATTGATTGGTATAGTTTTAAAAACCCCTTCAATGTTGTGGTGGATGGTTCAAATGGTATAGGTATTATAGAAAAACCAAATACCTCTATAACAAAAGAAATGATGAACGAAGAAGAATCTAGCGGAATTTAACTGTGTTTTAATTTATCCTTATACTACACCCTGATCGATCATTGCATCAGCAACTTTTATAAATCCTGCTATATTTGCCCCTCTTACATAATTTATTGATCCATCATCATTCCCATGCTTTACACAAGATGCATGAATATCTTTCATAATTTGATGCAACTTCTGATCTACTTCTTCTCTAGTCCAATTAATACGCATGCTATTTTGGCTCATTTCAAGACCGCTTGTAGCCACTCCTCCTGCATTTGCAGCTTTACCTGGACCAAAAAGAACATTATTACCTAAGAACACATTAATTGCTTCTGAATCCGATGGCATATTGGCTCCTTCCGATATCACTTTACAACCATTTTGAACAAGAGATTTTGCATCTTCGGAATTAATTTCATTTTGCGTAGCACAAGGAAGAGCAATATCGCAAGGAATACTCCAAGGATTTTTACCATCTAAATAATTAACATTGAATTCTTTAGAATATTCTTTGACTCGACCTCGCTTGTTATTTTTTAGATCCATTACCCACTCTAACTTATCTTGTGTGAATCCATCTTTATCATGTATTGTTCCAGAAGAATCTGAAAGTGAAATTACTTTACCTCCAAGTTGCATCACCTTCTCAGCTGCATATTGCGCAACATTTCCAGATCCAGAAATAACTACACTTTTACCTTCAAAATCATTACCAGCCTTTTTTAACATTTCCTGTGCAAAATAAACACATCCATATCCAGTAGCTTCAGGACGGATTAAAGATCCCCCCCAGTTAAGGCCTTTACCTGTAAGGACTCCTGTAAATTCATTTCTAATTCTTTTGTATTGGCCAAACATAAAACCAATCTCTCTGCCTCCCACACCTATATCACCAGCTGGAACATCTGTATCAGGTCCTATATGACGTGAAAGTTCTGTCATAAAACTCTGACAAAAGCTCATTACCTCATTATCTGATTTCCCTTTTGGGTCAAAATCAGAACCTCCTTTACCTCCGCCCATTGGAAGAGTTGTAAGACTATTTTTAAACACCTGTTCAAATCCTAGAAATTTTAAAATAGAGAGATTAACTGATGGATGAAAACGTAAGCCACCTTTATAAGGGCCTATGGCAGAGTTAAACTCTACTCTATAGCCCCTGTTTATTTGAACTTCTCCTAAATCATTTCGCCAAGGAACTCGAAACTGGATTACCCTCTCAGGTTCAACCATTCGATCTAATACTTTATAGTGAGAGTAGTGCGGATTATTTTGTAGAAATTGTCCTAAAGACTCTGCTACTTCATGCACAGCTTGATGAAATTCATTTTCCCCAGGATTTTTTAACTGTACCTGATCCATAAATTGTTCAATAGTAGTATTCATATCTTCCTTTTAAGTTTAAATAAATTTTTTGAATAGTTTTATTCTTGAAAATTTTATAAATGATATTGTAAACTTATAATATTTATTTTAATAGAACCATTTTTTTACTAATTCTAACATGCTTTGTTTCTAATTGGTAAATGTACATTCCTGCACCCATGTTTTTACCACTAAAGTCCTTACCATCCCAAGAAATTATTCTAGATCCAGGTTGGCAATATCCATTAAATAATGTTCGTATCTCTCTTCCTAAAATATCAAAGATTTCAACTGATACAACACCTGGTTTATTTATACTGAAATTTATTTTTGTAGAAGGATTAAAAGGGTTTGGATAATTCGCAGATAAAGATACCTCATTAGGTAACAAACTAGTCATATCTAGATCTAATATAAAATGATCGACTATCCCCTTTTCATGGTCTGAAAAATAGGGAAGAAGATATAATTGAATAGGGAAAATAACTCCGTCCATATTTTTTCGTTTTAAATTAAGTTTTGCAGTTACTTCTTGGAGTGATATGTAATCCTGATTTTTTGACCAGGCACTAACTATATATATGCCTTTTTCTCTATTGTGCTTACTTAATATTATTAATTGATTTTCATCATCAAACCTATCCTCACTTAAAGATATAGAAGTAACATCTATATCTTCAATATTATATTTAATCTTTAATTCAAATCCAAGAAGATCAAGTTCATTATTATAACTTATTTCAAATGGAAAGGCATCTGCATTCGCATTGGAATTATTAATGATTGGATCTAAAGAAAATTGTTTTTCATCTTTTAAAACATAATTTGAATTCAACGTATCAATGTTTGAAAAAATATTGGCTGACCAGTACCACATTTGCGTAAAAGTTGCCAGATCCTCAAAATCAATAATACCATCTGGATTTACAATTAATGCAGGAGCTACTCCTGTAGAAGGCCCTATGTCATACTCTACTATTTCTTCCCCTGTCTCATAAAATGAGGATGCTAATATTGCAATATCATTAGCCTTTAGACCAATCTCTTCAACTGGTGTATGGATATAATCGCCCACTATATTCACTATATCAATGTTACTTATTTGCAATGTATCGCTTGAATAGCTGTCTCCATTCGCATACACTCTAATTATTATATCTTCTATGTAATTCCATCCAAACTCATCCAAAACATCCCAGTTATACCTTATATCAAAAATATTTTTAGAAGTATCTATACTAAACTCATTTACCCATGACTGCCCCTGATTTACCGAATAATCCATAACTACCTGTAACGTGTCATCATATATATATATGATTTGAGCTTCTATGTCCGCATTGCGACTAAAGATTGAGTCTTGTATTTGAAAAGTAATATCTGGGGTATTGATATTTACTGAATCTTTAGAAATATTTAAAGAGAACGGACCATTAGTGGAAAGGATGCTATCTGAAGAATCTAATACCTGCACCTGCCATGCAACAATTACACTATCAATATCCAAACTATCCATCTTCCTAAATATATCCAGATGGGTAACAGAAAATGTATTTTGAGACAATATAGAATCGGAAAATAATGAAACCCCATTATTATTTACGACTCCCAATGTGTCTTCAAATAAAATTTTAAAATGGCTTGTATCTCCAAAAATATTAAAGGATTCAGTCCAACTAAAATATAAAGTATCTAAAATGTTTTCCATTTGAAGAAATATATTTTGGTTATTACTTGGATATTCAAGGTAAAAAGGGACAAGAGGAGGATTTAAAATGGAAACCTCTAAATGGTGCGGACCATTTATTGATACCAATGAGTGAGTAGAGTCAAAAGCTTCAACCTGCCAATTTAATTTCACAGTGTCAATTCCAAGGCTGTCCATCAAATTATATAAACTTAAATAACTAATTTCCATTCTGGTTTCATGTAGAAGCGTATCCCTGAAAAGAAATAAAGCGCTATCATTATTAACATAGCCTAATGAGTCATTAAATGTAAGCCTATATTGCAATGGAAGATTATTCGTTGTTGTAGTCATCTCCCAATCAAACGTAAGAGTATCCTCAATTAAAAATTGATTAATAACAACCACTGCACTGTCTTGTGGAGTTTGAAGATAAAAAGGTGATATAGGATAAGGCTCCTTCATAATCACAAGCGGTAGCGGACCATTAAGAGCCCCTAAAGTATCTTGACCTAATAAAGCATGTACCCACCAATATCCTAGAACAGTATCGCCATCAACACCTAACATGCCTTGATAAATTTCTGATCCATTGTAGGAAACTGAGTCTTGATCTGAGAATATTAATGTATCGGAAAAAACAGTTTCAAAATCTAAAAAAAACTCAATAAAATAGTAGAAGGAATCTCCCTCAGTGCTTTGAGTATTTTCCCAGTTTAATGTAAAGTTATCATATGGACCAGTGGAGGATAGAATTAATGTATCGATACTAGGAATTTGTAAAAAATTATCGAAAGGCGGCTGGGAACCAACATTGAATCTTTTTCGGATTGGCTGATCAAAAGCATATCCAACGGAATCTTCAGGTATAATATGCAAAAAATATTCACCTTCTCCAGAAGCAAATTCAATCCAGGAATTAACTAATAACAAACTACTTACTCCTACCTCAGGCACCGTAAGAGGGTTTCTATTAAACTCGTAGTGATATTTTGATATACCTGGTAAAGCAGAAACATCTAATACGATAGTTTGACCCGCATACCATTCTGAGCTATCAGGATGCGTTTGAGAAGCTATCTCTACAGAGTTTCTTCCTATTCGGAATTGATACGTACCAGCCCAATTTTCTTGGAAAATTCCATTGCTTGAATAAGGAATAGTATGGAAATACCATGTCCCATCCTCAAGAGCCCCATGTTGGTATATAGTCTCCTCCTCATAACTAGGTATCGCCTGTGATTGTGCTAATGTGACAGTGTTAGTAGGATTATTTGACACTTCATAAAAATAACCTGATATCTGTCCTGCAGCAGCAAGCTGGAAAACGGGCTCATTATTTAAATAATAGATAGAAGGGTCTGGGTGAGAAAATGAGGTTATTGATAAATGCTTGTAATGGTAAGATCCAGATGCTCCATTTTGACCAGGATGACATGATATACTTAAGTCATTACCACCTATACCACCTAACACATCAATAAACTCAGATGAGACACCAGCCAATGAGGAAATAGTCACATATCCTCCGGATCCCCCACCGCCTCCGCCAGGGATTACGGGTTCACCTTCATTATCTCCCTCAAATGGAATTCCTCCATCACCTCCTCTAACGGATAATAGAGAGCCACTGTACATTTCCAGGTGAAGAATATTCAGGATAATATGTCCACCACTGCCACCGCCAGAGCCTCCATGATCCCATATGGTTTCTCCTCCAGACGTATAATAATCATTACCTGAACCTCCATCTGCACTTATATTGCCATAAATTTCGGCAGAATGAGAGACTACCATAATTGCTCCGCCACCTTTTCCTCCCAGATGATCTTCCGCAGTTAGTTGAACATCTCCTATGCCACCAACAGATCCTGTAGAAAGGCTATCTAAGTGACCAGATATAATTCCTCCTGAAGATTCTACCTCTCCACCTCCATTGCCACCTAGATTTGCATAACCTGCACCTGCACCTCCAGCTCCAACATCCGTAAAATTTGATCCCATAGAATTCTGACTCATGGAAATATTATTAGCATAAATTCCAGAAGTAGAATCAATGTGGAGACTATCGCAGTACAATATCAAAGTACTTGTAGTACTATCCACGTATATAGAGCTATTGTTTTGCAAAGAAATTACCTCATAGGTATGAGCTCCATACAAATTTAAGGTTTGATTATTGAGGATTAGATTTTCAGGATAAGCTAATGCAGTCAAAAATAACAAAATTTTAATCTTAAAAATAGTAGAAGGAATTTTGTACCTCATGGGAAAACTACTCTTGAAATATGAGGTTCTGAAGCATTGATGTTAGATATGTTAATATCATTATTATTTAAATCTCGAAAAGATGAATTATTATTGATTTTTATTAAAGAGGCATTATCTATAGGTAATTGAAAGGGCTCCATTTTTACGGAGACAAGACTCCCACTTCCTTGAAACCCATTACAAGAATCTCCTAAGAAGGAAATATTTATTTTTAATATACCAAATTGATCAGGATTATCATTTATCAGTAACAAGGATCCTTCACAATCAGAAAAAACCGCTCCTATTTGGGACAGAATCTGGATCTACACTCAACACTTCTTTATCATATTCTAATTCAACATAAATAGACCTGACATTTTCAATTTCTTCTAGCATAATATCAAAATCAAACTCAACGTTATTACTTATCATTTGTTGCCTTGGATAAATATAGAGACCATTTGGTTGTATAGCATCTATTTGAAAAGAAACTTCCTGCCAACCATACTCTAGACCATCAACAGAATTAGAATTTAAACGAAAGACATAATTCTGCTCCTCCTTACTATCATCTAGATATTCAAATGTTAATGATTTAAAAAGGGAGTCATTTGAATTGAGATTTGCATAAGGAGGATATTCTGCATTTAATAATTGATATGTCAAGTTATCAGCAGATGATCCAAGCTCCCAACTCAGCGTTACTTCTGAATTATTAAACGTGGTTCCTTCAATATTTACAGAGTCATTTATATTTAGATAAAAATTTGGATTCAATAATGTAATATTCCAAATGGCATTACTTCCAAATTGAAATGTTTCTCTTGTAGAAGTCAGATTCCGAGCGACCAGAGATGTTAATGAATCTGCTATTAAGTAAGAAATGCTGTCTCCTGATGCAAGATAGAAGCCCAGATAATCGTTGTTTTCCTCATTATGAATAGTCAACGGTTCAAGGAGATTATTTCTAATAGTAATATCTCTGTATGTAATGGTATCAGATATCGTCCATGATGAGTTGTACAACTCAATTACACTTATATGCTCTCTGGTGGCAACTATTTCACCTGTTACTAAATTTTTTGCAGTTAGCTGATAATTATTTTGTGGCAACAAATAATTATAGCTTCCGCCATTGCTCTCAATAATAGAAAGTCCATAGGTAGATTGATTGGTTACAACAACATCCTCTATTTGAACATCATTTTGCGTGAATATTTTTACATCAGATGAAGACTGATTAATGATCTCTAAATAACCTAATCTACCAATGTCACTTAAAGAGTAAATAGGTACTTCTATATTTTGTATCGGACTACCTGCATTTACAAGAGTGCTCAAAGAATTTCCAAGGCTATCTAACTCAATCCAACCTACCGTTTCTGATTCGGAAGTATATTCGTAAGAATATTTATAATAGAGATAGTAATATCCAAAATCAAGACCAACAATTTTGTTATCTGCTCCAGGAAGTACAGACGTAATTTTTTTTCCACTTTTACTATTTAAATATATAGATGCATCATAGATAACCATATTACCCATGAAATCCAAAGAAGGATAATGAAAAGACAACTGACCTACAGCAGGAGAAGAACTTCCACTTGTAATTACCCAAATGACCTGCTCGGATTCAGTCATAGCATTGGACAATACAATATCCCACTCTTTATAAATCTTATCAATATCGGGTTCTGAAGGATCAGAGACCTGTGATTTCTTCCAAATTTGAAGAGAAGTAGGAGTGGATCCATCCGAAGGTATATTAACTATAAAGTCTTCTTTAGCACCAATTTCTTTTAATGGTGATTCACTTTCGGATATATAGAGTAATATTGGCCCATTCAGCCTATTTACAACTACAAGATTCCCTTCAATATCAGCAGAAACATCAAACTGGGATTCAGGGTCTTGCCCATCCTGCGTACAACCTGATAAGAATACAAGCACTACTAGTAAAAAGGTTTGATACCTTGACATATTTTCCCATTCTATAACTGAAATAAATTTATAAATAATTCTATTTCAATAATACCATCTTTTTCACTGATCTATGCTCTCCAGCATGAATAATATAAAAATACATTCCAGCAGATACAGGATCACCTAAATCATTTTTCGCATCCCATTGGATTCTATAATATCCAGCACTTTGTTTTTGATTAATAAGTGACCTTATGTTTCTGCCTACAACATCAAATATTGTGATACTTACATCTTCTTCATTTGGAAGATCGTACCGTATAGTTGTGGTAGGGTTAAATGGGTTAGGAAAATTCTGATGAAGTGCAAATTCATTAGGAATTAAATTTTCTTCTGTAGATAAGGTTCCAATAATAAATGTATTCGGAGTATTATAGTTACTGCTAACAATAAAATCATCCTTATCAATGGCCTGAGCTACCCAAAAATATTGAAGATTGTTATAAAGCAAGATACTCATACTAGTATCTTCTATTTCTGCAGTATATACATAGGTTGAGGTATCTGACCAGTCTGTTGAATAAGCAATACGATATTTTATTACTTCATTCGGATCTGGGTCTATTGTAGAATACCACTTAAAATTAACCACAGTGGAACTCATACTTGCATCCGGAGCAGGTGCAATGGTTGAGAAATTGACAGGAGGTTCTGCATAAGCATCTGTGTAAAAGTAAATTGTATCTGAATAGGAAGCTGCACCTGATAGATCCTCAGATTTGATACGCCATTGGTAAACTGCATTATCCATTAAATATCCATTCGGAGTAAAACCATTACTATCAACATTTACAGATTGGATATCTGTTGAAAATGGCTCCCACCAGCTTAGGTTATATGAGACCATATCCAACGGATCTGGATCATAAGAATTTGACCATGCAAAATTTGGAGTCAAATCAGATTGAGTGCTTCCTTCATTCGGTGCCATAAGGCCCACTATCGATGGCGTGTCATTACTCAAGTTCACAACAAACATTCTTAAACCATCTATATTGTTAGTAGTTCCACCATTTATGTCGTAAGCAATAACAGACCAATGATAAATCTGATTGTCCATAAAAACCCTCGATAAAAAGACTAGTATCACCTGTCTCTATAACCATATTAGTATCTTCAGATTCAATGTGGAGTCTATATGCAACTGAATCATGAATATCTACATCAAAGCTACTCTGCCAATTAAAAGTAATGCCTGCAGAAGTAAATAAAGCTTCATCTAAAGGTGAAAGAAGTGAGAATTCTGACGGTGCATTATTCTCAGCATTTACTGTAAAAAACCATGTTGAACTTGTGGCTATTCCACCAATTCCATCACTTGCAATTACATACCATTCGTAGGTTGTATCATCCATAAGGTCTCGAACTTCCATATAATTATGGCTTGTTACCCCAATACTTTGGTCGTTAAAAAAGACTTCATATTCTACCGTATCACCATCTAAATCCATTGAAGGTAACCATATAAGGTATTGTTCAAAAGCTTGAACAACAGTTCCACTATCAGGACTTAATAGCGCAAAACCTTCCGGATTATCATTTTCAGCATTCACAAAAAAGGATTGTAAGGCTGTAGTAAATGAAGCACCTGATCCGTCTGTAGCAATTACCTGCCAGAAGTACTCTGTGTTATCTAAAAGACTATCAATCGTAAAATGGCTCAACTCATCATCTACTTCAACATAAATCAAAGATGTCACGTCAGATCCATATACCAAGGTATAAGAGACATTGTCATTGATATCATCATCACTGGACTCCGTCCAACTAAATAAAGGTCGTGTTCCCGTTACCCCATCCCTTTCTGGTGTTAATAGATCTATTTCAGTTGGGGGACTATTTTGGCTATTTGTCCAAAAAGAATAAACAGCAGACTCTGTCTGACCTCCATCATCATCAATAGCCACAATTTTCCAAAAATATTCTACATTCTCAGCTAATGAAGTATCGATCGTATAAGAATTGGAATCTATTCGAACAGGATCTATATCTGTAAAAAGAATATCAGAGCTAATAAATACATCATACCCTTCAATGGACCTAGAGTTTGTAGAGTTCCTTCCTGCATTATGACTTTGAAGAGGAAATGAATTTTTCACGTTATTTTGCAAGTGTCTATTTGTATTTAAACTAAATGTCTGATTTCCAAAGGAAGCTACTGCATCATCCTGATCATCTGGCTCTTCCCACATAAAAGTTGGAGTAAGATCTGTTACCATGGAACCATCTTCAGGAAAGAATAAAGCAAAGTCTCCAGGGAGATCATTCTCCATATTTAGCATGAAACTATGTATCCCTTCCATGTTTTCCGTGGCAGCGCCATTTAGATCTGTAGCTAATACCCTCCAGTAATAGTTTGTATTATCTATAAGCTGATCAGTTATAAATACTGTATCAATTCCAGTATAGATAGTTTCCATATCATCAATATTCTCTCCAAGCTCCAAGACATACGTTACTTCATCACCAAGATTAGTATCTAGATCATAAGATTCAGTCCATGAAAAAAGTACAGGGAGCGTATCTGCTTCTTCACCAGAGAAAGGTGTTAACAGTGTAAATTCAAAAGGAGCACTGTTTTGGCTATTTGTAGTAAAAGATTGAGTAATTGATTCAGTTTGACCTCCATCATTATCCGTTGCTAAAACTTTCCAGTAATATATTGTGTCTTCTGTAAGACTTTCAGTTGGTGTATAATTATTTACTTCTACTGCAACTGGAATGATATCTGTAAATAAAGTGTCCGTACCAATGTAGATATCATAACTAGCTATAGAACGAGAGTTACTAGAGTTCCTCTCACTATCAAAACTTAAACGCTGTAAACCTGGTTGAATAGAAGGACCTCTTCTATTAGATCCAACTTGAAAAACATTTGGGTTAAATGAAGACAGTCCAGTACCTATAGAAGCAACTTCATCATCTTCATCGGTAGGCTCTTCCCAAACAAAGGTCGGTGTT
Organism: Fidelibacterota bacterium; assembly: GCA_045568995.1. Lineage (GTDB taxonomy): Bacteria > Fidelibacterota > Marinisomatia > Marinisomatales > UBA1611. The sequence goes on along the minus strand of JBJKZY010000036.1, from coordinate 4,326 downwards.
AGATCCGTAATAACCGCTCCATTCTCAGGAACTAAAAGTGCAAAATCCGATGGAAGGTCATTTTCTGTGTTTACTGTAAACGTAAAGATTCCACCATTGTTCTCCGTAGCAGCACCATTTAGATCTCTTGCTAACACTCTCCAATAGTAAGTGGTATTATCCAAGAGTTCCTCTGTTGTGAATTCTGTTTCGGGTCCATTGTAAATAGTAGCTAAGCTATTAATATTTTCTCCCAATTCAACTTGATAAGATACTGTATCTCCTAAGTCAAAGTCGGCGGTAGACTCCCATGTTAATTCAACCTCAAGGGAGTCTGAGTGTCCTCCATTACCTGGGGATAGTATGGAAAATGGGAGCGGTGCATTATTTGTTGCACTTACAACCTCAAAGGACCACACAGCAGAGGAAGCACTTCCACCCAAATCATCATAAGCAGTTACACTCCAAAAATATGTCTCTTCAATGAGATTTTGCATTTCATAATAATTAACGCCAACCACTTCTACTAATTCCATTGTCTCAGGATCATTCCCAAAATACAATTCATAGTTTACCTGATCACCATCAATATCGGTAGTCAAATCCCAGAAAAGAAGTATCTCACTACTATTTGGTATGGAACTTCCACTATCTGGACTCTGCAATGTAAATCCAGTAGGATTGTCATTTTCTGAGTTCACAAAAAAGGACTGCATAGGTGTGGAAGAAGTTGCGCCTGATTGATCAAATGCAGTTACTTGCCAATAATATTCCATATTGTCCATAAGATCATCTTCAGGTAAATAATACGTTATGTTATCATTTTGCCCGACATCGGATTCTTCTTCTTGAACCCAAACAGTTCCATTTAAGGTTCCATTGTTTTCATTCCCGCTAAGGTCCGATACAATGTCTCCATCTCCTTGGTTAAAATTCCAATAACCAATAACACCTTCCTCTAATCCACTTGGAGAAGTATTGCCATAATACTCAACCTGCATCTCATCGAGAGCCATTCCCCAAAGCGAAAGACGATCTATTTTTCCACTAAATGGTTGGGGGTCACCAGAGGTATTCAAACCAATGATAAGGGACTCACTGCTGGAAACATAATACTGCGAGATATCTTCTTCTGGAGTTATGTTATAGGAAACTTCATCTGTAGCATTCACCCCATCTACGTAAATGCTCATGACTCCATCCAATTTTACAATTTGTATGTTGTACCAGATATCATTTAAAAAATTATTTTCTGTTGTTGAATATTGATAACATGTTCCATCAGAGCAAAGGCTAAACCATAAACGACTGTCCATATAATTGATATAATAGCCATCCGTATTATAGAAAGAATTATTTTCAATTAACATTGCATTGCTATTGATATCATAAAACTGCACATCAAACATCCAGGTATAGTCTTCAGAAATATCCAGACCCTCAAAGTATTCTATTTCAATAAAATCATCTTGACCATCAAATTCCACAGAAAAGTTTTCCTCATCAATTTGCGCTGGAGGAGTAACATCCTCAAGGTTGAAAGGATCGGTTCCTATTTGAATGGTGTAACCTATCTCATCATAAAGGTCGTCATCATTAGATTCAGTCCAACTAAAAGTAGGTCGTGGGTTCACATCCTGATTTTCTTCTGGGGTAAGAAGTGTAAAACTAGTCGGTGAGCTATTTACACTATTTGTCCAAAATGACCAGGTCTCTGTTTGGGTCTCTCCTCCATCATCATCACGAGCTACTACCTTCCAGAAATAAGTTGTATCTTCGATTAAAGGCTCAAGTACTGTAAAGCTATTTGAGTTTACCACCTCAACCGTTAAATCCTCTATCCCAGTGCCATAATAAATGAAGTAACTTTCAATGGACCTACTTCTTGTGTCATCCTGATCGATTGGAACTTCCCAATAGAATGTAGGGGTTAAATCTATGACCATAGAAGTGTTCTCTGGTGCAAGTAGTGAAAACATATCTGGATTATCATTCTCAAGATTTACAATAAAAGATTGAATCTCTGTTTCGTAAGTCGCTCCAGATAGATCTGTGGCAGTTACCTGCCAATAGTAACGTGTGTTATCACTTAAATCAAACTCGGTTGTATAAGAAGTTCCTACAATGAGCCCAGCCTGACCATATAAAGCAGGTACGTCCGTTGTCCATGTTGGTTCACCATAGATTGCACCATGATTTTCGTTTCCAGAAAGATCGTATATAATATCACCTGAATTCTCATTGAATTTCCATAGAGATACGGTTGATTCATCTGCTATCAACGAATCAGGATTGAAATTATCGGAGTATTGGGCTACAGAAGAAATTTTTATATCACTAATAAGGCCTTTAAAGAAAGATGACTGCTGATCAGAGTTTGCACCAATTAGAAGATTAGTAAAAGGACCAGAAAAATCAAAAAAATTCGGCGTCTCATCTGATACTATTTCTTCATAAACATTAACGCCATCTAAAAAGACAGATAATACATCATCAGAGATTTGCACTGCATAATGATGCCAATTTGCATCGTTGTAAGCGCCTTGAAGCATCTGCGATCCTTCCTGAAGACCAAATATATTGCTCTCCCATTCAAAACCTAAGCTATCTTCAAACAGTCTTAAATCCATTTCTTCGTATAGACCACTTTTCTTTAATAAATGAGCTCCCTCAAAACCTTCTTCTAAAAAGGACTGTGGATCTATGTTGGACTTAAACCACAGTTCAATGGTAGCATCATACAGATAGGGCTCTGGTATCTGAAAATTTTCCATCAAGATATAATCATCTTCACCATCAAAACTGAGTGAATAGTTAATGTTCGTATCAGCTTCAAACGGTTCTACAAGATCAAGGTCGGTTGGATCTGTACCATATTTCAGTGTATATCCAACCACATCGTAAAGATCTTCATCATTAGATTCTGTCCAGGTAAAAGTAGGAGTAAGAATAGTCTCTTCTCCCTCTTCAGGAGTAAGTAAAGAAAACTCAGCTGGGCTACTATTTTCATTGTTAGTCCAGAATGCTAATGTATCTGAAATAGTTTCTCCTCCATCATCATCAACAGCGACGACTCTCCAGAAATACAACATGTTTTCATCTAATTCATTTTCTACTTCATAATAGTTTGTATTTACCGCTACTGGATTTACGTTATCAAAAATAAGTTCAGAATTGATGTAAACATTGTAGCTTTCAATAGAACGACTATTCCTTACATCTGCATCCGTTGGCTCCTGCCAATGAAGCGTAGGTGTTAAATCCGTTACCATTGCCATGCTATCAGGAGAGATTAATGAAAAATCACTTGGGAGGTCATTTTCACTATTTACAATAAAGGACTGTAGAGGAGTTGTGAAAGTTGCTCCAGATAAGTCTTCCGCAGTTACCTGCCAATGGTATCTAGTATTATCTAATAAATCTTCATCAGGAGTAAAAGAACTGAAAGCCAATCCTTCCCCAGAACTACCAATATCTGGTACATCATTGCTCCATTGTGGCCCTACAATTAATCCATTGCTACCATTCCCGCTTAAGTCAATTAATTCATCACCAGACCCTTCGTTAAAGTTCCAATAGCCAATTAAGTCCTCCTCGTTACCTACCAAACCATTATCCATTATTGTTTGGACATCTTCTAAAGAAAGAGTTCTATCCCAAATAGAAACATTATCTATCAAACCATCGAGATAACTATCTAGTCCAGTGCTTTGATAACCAATCTCTAGGGGTCGATCAGAAATTAAATCTGACAAATTTAATATTTCACCTGCACTTACTAAGGCACCATCAACATATGCATTAGTTGTTCCATCCGAATCAATTGAAAATGCAACATGCTGCCATTCATTATACACTGGATCGCCAAAAGTTATTGCATTTGTACCATTTCCACTCATGGAAAAATTATTATTTGAATCAATACTTAAATAGAAGTTGCAATTTTCTATATTAAGATTTTCATACTTTGATATTAAATATACATCTGGACTATAGGGTTTTAACCAAAACGCTAATGAAAATTCATTTGAACTTGTAGGACCATACGGGAAATCTATTTCTACAAAATCATCTTCTCCATCAAAACTAAGTGAGTAACGCCCTTCTGATGATGATGTTACATCTGTAAGATCAGATGGATCTGTTCCATAGCTTAGTGAATATGCTATCTCATCATACAAATCTGCATCACTAGACTCGTTCCAACTAAATGTTGGTGTAAGCCCTGTTTCCTCATCTTGTTCAGGAGATATCAGAGTAAACTCAGCTGGTGCGCTGTTAATACTGTTTGTCCAGAAAGACCATGTAGTTGATGAAGTCTCTCCTCCGTCATCATCTGTTGCTACC
>JBJKZY010000035.1:0-29648 GCA_045568995.1 Fidelibacterota bacterium | reverse complement strand
GTCATGTATTCCTTTTTGTAAAAAAATACTTCCACTAGCCTCTATTTTTTTCGGGTATGAATTTGTTAAATATTGAAAAATAGAAATATCGTGGGGCGCAAAACTCCAAAAAACATTTTCTTCTGTTCTGATTTTTCCTAAGTTTAATCTATTGCTATAAATATATTGAAGTTCTCCAATAGTATTATTATCAATCATTTCTTTTATTTTACATATAGCAGGATGAAATAAAAGAACGTGCCCAACCATAACATTTACATTATTTTCCTTTGCTAAATTTATAATATTTTCTGCATCTTTGATTGATAATGCCATGGGTTTTTCAATTAATACTGGTTTTTTTGATAAAATTATTTTTTTAGAAATTTCAAAATGTGTTTCAGCAGCAGGAGTTGCAACAACGAAGCCATCAAAATCATCTAAAAGAGCATCTTCAATACTTGAATAAAAATTAACTCTTTTATTTAGAATCCTTTTTAATCGCTTATTATCCTTTTTAGACTCAACTATCCCTGTTAAACAACCCATTTCATAAAGAATTCTTATATGATTTTTACCCCAGTGACCTGCTCCAACAACACATATCTTTTTATTCATTAATAATAAATTTACTTATAAAAATTTTAAAAAAATGAGAATCAAATATATTCCAAGAAAATAAAAGCTTGGGCTGGGCCATCAAAGGAAGACTGGGCCTTATAAGAAAATTTCAAACAAATCTGTGATCCGTTACTAAGAATATTTTCAGAATTTTGAGTATCACGAAGAGTAGAGATAATTAAAATTTCTTTGATCCCTGAAAGCATTAACATCGATAGCAGATAATATATCATTGGTTTATTATAAATAGGAAAAAGTTGTTTGCTAATGCTTTTAATTACGGGATGAAGTCGAGTTCCGCTACCACTTGCTAATATTATTCCTTTCATATAATAACGTTATTTTATTAAAAAGTTAATCTATGTACTATAGATTGTTCACTAAGTTAATAATTATATCTTGATCTCTTCTTTTTAAATACGGGTGCATTGGCAGTGAAAAAATTCTTTGTGAAATATTTTCTGAAATTTTTAAGCTACCTCTTTCATATCCAAGATTTTTAAAAACAATTTGAAGATGAAGCGGTATTTTATAATATATCATGCTAGGAATATTATTTTTTTTTAAGACTTCCATAATTTTATTGCGATGTTGAGATGAATCAGCTAATAAAGAATATTGGGCTCTAGAAGTAAAATAATTTTTAGGAATATATTGCTTAGCAAAATTATCTGAAATATTAAGATCATAATAGTTAGAAACCTTTTCGCGCAAGATAAGTTCAGAATTGAATATTTTTAGTTTTTCTAAAAGAATAGCAGCTTGAATCGTATCAAGTCTTCCATTAATGCCAACCCTAACATTTTCATACTTATCATAACCATTACTTCCATGAACCCGTATAGATTTCATTAATTCAGCTAAATTTTCATCGTCAGTAAAAATTGCACCACCATCTCCGTAACACCCTAAAGGTTTAGCTGGAAAAAAACTAGTGCATGCAACATCACCAAATTTCCCAGACTTTTCATTATTAATATTTCCACCAAAACTTTGTGCTGCATCTTCAACTAAAAATAAACCATTATCTTCAGCAATTCTCTTCAGAAGACGATAGCGAGCAGGCAACCCAAAAAGATCAACTGCAATTATTGCTCTTGGGGTTAATTTTTTTTGTTTAGCATAAACAATTGCAGCTTCAATATTTGATGGATCTAGATTAAATGTAGTTGGGTATATATCAACAAATATAGGAACTGCTCCTAAAAGAGAAATTACCTCAGCAGTTGCTATATAGGTAAATGGAGTTGTTATAACAGCATCTCCAGAACCAATTCCTTTTGCTAATAAAGGAATAAGCAACGCGTCAGTTCCCGAAGAACAAGTAACACAAAATTTAGACTTGGTATATTCACTAAGTCTTTTTTCTAGTTCATAAACTTCTGGACCCATAATATATTTACCATGATCTAATATAACGCGAATGCGTTTATCGATTTTTTCTTTAATTAATGCTTGCTGTGATTTTAAATCTATAAATTCCATTTTTTTTCTTGAGTTTTTTTATTAAGATAAAAATTAATTTTTTATATAACCTTTATCTTTTATCATTTGAAAAATTTCATCAACTAAGTCTAAAGGATTTTTACTACCATCAGAATTTATGATAATATCTGCACCTTCTGGCTTTTCATATGGATCAGATATACCAGTGAATTCTTTTATCTTACCTTCCCTTGCTAATCTATATAATCCTTTAGAATCTCTTTGCTCACATTTTTTCAGTGGAGTATTTACATAAACCTCAATATATCCTCCTAAATTTGATATTAATTTCCTATTTGCATCACGGTCGCTAGCATAAGGTGCAATAGGAGCACAGACTGCTATTCCTCCATTTTTTGTTATCTCGCTAGCAACAAAACCAATTCGCTGCACATTTAGAGATCGATGTTCCTTGGAAAACCCGAGCTCGCTTGACAAATGTGTTCTTACAATATCACCATCTAATAATGTAACTGGCCTACTGCCCTCTTGCAGTAACTTAATTAATAGTCCATTAGCAATTGTAGATTTCCCCGAACCTGATAACCCTGTAAAAAAAACAGTAAAGCCTTTTTTGTGCAACGGGGGTCTTGACTTTTTTAATTCTGAGGTAACTTCAGAATAGGTAAACCAATTAGGAATATCTAATCCTTTGTCTAAGTAACCTCTTAATTCTGTTCCAGAAAGTGTTTTAGTTTCTACATTTGAGTTTAGTTTTTCTAATTCTCTATAACTTCTCTTTTCTGGAACATATACCATGAGCTTAAAAGCAACCATTTTAATGTTTATCTCATCTTCATATTTTTTCAATAGGTTTTGAGCAGCATACGGATCATAAAATAGTTTCCCCTTAGCATCTTTACCCGGGCCAGCATGATCTCTGCCAATAATAATATGAGTACACCCAAAATTTTTTCGAATAATTGCATGCAAAAGAGCTTCTTTAGGGCCAGCCATTCTCATTGCAAGTGGTAAAAGAGCTAAAAGAGCGGATTCTTTTGGGTATTTTTTTATTACATGTTCATAACACCTTACTCTTGTATGATGATCTATGTCTCCTGGTCTAGTTTGGCCTATAACTGGATGTAATAAAAGTTTAGCATCTAGATCACCCATCGATCTAGAAATCATTTCTACGTGTGCTTTGTGAAGTGGATTCCTTGTCTGAAATGCTATAACTTTTTTCCAACCTTTCTTTTTAAATATTAATTTTACGTCATTAGGTGTAAGTCTATAATTCTTATAATCGTAATGATTAGGCATTCTTAATTTCTTTATTTTTCCACCGATGTTTACATTGTTTCCTCGATTAAATAAATAATTTACAGCTGGGTGAACTTTATCAGCAGTTCCATAAGCGAGTTTTGCTTCTTTCTCTAAATCCGGCTCCCAAACACTCTCAATAATCATCAAAGCAATTTGAAATCCTTCCTTATTACGAAGGACTATTTCATCATCAATATTTAATTTTTGAGAAAATTGTTTATTCACATCTAGAACTATAGGAATAGGGAACAATTTACCATTCAGCAACCTCATATTCTTTAAAACAGAGTTATAGTCTTTTTCTACCATAAATCCATTTAACGGACTAAAGCTACCGTCTAAAATCATTTCACAATCACATAATTGACGCTCTGTTAGTGTCCAAGAATTTGTTATTTGCATAAATAAGCTGCGATGTTTTCTAACGTATTATTAAAAATAAAAGATAATATATTTAATATACTACTCTACCAAAATTAATTAACAATACATAAACTATATAATTAAACTATATTTTTTTTGTTATATACCTGCCAGGTAGATTTGATTAAAGTGTCTAGTTCAGAGTATTTTTTTTTCCATTTTATAATTTCTTCAGCTTGAGCACAACTCGAAATAATTTTAGCCACGTCACCAACTCTTCTTTCCTCTATCTTGTAAGGAATATCAATCTTCAAAATACTTTTAGTTCTTTCTATAATTTCTAAAACTGAAAAACCTACTTCAGAACCAAGGTTTAATATTAAGTTTTTAGAATATTTTATTAAATATTCTAGAGAGCTAATATGCGCAATTGCTAAATCACTAACATGAACATAATCTCTAATTCCAGTTCCATCTTTAGTTTTATAATCGTTTCCGTATATTGGAATAAAAGGCTTAAAACCTTTCGCTACCTCCATGATTAATGGAATTAGATTTTCTGTATCTTTTTCTTTACCAGTTATTCTTTTATCTATATCAAACCCCGCAGCATTAAAATATCTTAAAGAAGCGTATTTGATACAATGTATTTTACTGAACCATTCCAAACTATTTTCGGTCGAAAGTTTTGTATACCCATAATAACTAGAAGGTTTCAAAGGGTGTAATTCATCAATAGGATCATACCTAGGGTTACCGTAAACAGCAGCCGATGATGAAAAAATAAAATATTTTATATCATTATCAATACAACTCATTAATATGTTTAAGCTACCGATGATATTGTTATAAGTATATTTTTTAGGATTAAGCATTGATTCTCCAGATGCTTTGCTAGCAGCTAGATGTATTACTGCATCATATTTACCATTAGTGAAAAGTTTTGACAAATCATCTTTTGAATTTATAGACCCTTCTATAAACTTAGTTTTTAGATTTATGTTTTCTCTATTTGCAGTGGAAAGATCATCAAACACTGTTACATCATATCCGCGAGCTAATGCAGCTAGCACTACATGAGATCCAATGTAACCAGCCCCACCAGTTATAATAATTTTCATTAAAAGTTAATGTTTTTAATTATTATTCTTAAACATGGAAGTTTGATTTATTATTATCAAAATCTATGTTTTGATAATAATGATATAATTTCTTAAGTCCATCTTTTAATCTAATTTTAGGGCTCCATCCTTTTTCATTCATAATGGTTGTGTCTAAAAATTTCCTTGGAGTACCATCTGGCTTAGATTTGTCAAACTTGATTCCTCCTTTAAAGCCGACAGTTTCTTTAATAATTAATGCTAATTCATGTATTGAAAGCTCTTCACCTGATCCGATATTAATATGTGAAATCCCTTTATTATAAATTTCTTCAACAATTATATTATTTATTATAAATAAAATTGCTTCAGCAAGATCATCAACATGTAAAAATTCACGAAGTGGATTACCGCTCCCCCAAATTTTAACATATTTGCTAGAAGTAACTTTTGCATTGTGGAATTTTTGAATTAAGGCTGGAATAACATGAGAAGTTTCAGGATGAAAATTATCATTAGGGCCATAAAGATTGTTTGGCATAACAGATATAAAATTATCAGAATACTGCTTATAATAGGCTTCACATAGTTTTATACCTGCTATTTTTGCCAAAGCGTATGGTTCATTTGTTGGCTCCAGAGGTCCTGATAACATTGAAGCCTCATTAATAGGCTGATCAGCATATTTTGGGTAGATGCATGCAGATCCTAAAAATAATAACTGCTTCACACCAATTTCATGAGAAAAATGTATTAAATTATTTTGAATAGCTAAGTTTTCAAATAAAAACTGCGCTGGATAGATTTGGTTTGCATAAATACCACCTACTTTTGCTGCAGCGCAAATCACAATATCTGGCTTTTCATTTTTGAAAAACATCCTAGTATCTTTTTGGTTAGATAAATCAAGTTCAATCCTGTCTTTTTTTATAACATTTTCATATCCATTTTTTTTAAGACAATTCAAGATTGATGAACCAACTAGGCCATTGTGACCTGCAACAAATACTTTACTTTTTTTATTTATGGCCGAACTCTATTTTTAATTTTTTCCATATCAGATTTAACCATCAATTTTACTAATTGTTCTAAGTTCGTTTTTGATTTCCAATTTAATAACTTCTCTGCCTTAGCATAATCTCCTTGCAAAACATTCACTTCCGTAGGTCTAAAATAATCTTTATCTATTTTAACCAAAGTTTTATTGGTTTTTCTATCTAAACCTATTTCATCAATACCGGATCCTTCCCATTTTATTTCAACATTTAATTCCTTAAATGCTATTTCTACAAATTGCCTCACAGAAGAAGTTCTACCGGTTGCTAGAACAAAATCTTGGGGGTTGTTTTGTTGCAACATTTTCCACATCCCTTCGCAGTATTCAGGGGCATACCCCCAATCTCTTTTTGCATCAAGATTACCAAGGTATAGAACATCTTGAGACCCTTGATTTATTTTACATACAGCCTGAGTAATTTTTCTTGTAACAAATGTTTTACCTCTTCTTGGTGATTCATGATTAAACAATATCCCATTGCAAGCAAAAACATTATACGCTTCTCGATAATTAACAACTATCCAATATGCATATAGTTTAGCTACTCCATATGGTGACCTTGGATAAAAAGGGGTCTCTTCATTCTGAGGTATTCCTTTATTTTTACCAAAGAGCTCACTAGTTGAGGCCTGATAGAATTTAGTATCAATATTAGTTTCTCTTATAGCATCTAATAATCTTAAAGTTCCCAATGCATCCACTTGAGTAGTATAATCAGGAATTTGGAATGATACTTTAACATGGCTTTGCGCACCAAGATTATATATTTCTTGGGGTTTTACTTTTTCCAATAATCGATTTAAGCTGGAAGGATCTATAAGATCTCCATAATGAAAAAAGAATGAATCAATATACTTTTTGTCTTCGATTATATGATCTATCCGCCTTGTATTAAAACTACTGCTTTTCCTTACAAGACCGTGTACTTCATATCCTTTTCTTAATAAAATTTCAGTTAAATAGGAACCGTCTTGTCCTGTAACACCAGTAATTAAGGCAACTTTTTTCATAACATGTTTTTAATTGCTATCTTTTTTTAATTCTGGAATTGTAATTGCAGTAGTACCAATATGACCAACCACAATTCCAGCTGCTTTATTTGCGAATCGGGCTACAGTTTCAGAATCAAACCCTGCTAATGTTCCTGTAGCAAACGATGCAATTACCGTATCACCAGCACCGCTAACATCATAAATTTCTTTAGCCTCAGAACTTATGTGGAATTTTGTATCTTTACCTATGTATGACATCCCATTTGGCCCTCTTGTAATAAGACATGCATCTAAGCTTAAATCATTACATATTTCCATTCCAGCTTTTTCAACATCACCATCGCTTTTCAATAACTTCCCTAAAGCATCTTCAGCTTCTTTAATGTTCGGAGTGATTACAGAAGAACCATAATATTTGTTCCATTTTTTGCCTTTGGGATCAACAAAGATAGGGATGTGTAATTCTTTTGCTTTATTAATAATCTCCTTTATTACTAATTCAGTACATAACCCCTTATTATAGTCGCTTATGATAACTCCGTCCACCGCTGTTATCTTTTTAGAAACATGTTTTAGTACTTGATTTAAATTCTGCTCAGTTAAATTACTTGCATCCCAATCCACTCGAACAAGTTGCTGACCTTCCGCAACTATTCTCATTTTTTCAGTTGTCCGAGCAGATTTAGACTCAACTATATGTCTAGTGTGAATACCTTTTTTTTTTAAATCCTGTTTAATTTTTTTACCAGCCTGATCTGCTCCTACAAAACTCACAATAGAAGCCTGAGCCCCCAGGCTTATCAAGTTTCTTAAAACATTTCCACATCCTCCAAGACTGAATTTTTCTTCCATAGAACGAACAACAGGAACAGGTGCCTCAGGAGATATTCGATTAACATTACCAAAGATAAATCGATCTAACATAATATCACCGACTACTAAAATTTTCGGTGAGACTTCCTGTATTTTTTCTACTACGCGCACAAGATATTAAAACTATAGAATTTTTTCAAAATAATTAATTGTTTGCTTCAATCCATCGATTAGGCCAACCTTTGGTTCCCAATTTATTTTTTCTTTTGCAATAGAGATATCTGGTCTTCGTTGCTTTGGATCATCTTCTGGTAGTTGCTTGAAAACAATTTTTGACTTTGAATTGGTAAGCTTAACAATTTTTTCAGCTATTTCTTGGATTGTAAATTCATCAGGGTTGCCAATATTCATTGGACCAGTGAAATCATCATCAGTATTCATAATTAGAGACATTGCACCAATCAAATCATCAACAAAACAAAAACTCCTAGTCTGTTTCCCATCGCCATAAATGGTTATATTTTTATTTGTCAAAGCTTGAATAATAAAATTACTAACTACACGACCATCGTTGGGGTGCATTCTTGGTCCATAAGTATTAAATATTCTAGCAATTTTAATTTTTAACTTATGCTGTCTATAATAATCAAAAAATAAGGTTTCTGCGCATCTTTTTCCTTCATCATAACAAGATCTAGGGCCAATTGGATTTACTCGTCCCCAATAAGATTCATTTTGTGGGTGAATTTCAGGGTCACCGTAAACTTCAGATGTTGAAGCTTGAAAGATTTTAGCATTCTGTCTTTTTGCTAAACCAAGCATATTAATAGATCCGTGAACTGAGGTTTTGGTAGTTTGTACAGGGTCATACTGGTAATGAATTGGAGATGCAGGACATGCCAAATTATAAATTTCATCAACCTCTACATATAGCGGGAAACAAATATCATGGCGCAATAGTTCAAAGTTTTCATTACTCATTAAATGAGAAATATTGTTCTTGGATCCAGTGTAATAGTTGTCCAAACAAATTACTTCATTTCCCTCTTCAATGAGCTTTTCACATAAATGTGACCCTAAAAATCCTGCTCCACCAGTTACTAAAATTCGTTTCTTTTCAAATGTAGTCATATGTATCTAAAATTTTAAAAATTATGATTGTGTTGTGTTTAGCGATGATCTTCCAAAAGCTAGCATAGGATAGAAAATAATTGGTAACAGTATCAAACCAACAGCAAAAAATATTTTTTTATCAAATAATTTCGATATCTGTAATGAAGAAAGAATAAAACCGATTGGAAACAGTAAATAAATCACAATCCACCAAACTGGTTTGGATGCGATTTTTGTAAAAATAAATAAATTAAAAAATGGGACTAGCGCTTTCCAGCCTGCTTGTCCAGATTTACTAAAAATAATAAACCTAGCAATACGAACTACTAATACTGTAAGACTAAAAAATGATAAAAGTATTATTGGAATTAAACCTAGTTCTGTTGAATCCTCTGATTTTGATTTGTCTTTACCACTTTTTTCTTTTTTCTTATTGCTTTTTTGTTCCCCTTGCAACGAACCAACCGTTTCTACTTTAAAAGGATCTGGAGGAGTCATATCAAAATTCACCTCGCTGTCATCAGATGTCTCATCTATTAAATCTCCAATATTACCTGCTAAATCTTTATAACTGAGATTAATAGGGACAACTCCCTCAGAGTCAGATTCAGTAAAAACATGATAAAAAACGAACTTTAAATCTTTTTCTTTTAATATTTTTGTTTCTACATTACTTACCTTAGCAACTATATCTCTAAGTTCTTCAGATGAAATAAATTGAAGAAACAATGAATCTCCTTTTACCGCCCATGATTTATCATAAGGGTTATTTGAAGACAAATTAACTTCATTTATCTCTGGTAATGTGCCATCCATAGTAACAACCAAACTATCTGTTGCAACTGTAATTGGAACACCCGGATTACCTGCCAAATCCATAAAGTTGATTTCGAATGTAATTGGACCATCGTCTGCTTCATCAGCTGCATAGATCAACTTCCAGGACTTCTCAACCCCAACAGCTGCATCATTATATAATTCACCATTTATCTCAAACTCTGGTTTTTTTATAGGCTCACTGGTGATAAGATCAAAAATGATTGAATCACCTTGCATTGCAAGATTCTTCTTTTCATTAGAAGATATGTTTTTTAGTGAAACTAATGTTGGAACCGTTTCATCTATACTCAAAACGCTATCGCTTACAGCACCCTCTATACTATTTCCTGCTCTGTCCCAAACCTTCGCAATAAATTGAGCTTCCCCTCCTTCACTAAATCCAGGCATAGCCTCAAAAATATTGGCAGAGACAGAAACATTCTTCAAATCATCAATATCGCTCTTTTCAATTGTAAAAACTTCCCCCAAATCCTCATATGATTTTTCACCATTAAAGCTAACTTTTATTTGAACTCTCCCACCAATAAGAGTAGGATCATCTACTAAAGGAACACCAACTGTTACATCTGTAGCCAAGCTATTCCAATACACATTTGGACTTTCTTGAGCAAAGACTAAAGAAACAAAAAGATTTAAAAATGCAAGGCGCTTCATTTCCATTCTTCTAATAAACTTTTAGCAATTTCGTGTTGGTCGAAATCTTCGACCTTTTCCGTTAGCGAAAACGGTTGTTTTAATAGACTATGTAAATAAGATTTTGCTTGATCTCTCTGTCCATTTTTATAAAATGCACGAGCTAAGTAAACAGTCTGTGAAGGTGTAGAATCTCCAATGCTATAGGCCTTTTCTAAATTCTTAACTGCAAGATCATTATCTGGCCATGATAATATAAATGGTATATACGGAGACTTGAAATGCACCGCACCAAGCATGAAATACCCTCCACCATTTGAATAGTTTGGATCAATCTCAATAATTTTTTTTGCATGATCTCTCATAAGACCAGCAACACCTTCTTTTGCTGCTGCCATGGCCCCATATATTTCAGCCCAACTTCCAAGATTCACCAAAAACCAATATCGAGCAGCAGCAGAGTTTGGATATAAGCTGATTAATCTTTCACCTAATTTTTTTCCTTTACTAAATACTTTCTTTTTCTCATCATCCGTTTTTGCTATAAACTTTCCTTGGAAATAATAGCTCCGCATTAAATACACTCCAGCATCTAACTCCGAATCTGCAGTTGCTTTTTTAAATTGTTTTATTGCATTCTCTATCTGCAGAGGCTTTACATTATATCCAACTGCACCCTCTGAACGAGCCTCATAAAAAGTAACTCCTTTTTCTAAAGATCCAGTCTCAGCTACAAGCAAAGAAAGAAACAAATAAATATATGCAAAAACTTTTTTCACTGATAGACCTTAAAAATACTCTATATAAGTAATTTTTAATTCTCTTTTAAAATAATCAACCTTTTCATCATCAAACAATAAGTTGTTTAAATGTAATTCAAGGTGAAGGGACTCTACAAAAGACCATCTAAATGCCGCATTGAGATATCCTCCTTTACTAATAGACATAGTTCGTGCTGTCATTCCATTTTCATTTAAAGCGCTATTATACTCTAACAAAAAAGAAAACTCGGGGTTGAATTCGAGATCTAATCCAAAAAATAAATTAGGATCGCTATCACCATCTTCTGTTTCAAGAAAACTATGGTTCATACCTGCATGTAAACCAATATTTCCAAGTATAAATTTCCAGTTTTTAGACATTACTCCATACAATCCCAACGCTTTTATTTCATAACGCTGCAATGTGTCTTCCGCCCAATAGTCCCCTAATCCCTGCGTGTTTAGACCTACAGCAAAAGCAGGCATAGACAAATTTTCATCAAGAATTAAGTACTTTAATTTTGCCTCGGGTCGAGGGTACCAATCTAAACTATCATCACCTATTAAGTTCGGAGAACCAAAAGACATTCCAAATTGAAAACGATCTGTTATTCCAGCGCTTAGACCAAGAATCAACCCTCCTTGATCCTGAATTCGCATATCCATTGAAAAGCTACCTCTCATCAATGTGCCTGCAGTTGGAACACTGATTAGATCCGTTGGAGGAGGATATTCTTGCGCTTTCAACAAATGAATAATCGCAATAAAGACTATAATTATTTGTTTTTTCATTATCTCTTGTATTGAATCGGTTTAGGATAAATTACATCTCCCATCCGTGAGGTCAAAGTACGTACACGATGTAAAGGTAAAGTAAGCAGATCATCTTCATCTTCCATCCTGAATTGTATACCATTATCTGAAACATTAAAATAATCAACAAATAATTGTTCTCCATTAACGAGCAAAAGAACGTCCCACTCTGTTTTTGGTATAAACCCTCCTTGAGGAACCAATATTCTGCTCTCTTTAATTTCTTTTGCAATGATATCCACTTCATCTAGTGTATTATGAGATCTAGGCGGAGGCCTGAGATACAATTGATCTGCCGGAGCCATATCTACGGCAACACTTGAAAGAAGATCTCCATCATATCCAAATTCCCATATTTGAACCACTGTGCTTGGTTCTTCACCATGATAAATAATATCAAACTTATATTTAAACCTACGAATAACTCTTGCTGATGGTAAATCCCTCCATCTTTCTTCTGCTAGATACCCTAAATAATCATAATCCAATTCTATCTGACCATACTTTTGCCCATCAATAGTTTGAAAAACGATTTGTTTTACTTCTACACCATCATAAAATGTGAAATGCGTTTGCTGATCGCTAAAGCTTAATGGCTCATTGACCTTGTAGCGCCAATCTCTATATTCTTTACTCCATTCTTCGTCCTCTCCATAGGCTGTCAAATGCAAGTATTGCATGTCTTGATTGTATTCACCTCTTTCCGTCATTTTTCCGCTTACATCATATTTTAGCATTTCTAATTTTTGAGTAACACCGCTGGAAGATACCCTATCTATCTTTATGGGTTGATTCATAGAATTATAACTTACTGCTAAATGCGCTTTACCTCTTCGGTCTGTTGATAGCATCGATAAATCAGATTTAAAGTTAAAGTCTGATTCAAAATATTTAACATAAATAATATCTTGAGAGCTTTGGGAAAATAGAATTGGAAAAAGTAAGATAATGAAAAGAGGAAATTTCATTATTCTTCTGGGTTTAAATCTTCATCCAAAGAATTAGAAAGTTTATATCGATAAATTGCACCATTCGCACTATCGCAAACGTAGACAACACCTTTATTATCCACTGTTATGGCAACAGGCTTGTTCATAACTTTCTCCGTTTCATTTATATATCCTGCCTTTTTAAAAAAAGATCCATTGAAATTAAAGACCGTAATATCAGAGTTCTGTTGGTCAACAATATAGCTATTTCTATTATTATCTACAGCAATATCTACCGGGTGTAAAAACCATGCGGGGTTCATAATATCATCGGCTTCTGGTTGAAAACCAGAAGTGTATACTGCAAAATCTCCGCCTAGGTTTGGAGATATCATATGTATTGGAAAATAGTCGCCATCTTGAGTATAATATAAATTCCCTTGGTAGTCGACATCAATACTTGAAGGCCTATTTACCGTTCCTGCTCCCGTACCATAACCCTTAACAGTAGATCCATATCGACCTGTATATGCCCATACAATATCTCCTC
This sequence comes from Fidelibacterota bacterium, assembly GCA_045568995.1. Taxonomy (GTDB): domain Bacteria; phylum Fidelibacterota; class Marinisomatia; order Marinisomatales; family UBA1611. Next base: position 16,333 of record JBJKZY010000035.1, on the reverse strand, counting down.
CAGAAAGCTCAAGAAGTAAAGATCTAAAAAAATCTATCTGAACAATTCTATATTGATTATTGTATCCACCATAATTATCCGTAACAAATATCATATTCTCTTCATCCGAAGGAGCAGTTAAGGCTGTAAACCTACTAGAGTCTGATTGGTAGTATGTATCTAGATATACATTCATCTCATTGGCCCCATCGTAAAAAAGATGAGGATGCATCAAAGAATCAATCAATGCCTGATCACTAGTCATCTCACTATCAATAATTCCCCAATCGCTATCATTAAGTAGCGAGAGCCAGAAATCTGTTCCTGCGCTAACTGTGGTATCCGCTCCGGTTTGAGAGTGAATGAATGTAGCACTTGTTATAACTTTACTAATACCAACTTCATTCCAATATTGATTCCACACAAATATTCTTTGCGAACCATCTATATAAAACACATTCATTTTTTTATCTATATCTACATCGATTGGTGCAATATCTATATTATTATTATCAACAAGATTCCGTAAATCTTGAAAACCCTCTGGCTGGCTTCCGCTTTGATCAAATACTAAAATGGAAAATTGACTCTCATCTGCAACAAAGATTCTACCATCCTGAGCAATAGAAATTTCTACTGGTTTTTCAATTCCCCTGCTGCTATTCCAAATTGGTTGTATCAGTAAATAAGTTGTATCTCCGGCACCAAATGTTTCTGATTCCAAATTTTGAATATTTTCAGGAATTACAAATCTATCCATACATGAACAAAGAAAAACAGATAATAAAAAATATGTATATCTTAAAAGAACAGTCACAATGAAAACCCAATACTAAATCGATTTGGATCTGTCAAATGATCAAAATTTGCATAACCATAATCCACACGCAGTTTAAACCTTCCCAACGGAATAAATAATCCAGCACCCGCTGTAAAATTTTCTTCATTTTTATTGAATTTATATCCACTTCTTATAAAAAACATTCTCATAAAAGAGTACTCTAATCCAGTTACAATATACTCAGCATTATCAACCGGATGGTTAAGCTGTGTAGATATAGTAAAAAGATGTTCTTTATTCATAATAGGGTCTACTGCCGCTCCAACCCTAAACTGAGTTGGAGGAGAGAACTTTTCAAAATCTGTTTTTTGTTCAATCTCTTTCCCAGAGTTTTGATCTAGAATCTTCTTCATATAATCACCTTTCGGTGCAATCTGTTTTCCAAAATTGGAAAGACTTGCACAAAAGCGGAGAGAACCGTACCCTGTCCAATAAAAAGTTCCCACATCCATTAACATTGCATTCATTTTATACTCTGCTAAATCTTCAGCAACATATTTTAAGGTTACTCCAAAGCTAAACCGGTCTGTCATTTTTGCTCCATAGGTCACCCCTAAAAACCTATCTTGATAAGAAAAATAGTTTCCAGTACCATCCGGAAAATACTCAGTAGTTTCTACCATAGGTTTCATATGTAAAATTCCACCGTTCAAGCCTACATAGTGACGTCCTTTTAGACGATGAGATAAACTAAAATAATCATAAAAAATATCGGCAGGCCATTGTATCTGAGAAATAGAGATTTCCGTCTGATCTAGTTGAGCAACGATTGCAGGATTATAGTGTATACTCGTTGCATCTTGATTTAGCGCAACAACAGCTTCACCCATTCCCGTAGCCCTAGCACTAACGCCAATATTTAAAAACGTAAAAACGGATGTCCCTGCTCGCTGTCCACCAAGAATTGGAAATAGTGTCTGACTCCAACCAAATGATAAAAATGAGACAATAACTAAAATAATATGAACAATATATATCATCAGAAAATAAACTGTATTCCTATCTCCATAGATCGCGGTCTAGAGTAGCGAGATGGGTCTTCATTTGGACTTGGGCTATTTAATAATCTATAACCGTATATTTCACCTTGGCCATAACCCCTCCCGGTATAAGGGTTAATCCGTCTAGGAGTAATATCATTTAATACATTCTCTATTTCTGCATACGTTTTGAGCTTAAACTGACCTAGGTTGATGGTTTTATAAACCTTGATATCAATATTGTTTTTTGCAGCGTCACTTAAAAAAGCATACGGACGATCATCCTCTCTTGGTCCATCGTAGAATTGTTTATCTCCTATCGTGATAGTTGTATCCTGGATAGATCTCGTATATCTTCGTCCAGACTCATACTCCAACCTAGCAGAAATACCCCACATACTTGGATGTGAATACGAAATATTCGCAAACATATGGAGTGGCCTATCCCAGCTCATATAATTTTCGCCCAGTGGTTTTTCAGATAATTGGCCTGCTTGCACCAATAAATTATCTAAAGGAGAGGAGCTCTTACCCGTGACAATGCTATAATTAAAGTTCAGATCCAAATACCAATTTGTAAAAAGCCTACTTTTTAAGATTGCTTCGATTCCTCTAGATCTCGCATAGTCAGCATTGAAATACATATTAAAGGATAGATGAGCATATTTAGGGTTTGAAGGTCGAATTGTTTGAGACGTCTCATAATCAAACATATCCTTCCAATACGCTTTTAGCTCCATTACCTGATCTTCACTAAAACGATGCTTAACTCCGATCTCATATTGTACAGTTGTCTTTGGGTTTAGGTTAGGGTTTCCAAAAACCTGGTAAGTAGACTGTGCCTTAGAATTTATTTTTGCATACACATATTGAAAAGTAGGTAATTGAGAAAAATGACCATAATAAAAATATAAAACATCATTATCCGTTACTGGATGCGAAATTCCAAAACGAGGACTTAACCGTGCCTTCATTTTATACGGATCACCAAACCATGGTAAGTCAAATGTTTCCTCTTTAAATAATTGACGAGCGCTATTAGTAATAATAATATTATTTGTGTCACTCATCGCCTCTTCAACATATCTACCAGGAGCCCAATAGTCCGTACGAATACCAAGGTTTAGAGTCATCCCTTCAAATACTATTCTATCTTGTAGGTAAAATGCTCCAAAAAAAGTTTTCGCATTGTAACTATCGTAATTAGCTCCAAACCCTGAAGAACCACTCCAAGGTTCATCTATATCTAAGACTTGAATATCCGTAATAGTGTGCTCAAACCCAGACTTAAGTTTATGATTATTTTTCGTATGAAGAGTCCAGTCAAAATCCATTCTTGTATTTTCACTAGATAAATCATACCACTCAGGTGCAAAACCAGTATCATAAAATTCATCTCCGTAAGTAATCTGCACATTCCCATCGAACTGAGTATCATCAAGACTATAATTAATTGGCTCAATATCTAATCTTTCTTGATATTCACTCCAATGCAAATCTTGAACAGCGCTGTGTTCCATAGTAGAAAATTTCCCAACTGTTAATTCATAAAAAGAACGAGTCGAAAGCGTATGAGTCCAATTTAGATTCATTAACCTAGTATCTCTTGTAATGGTATTATAATTATCCAGTATATTTTGATAACGATAAGGGAAATATGTTGAGGAAAATGCCCTGGGCATGAAATACCCTTGATTAATATTTGTAGAAGCATCATAAGAAATAGATAGTTTTTTCTTCGGGCTTAATAACCAAGTTAATTTATATAAAAGATGCCAATCATTATTCTCTCTCGCAGCTAATTTTTTCACAATATTATCTGATGTAGATTCAGATATAAAAGGAATACTCCAATATCGATGCGGATGTAAAGAAGATGCAACAGGAAGATTGCCATCATAAACTTTACCATAACCATTAAGAAAAAAAGAAAAACTGCCCGGTAAATCTTTCCCCAGAAATTTCGGTATTTTTTCAAAAAACATATCTGGACCGCCAAAATTAAACTCTATTCGATCAGAATTAAAATTATCTTTTAATAGTCTGTCACTGGAATATTTAAAAGCACCTTCATAACGATCTCTACCCTCCTTTAATTTTATATTGATAATCCCTGACATTGCCTGTCCATATTCCGCACTATAACCACCTGTAACAATTTCTAATTCTTCAATCGCATCAGCGTTAACAAAAAGATTTCCTGAATAACCAGACAAAGGATCTTTTACAGAAAACCCATCTACAATAAACATACTTTCATCGATTCTCCCTCCCCTTATGTGTATTTCATTATCCTGCGTGGTCACACCTATTTGTTCAGAAAGAATGTCCTCAACACTGGACACAACTTTTGTTTCAATCTCTTCTTTTCTAACTCTAGAAACAGAAGCAGTTTCATCTATATCAAAAAGCGGTTTTTTTCCCATTACTACAACGTCTTCACCAAAACTTAATACTGTTTCTTCTATTGAAAAATCAAGCGTAACCACCTCATCTTTTTTCACCATTACACCAGTTTTGAGTATCACTTTATAGCCTATCATAGATACTTCAATATCATAACTCCCAGGAGAAATATTATTAATGCGATACTTCCCTTGGATACCAGAAGAGGCTCCATAGTATGTACCCTTAATTATTACATTAACTCCAGGCATCTCGTCACCTGATTTCAGATCAGTGATTTTACCAGAAATGACTCCTGTGTTTTGCGAATAAAGAATAACTGGCAACAAGATATTGACAAAATATTTCATGGGGTAAATTCGCTATCTAATAGATATTGGAATAGTTTAATAACAGAACCGTTACCCTGAAGCTTTGGTCTGTATCCGTCATGCAAAGGAAGAGTCATTATTACTACCTTACCGGATAGCTCAATTGGAGACACTCTATACTGTCCTATACTACAAACCGTAGGAGTTCCTGACCAAGGTTGATTTCCCTCAGGCACTGGCATTTGGTAAATAGTCTGTACATTCTCAAATTCCGATGCATCTGGCCAAAAACCTTTTACCTTCACAGATACAAGATGAGAAATCGAAAGATTCAAATTCGAATCAACAGGACTTTCAATTACCGTACCTGGAAATAAACGGCCATTGGGGTTAAGAGTAACAAGTGAATCCAAAGGAAACCATGTAAATGTTGTATCTTCAAAATCAATTGGGTTTATAAATAAATTGCCGCCACTCATAATGAAATTCACTAGACTAGCTTCGGCTCTGTTATATGTATCATTAGCAGATGCTGTATTATTATACGCTGTATACCATATTACATGATCAAAATAATTTAAATTGGCAGATACATCTGATGATGAAAAAGGCAACTCGTCTCCTATCTCCCAATAAGAGTATTGACCCTCTCCCACCAAAGTATCCATCATTCCGACATACCAAGATAAGGCGTTATTAGCATTATCCAATGGATAGTCGTCAACGACCAATACATCCCCTTGTATAGGTTTTACAAACCATGCTTGTGCAGTGGTCTCTTCAATAGAATCAGGAAAATGAATAATTTCACTTTCAGATCCGGCTATGTCTCTGCATTTAACAAAAAATTTTCTTTCTCCTGGTTCCAAACTATTAAGCGTAATGCTTGTTACATCTCCATCCAATCGAACCCAACATGAGCTACATGTATCATCGATAGAATAATACACATCTGTAATGGTTTCATTTCCGTCTTGATCGTAAAGATCCCATACAAAAGTCCTGGTTGGGAAAGTAAAAGAGGTATCTCCTCCGATATCTGCAATGATAGGATTTGATCGGTAGCGAAAAGAAATTTCAGGAGATGAGTTTTTTATAGGCAATGTGAGCTTTGATGGAGTTGGGTCTTCATTTCCAAAATTATCAATCGCTTTTACCTCAAAAGAAAAAACATCCAGTTCAGATCGTATAGGAACATAAAAAACTCCATTTTCTAATTCAGTATAACTCCAACCAGTATCACTGCTCCATTTATAATAATATCCTTCAATATTTCCATCCAAATCTTCTCCCCACCAATGTAATTCTTGTCTACTGGTGGTTATTGTGGTAAGTGCATTTTCAAGAGTATCCCATAAAAAATTACTGCTTGGGTCTTCATCAATAGCATAATACGTTGCACCAGAGGAGTCGATAGTAGCATAGATTGTGTCTAATGCAACCAGAGATAAATATGTTTCCGGAGCACTTGCTCCAATAGACATAGATTGATTCTCGTAATCCCATCGACTACAAGAAAGAATAAAAAAAAATAATACTAGTTTGTTTATATTCAGAATTTTTAACTAAAGTATTAGGGGCAGGTGAATTAACCTGCCCCATTTTATTTTATTTTATTTTACAAGTAACATTTTCTTATCTGCAATAAAGCTACCCGCTTTTATCCGGTATATGTAGACACCAGATGGAACTTTTTGCCCCTTAGAGTCCAGACCATTCCAGTTCACAATGTGGTACCCAGCAGAAAACGAATCTCCATTGATAAGCGTCTGAACCTGGCGACCCATCATATCATATATGATTAGCTTAACAGATTCCTCACCTCCAACTGAAAACCTGATCTGGGTCTCAGGATTAAAAGGATTTGGAAAATTCTCATGAAGTGCATATTCATAAGGATTTGTATTCACATCATCCTCAAACCCCATGGTAGTTCCAAGATCAGCAACATCACGGATTTGAATCTTATAGGTACCAAAACTATAATTAAAGATTCCCATAATCTGATCTAACATCTCTCCCTCTGATAATTCACTCATCATATTATTCGCTGCCATATTAGCCATATCATCGTCAAGTAAAGCCTCAAAACCTGTATCATCTGTTACCGCCCAATCAAAATCATTCACGGCAGAGATAGTAACATTGTTCAGTTGAACTAAAACACCTTCATAAGACTCTACCTCATCAGCGACTTGATGTACATCTTCGCAGCTTACAACGGTTGGCGCAGGCTCTCCTACTGCCGAACCTACTTCAACAGATGCATTTATCAACCTAGTATTTCCACCAAATTTAAATGTCCAATCAGGATCATTATCTGTAATCAGTCCCGTTACAGTTACTTCATCTCCTCGAGTCATGACAACTGGTTCCATAGCATCAAGAGGTAAATCAAAAATGATTCCATCCCACTGGCCATCACCATCCTGTAAAGCGTAAGAACTGTAACCACTTGCATATTGAGCAGTATCAGCAGTGACAACACCAGTTAGAGTTACCGTACAACCTTCGTAGAGTGTGTTACCAGAAGGCCAAGGAGTTTCTTGAACTATTTCAACAGTCAACTCATCTGTGACATGAAATCCAAGTTGATCATGATCCATATCGTAAGGATATATGCTAGTTTTTGGCTCTGCCTGATCTGCTCCATCATCTGTAGCAGTAATATAATAATATACCGTACTTCCGCCAGAAACAGGCACTACTCCAGTAAACGTTGAATCTCCATCTGATGTCATAGAAACAGAAAGGTAATCACCTCCATCTACTGAATAATGTACCAACGCCTCTTGAATAGTGGAGTTATCCATAATCACACAGGAGACTTCCACTTCACTATCACTTAAAGTTGGAGCACAAGGGACTCTTGAAAGCATTGAAATGGAGGGTGGGCCCGCTCCAAATTCTAAATCATCTTCATAAAGAGGACATAACTTATAAGCGGTAGAGTCCTCATAGCTTCCATAGTGATGATACAACCATCCTTCCATAGATTGTAAAAGAGAACCAACCGGTGGAGGACCAACCAGTTCAAAATAAGCAGCAACGCTGTCTGAATCGTCATCTACTAAAACAGATCCAGAACCATCATCAACTGCAAATACTTCATACTGAAAATCATTGCCAACAACCATCGCATCTTCTACTCGTACCATAACATTCCCCCACTGTTCTGCCTCCGTAGGCCAACGTAAATGACCTGTATTTACCGTATCTACAACAGGCATTGGTTGTTCAAAATCAATAATGTTAATTGGTTCTGTAATAAACAGTTCCGTCATATTTGCAGGACCTGTAGTGTATTCGTATACATACCCAGTTGCTTGAATAAGGTCACCTTCGTATAAAGTTGGAAATGCCGAGCTGTCAGGGTCATAGGAAAGTATTGCACTCCAAGGACCACCATTAACATCTGCAAAAATAAACTTCACTCCTGCTCCTGCATAACTCAAACCTGTTGGCATAGTAACAATGCCTTCTAAAGTCACTGTCTCATTCAACATATAAGAGGTATCCGAAGCTGCATCTTCACTAGCTTTCATTAGGTCACTATAAAGAACCTGCTGAACACGTTGAATTCTTGTATTGCCTTGCTCTACCACATCTCTTGCAAGCCTAGGTTGCAACTTATAATTACTAAAATTATAATCAACTACACCTTCAAGATAAGCAAGCTCATGGCCCTCTCCAGGAAAATAATAATAGTCCCACTTATCATCACCTCGAGCCGCACCATCTGCATTACTAAATTCCCATTCGCCGTAACCAAGATCAGGATTAGAAACCGTTATATTCTCAAATGCAACCAAACATCCTTCATAAGCTTCGCCCATATTAGACACAGCAATAAGTGAAGGTTCAATCATGTCATCTGCTTCTCCATGAACAACTCCAGATGATACGCTAACTAATTCAGTAAGATTATAATACTCTTCAATAGTTCCAGTGAGAGTTACCTCATCTCCTTCCGCAGGACCGGTATGGGCATCCCCACTAACGTCTACCCAACCAAAGTTGTTCCACCCATCATACTCAAAACATACGATTCCATTCCATGGACCTTGGGCATCCTGGACAAACATATAACGATACTGATCGGAACCCCAGAATTCTGCCGTTACTACTCCATGTATTGTAACCTCTTGTCCATTTAAAGGACTCGCATCATCCGCATCCGGATCCGCCACATATTGAATATCATATATGGAAGTAACCACCACTTCATCTGAAACTGTAAAACTTATATTATCACCTGCAAACGGGTCTAAATCTGCGTGATTATTATCTACTAACCATATAGAAAACGTATGGTTTCCTTCTGAAAGGCCTGTTAATGAAATTGGGTCTGTTGAATAATGCATTACAGGATCATTACCATCTAACGAATAATGAATATGTCCATCTGCATCCATTCCGCCAGCTTCATCAACAGTAAAATCAGTCATTAAAAACTCAATGGTCGCATTACCTGAAAAAAGTGTTGAACCATCTTCAGGAGAGACTATCTCAATAGAAGGATCAGCTTCAGACATTTCATGTGGATGAGAACCTAAATAGTCCCATGTATTTTGATCAAACACATGCCACTCAGAGTTGTTTTCGGTTGTTCCTGAAGAACTGACCCAATCTCCACTATTTCCTTGAGCTAAACTAGAAGTTCTCACTAAAGTATGATTTTGAGTACCATTGGGAATCCCAGCAACATCCCATCCATCTCCCGGGTCATCATCTCCACCCTCACCAGAAACTCCATCACCATCTGTATCAAGAGTTCCAATAATATCAATTATTGTGATTTCATCACCATTTACCTGGGCTAAAGCTCTAACATCATCTCCATTGAATGCAGTGATATACCATGGGTCTGCGTAAGCATGTACTTCATCGGCTAATGCTATAATAGCAGGGTCAGCATCAGAACTAGCAACAACATAAACATCTCCCACTGCAATCGTGGCACCCGATTGGAAGGTAAATGTTTCGCTCCAAGGATTTCCGTTATAGTTACCAAGAATAACCACCTCATCTAGTGATATAACATCACCTGTGCCATTGTAAATTTCTAGATATTTATTACTTGAACTTCCTTCACCATACTCACTAAAAAACAAACCTGTAAAATCAGCAGGGGTTTGAGCTATAATGGAGGATGATACTGTATAAATATCATCCCCTCCATTCCCATTGTTTCCTCCTGTTGCTAATCCAGAAGCACTAAATGTTATTTCACCAACATCACCAGAAGGAGCAACCCAATCAAAAACCCAGGATCCAGAGGTAGTTCTTGCGCTATGCTGAACGTAGTTACCTGTCATTTCTGTATTAGAAGAATTAGAATTAAGAGAAATTTCACCAGCAACATTATCTCCACTTTGAGCAATTGCTTGAAATCCATATCCTCTTTCATGATCTCCTGACACCTCTACTCCTATAGAGTACGTTTCTCCAGGGATATACGATTCCGGTAAATTGGTAAACGTAACAGAGCCATTACCGCTGTTAACTGACCCAGAATGACACTGGGTACAATTATTCATATTAGGTGCGTTATGAGCATAACCCTGACCTGGTCCACCAGAGTTAGCAAATAACCCTGAAATAATTAATAATAATAACTTTTTTTTCATTATTGACTCCCTGCTATTTAATAATTAAAAACTTTCCTTCCTTAATTTGGCCTGAGTTTTTATCCTCTACCGTAAAAAGGTATAAGCCAGATGCTGTTGCTTGATCATGCATCGTAATCAAATCCCAAGCATGCTCACCTCCAGACATAAGAGGATTTTTTTGTGCATCAATATTACTAATATCCTGACCTTTATACGAATCATCATGTTGAATAATTTCTACCAAATCACCAGCCAAGGAAAAAATACGAATCTCGGCTTCTTTTGGTAAATTACGAAACCATAACATTTTATTTCTGCTACCATAGCCATCCCATTCCGCCTGACCTCTATAAGGGTTAGGGTACACTGTTGGCATACTACTCCAAAGATTTTCTTCAGCTTCAGGTTTTCCTGGAAAAACAAATACCCTATTTGAATAAATACTACTCTCTAAACTTTCTAAATTTGCATCTGGATCTCCTTGATCGTATGCTGTCACAGCGTAATAATTGATCCAACCATCCTTAATTCCTTCATTCACAAACTTATAGTGATAATAAATATCCTCGATTAAAATGCTGTCTTTTTCACCATACTCGTTTCTTATTTCTACAGTAGAAAACCCCGTGTTGTAGCCAATAGTATTTTCGTTATCAACTTCTAAAAGCAGGGAAAACTCTCCTAATGCTTCATTGTCTGTTTTTCTTGCTCCATATACCCTATAACCTTCAAAATCTTTATCCTGGCTGATAGGATCCTTAAAAAATTCAGAGTTATTTTGCCAATACAAAGTCACTTTATTTGATTCTAATTGTACATGCATATTTGGAGCTGGAGGAGGAGCAGGTAAAATATATCTATCAATAATCTGATTTTCATTCACATCCTCACCCTCATCAAGTTGATTATTCCTGTTTTTGTCTTCACCATCGTATGCTTTTTGTGCCCAATCATAATTCACATGAAGGTTGCTCCTTCTACCAGGAGAATCTGCGCTAAACCCATCAGACCAAAGACCACACACAATAGTAAAAGAAATACTACATGAATCTCCAGGAGGAAGCGTCCAGTTCGTTGTATCCATGCTAGGTACAGATCCCAAAGGACCAGCTGACACTAAAAAGAGCCAACTGTTTTCTGCAGATGGATACCCTTCAGATGTATATTCAGGTCCTGTACCTTTCGGAACTGATGAAGACATTTTATCATATCTTTCACTATCATTTATGGGCATACTATAGGCAGGATAATCACTATTACTAGAATTCGTCCAAACCCATTGGTTATAGTGAGTGTTTAAATATTGATAAGGAATAGAACTGCCTAATATGGATATCCCTATATATGATTCAGCCCAACCATCATCTCCATCTGTGTCAAACTGAACAGCTATATCTCTAGCAAAACCTGCATTATCTATTGTTTCATCAAACACATTTAGATTATCATACCATGTAAAACCACCCCCAGGTGTATAATAATCTGTATAGTTAAAATTTGCAACAGACGGATCTGCCCAAATTCCTGTATATATATTTTTTATTGTATCTTGAGATATGTTGCTAAAAGTATAATTCAGTATAACAAATGCATCTGCATAAGAATAATTCCACGCATAACTTTCTAGCCGGATATCAAGGCCTAATGGGTTATGATTTGGAATCCCTTGGCCGTCACTAAACGAATCACCATAATCTGAAAAGTGAACTATTATATCTTGATGAGACACCGCAGCTGGTGAGTAATACTGGGCCATAGAATCTTGAGTTGTAGATGAAATCGAAGACTGAATTGCAATTGGAGATTTAGCAAACAATTCAAATCCTTCACTTCCAGACTCAAAAACTCCATCAACGATAGAAGTCGAAACCCTTCTCTCTCCATTTACAATACCGCCTACCCAAAGCCCTGAATAAGAAAAATGTTCAACTTGTTCACGTAGAATTTCTGTTTGCTGTTTATATTGGCACGATGGGTTAATGCTGCCATCTTCCATACGATTCCATCCATTACCAAGTATGCCAAAATTAGTAATCGTAAGACCCAGATTACCTACCGAAGTATATTTATCGTACTCATCTGAAGCTGTTTGAACCCTCCTTATGCTCCTTTCTTGCGCGAACAATTGCAATGCAAAAACAAATAGAAATAATTTGAAATACATTTATTTAATTAGAATTAATTTTTTGTAATAAAAGGAAGAGGATGAACTTATTTTTAAAAAATAAATACTTGAAGGATAATCTCTTCCTTCCCATTGTAACTCTGTAACCCCTGGTTGAATAGAAATATTATTTTTTCTTCCCAATTCTCGCCCAAATAAATCAAAAGTTTGGATAGCAATGTTTTGTCTTTTATCAGAAGAAATTCTAATCGTTGTAAATGAATTAAACGGATTGGGAAAAAGACTATGTACTATAAATTGATCTGGACTAGTTGATTGAAATTCAGACTCTAAACTTCCCTCAAAAGAATAACCTGGAGTTCCATAATCACCTGAGCCATAAGAAAAAGTAGAAGCAAACCAGTTTTCAATTAAGCTATTATCCGAATTCACATCATGTATTTCCTTAGATCTTCCGTTGGGGAAATCCCACTCATTAGTATATTGAACCTCATCTACAATAGCTCCATCACTATCCATAAGAATTATCTCATCTTCAGTATTTGATAAAGAAAAACCGCTATAAACATAGTCTGGGACAACACCTCCATTTGAGGACATATTTCCATTACGAGCCAATATATAAAATTGACTTGGATCAATAGTTATATCTTGATTTTCACTTTGAATTAAGTGCATATCTGAATCATTATCTTTTACGGTCCAACCATCTAGCGATATCGCTGTGTCTGTTGTATTTGTAATTTCAAACCACTCACCATAAGAATCGGATACTGAAGCAGGGTTTACCATAATTTCGGTTATCACAATACCTCGATCTGTGAAAACAAGGTCATCAAACCAAACATCCATATACACAGGCAAATGGTCTGAAGCATCATGTAAAGCATCTGCAATTTGATCAGAAACTGAAAAGTTATTTCCTGAATTAATTGCATCATTAAAATGATTTCCATCATTTCCAAAAGCTGTATATGTATCATCAACATAAACCATTCTTGATTGATTATTTAAAATACTCTCGCTCACAAAAAGCCAATCAAACCTGTCATCCATACCCCCATTGGCTCCACCACCAAAGCTAGTAGTTCTTGGAGATTGGGTATGAACATCAGAAAATGAACTATTGTTATGCCAATTCCCTATTCTATCTATAGGATCAAAAAGTCTACCCACATTATTGTCACTTTCTCCTGTCAACATATTAAATGCTGGCTCTGTAGATGCACTGTTCGAATATATGTTAAAATCACCAGCAACTATAAAATAGGAATTGGACAAACTGTTCAAATGCTGTCTAAGTACTGTTGCTTCTGCCAGCCTCTGTTCAGCATTTGAGGAACCAGAGCTAGCCTTAAAATGAACACCATAAATAGCGAACTCAATTTCAGACATATTATGAACCATTGTCCATTCTATAACATCTCTTGTCCCTGAGGATTGAGCAGTACCAACAGCACCAGTACTAATAAAACTAAAAATATCATGCTTAAAAAATAGCGCTATATCCTGCTGAGCGCTTTGATTAAGGAATGGGGCACCAGACCATTGCCCATTTTCAAAAATATCAAGAACATCAGATTGGAAATGTGTAAAACCCGTCTGTCCCACTACTTCTTGCACAACAATCAAATCGGGTAAAACGGACTCAAGTATCGAAATGTAATGCATTTCTCTATTGTCATCATCTGAAAAATTGAGCAGATTATAAGTCATAACTCTAATATCTGACGCACTCGCAGAACAAACGGTTAGTATGAATAGTAAAAGTCTCATTTAAAAATCAATATATGCTTCTATTTTCCCCACCTCTAAATTATTATGATTTTTTAAAATTTTAGTACTGAAACGGCTTAATTGTTTTTTTTCTTCTTCTTCTAAAATTTGTAAGTGATCAAGTAATTTCATAGTAGCAATGGGGAGAACGCGAAAGTTCCCATCTAGCACCTTTATCGCTATTCCTATTGGCCCATGTTTTTTAGTTTTGATCGAAATACCTCTTACAGATTCTCCTCCTACTTTTGTAACTCCTCTACCACCCAAAACTTGAATAAAAGAAGAATCAAAATTATCAGTACCACCTACATGCAATGGATAAGAGGACATTGCATTAAAAACTCTTTTTAATTCTATTTTTTCCCCTAGCGCTAATTTTTGATACATATTTGCAATAGTTTCAAGCGTAAAGAATGGCACTGGAGCTGAACAACCATCAATTTCATAATGAATATCTTGAGATTCTGAAATTTCACAAATATAATCATTAATGATCTTCTGAACTGGATGGTCTTTTTTAGTATATCCTTTTACTTCTTTACCAATTTTTTTTGCCAGAGCCAACATTCCTGCATGTTTCCCACTGCAATTATTATGCAAGGGCGAGATAGATTTGTTTGCTAAAACTAAATCATAACGCGTTTTTTTATCTGATGGGGCATGAACGCCACACTCATAATCTTCAATAGTTAGATCCAATTTTTGGAGCATAGAAAAAGCTGTATCCGTGTGTATTTGCTCTCCTTGATGAGATGCACACATAAGTGCAATCTCTTCCTCACTAAATTTTACTGAATCCACAGCACCCGCTTTAATCGAAGCTGCTGCCTGGAACGGTTTTAAGGAAGATCGAATGCAAGTTAAGTAATGAGGATCTCCAGAGGAAAAAAGAATCTGACCATTGTTACCTACAGCAACAGCAAAAGCTACGTGTATACTTTCGGTAAAATCTCCACGAGTTACCCTACAAGATATAGCCATAAGATCTAGTGTAACATTTTTGATACAAATTCAAATTTATATCCTTCTTTTTGTAGCTCAGGTATATGTTTTTCAAGGACATTTAAGGTCTTTGGTTTTACATGACCAATTCCAATTGCGAAACCGTTTTCTTTTGATTTTTTTACTAACTTCATTAATTGTTGTGTAATTTTTTCTTCATCATCATCATTATCCAAAAACACATTCCTACTAGCGGTAGGTACATCAAAAATTTTCATTGTTTCCTCCCCAATAGTTTCAACAGTTGTTCTGCTATCGACAAAAAACTTATTTTTGTCTTTCAAGGTTCTAGCAATAGTTGACATAACTCGTTGATCTGCAGACGCTTTTGAACCTTGATGATTATTCATACCAATCGCTGCAGGAATTTGACTGAAGGCATTTTTCACCCTTCTTTCAATGGTTTCAGAATCCATATCCGTTTTTAAAACAAATGCTTCCTCTCCATATGTTTTCCCGGTGTTCTCCATTGGCATATGAACGATTACTTCAAAACCAGCTGCTTTTGCTTTTTCACTAAAAAAATAGCTGTGCTCGTGGCCAGGTATTACTGCATAGGTCAAATTAGCATCTAAAGCTAAAAACCCATCTGTTACATAGTCATTTCTATATCCAAAATCATCAATTATGATTGCTATTTTACCCTTTAATACAGGTTTTTTTTGCTTATTTTGTGATTTTTGATCGGGTTTCTTTCTTTGAATATTTTTTACATTTTCAATTTTTGATTCTAATTGCTCTATTCTTTTTTCTAATGTTTGCTCTTTATTACCTTCATCCATCTTCCTCATCAAAACCAATAATACGAGGATAACACCCACGAGTATGTAAATTAACGGAGTCCTAAAATCAAATTTGCTCATGACATTAAGAATCTAATGGAAATAATTTGAGGAATTCCAATGTTTTGCGATCCAAAACGAAGGCCATACACCATCTCAAATCGGCTTAAAATCAGCCCAAAACCAATCGAACTTTCCAAAACATCTCTTGAGGAAGAGACCCCAGAATAAAGATTAAAACGAGTCCAATTAAAATGATTTCCTAGGTGAATCTTTGCACTCGGTATTAATGAATTTTTTTCTAAAGAAGTATAGACAGTATTTTTGATATGATTAAATTCGAATTCTTTAGAACATCCCACTAATATTCTTTGGGGAAGTAGTATTTCATCAGTTTGAAGTTTAGACATCTTCCCTAAATTTTGAATAACAGCACCGACTTTTATTTTATTAACTAAATCTATACTGTATCCAAAATTGAAACCTAATCCTTTTGACTCATAGGTGAAGATTCCAAAG
>JBJKZY010000034.1:0-30414 GCA_045568995.1 Fidelibacterota bacterium | reverse complement strand
GGGAATAAAGATGGGACAGGTACCTTCACAGATAAAAATGGAAATAAATATGTAGGAGAATGGAAAAATGATGCAATGCATGGTGAAGGTACATTCACGGATAATGTAGGGCATCGTTATTCTGGAAACTGGCGTAACAATAAAAGATCTGGAAAAGGGACTTATATCTTTGCAGGAAACAAAAAGGATGTTTTGGCTAATCCAGATCACTTGTTTTATAATGGTAGCAGGTATGTTGGTGAATGGAAAGGAGACAAGTTTCATGGAAAAGGATCGTTTAAATATCTTAATGGAGACACATATGATGGACACTGGAAACTGGATAATAGGGAAGGAAAGGGCCTTTTTGTTAGCAGTGATGGAGAACATTACGATGGAGAATGGTTGAAAGATGAGAAAATGGTTATGGAGAGATGGATTTTATTAGCGGTGATAGATACGTAGGGGAATGGAAAAATGGTGTTATTGATGGTCAAGGAAAAATGATTTTTTCTAATGGTGATACATTTGAAGGAATTGGTTAAAAAACCAAAGGAGGGAGAAGGAAAACAACCTTCAAGAATGGTGAGCAATATATTGGGAAATGGGATAAAGGAATTAGATCTGGGAAAGGTTCACCGAGATATCTTAATGGAGATAATTATGTAGGAGAATGGAAAAATGGTCAAAAAATGGATTTGGAATATTGACAGATTCTAAAGGTAATATTTTTGAAGGACAATGGAAAATAATTTTAAAAATGGGAAGGGGTTCTTCTTTATAATAACAAGGATAAATATGAAGGAGATTGGAAAATAATTTCAAGCATGGTAAAGGAAAAATACTTTATGCTAATGGGGATAGTTATGATGGAGAATGGGCTAATGATAAAAAAGAAGGTTATGGGAAATTAATTATTATTATTAACGGTATAGAGTATTTAGGCTATTTTAAAAATAACACCTATCATGGAAAAGGAACTTTCAAAACTGCAATAGGTGACTATTATAAAGGTGATTGGCAACTTGGTAAAAAAGAAGGAAATGGAATTTATATTTCATCAATTGGTGACAGATATGAAGGATCTTGGAAGAGCGATATGAAGCATAATTTTGGGAAATATGAATTTGTTGATGGTGATAAATATGAGGGGTTTTGGGAAAATGATAAAATTATTGGAAAAGGTATTTATGAATTTGTAAATGGTGGTAAATGTGAAGGAAGTTTTTTGGATGGTAAATTGAATGGAGATGGCTTGTTTAAGTTCTCAAATGGTGATAGGTATAAAGGTGCATTCAAAAATGGAAAAAGGGAAGGGTTTGGTGTTTTTAATTTAACAGATGGAGGAAAATATTCCGGAGAGTGGAATAATGATAAAATTAGCGGTCAAGGCATATATGAATTTTCTAATGGTAATATTTATGAAGGGATGTTTGATGATGGTATTATGAATGGGCAAGGTAGCTATGCGTTTAAAAATGGAAATTTATATATTGGAGAATTCAAAGATGGTAAGCGACATGGTTTGGGAGTCTTCACATATAAAAATGGGAATAAGTACATTGGTGAGTTTCTTTATGGGAATATGCATGGACAAGGAACCTTTACGTATCCAAATGGTGATAAAAGGGTTGGTGTTTGGGAAGATGGGAAGCCTGTTGAATAATTTTATATAACATGCAATCTATAAAATTTATTTCTTCAATATTCCCGCTTATATTATTCATAAATTGTTTTGGCTCAAAATTTCAAAAAAACAAGATTATTCCTAATGACTGGGAAGGTCAATCTATCCGGATAGCAGATCTAGAAGATTCCTACAAAGGGAAACACCGTTTTAATAAAGTTTTCTCTAAATTTTCTTCAAAAAGATTTATTCCATATTATAAATTTAGATCTAAGACTTATAATATAATTGGGTCTTACAATAAAAATGAAAAAAGTTTTATTATTATAAAAGATAAAAAAGGAAGATATTTCAAAATTTCTCAAAAAAATGGAAACTATAAAAACAATGTTGTACCAAGTTTTTTGGTTTTTGAAGAAACTTTTGAAAATGCAAAACTGCTTATCAATACAAAAATATGGTTGAATAATGTATGGGATGAAGAGAACTTTCTTACAGAATTTCCTAATGCTTTTTATCCTTTTCAAAGTGTTGATGTAAAAGATGCTATTGTTTTTCAAAACTCGGATAATGGTTACCCAGTATGGCTAAAGATCATAGCTGAAAATGGAGAAGATGGTCTTGTGCGATATAATACGCAAGGAGTAAGAGAGGGCATCAAAGATCATTACTTCACTAATGATCCTTTACCTATTGAATGGGGGAAAAAAATTAATGGAAAAATCAAAAATAGAAAAGCAGATATTGGCATGTCTTCTAGGCAGGTTCGAATAGCTATTGGTTATCCAGATAAAATTAATAGTACTTCAAGTCGTCATGGGGTAAGCGAACAATGGATATACTTTTTGCTAAATAAAAAAACCTATTATCAATTTGAATATGATAAATTAGTTTATATCAATCATTAAAATTTTAGATCGAATTAATTTAAAAAGCGTATTGATGTATAATCCATAAGTGATGAAAATAAAAAAATATTTATTTTATTTTATAGTATTCTGTAATTCTTTGGCAATTTCTAAAAATTACATGAAAAATTTGAAGAAGCTCTTCAATTATATAAAGAAGGACGTTTTCGATTATCAGAAAATTTTTTTAGAATTATTCTTGAAAAAGACAAGGATCATAGAGATCCTGTTTCTCAACTTTTCATAGCAAAATCCCAAGTTCAACAAGGCTTATGGGATCAAGCTAGAAGAACATGTAAAACTCTTTTAGCTAATTATGAAAATTCTCCTTACGAAGTAAATATATATACCCTTCTAGGGGATTGTGCATTTAATGAAAGTAAAATAACTTCAGCATTTCATAATTATTTAAAGGCTCGAAAACTAATTGATAATTTGGCATATAAGAATGAAGTTGATCAAAGGTTGTATAACTGTATTGGACTAGGGTTGTCTGAAGAAAAAATTGAAGGAATGTTGTTTCGAGAAAGAAACAACTTTAATCGTGCAATAATTAATTTAGCAAGGTGCTATCAGTCATGGCTTAATGGTGATAATTATAATATGAAATCTATGATTAAAGATATTGATACTTATTTTTTGCCAGGAAAATTTTCAAGTATTTTTGGGGAATTAAAAAAATCTGCAGATAAAAATTTAGATCGGCCCAATACTTTTGGAGTAATTATTCCTTTATCGGGTTTTAATAAAAAATTAGGTGAGAGTTATTTGTTAGGACTTGCAGAATCTTTTCAATCTTCGAATATGCGTTTTTTAATTTATGATAGTGAAGGATTAGGTGCTAAGGCTCTTCAAATTACCAAAAATATTTTTAATAATAATTTAATTTCTGGAATTATAGGTCCTCTTACTAATGATGAAGTTTTTGCACTATCTGGTTCAATGCTGGAAATTCCAATCTTAATTCCTAAGCTTGCTCCATCTAATATTCCTGCGTTAAATGAAAACTTATTCTTTCTTTCACCATCTATGAAAACATTAGCAGAAAAAACTGCTCATTTAATGATAAATGAGTTAGGTTATACTTCAATCGCTATTTTATCTCCTGGATATGGTGAAAATAAATTAAACACTGAATATTTTATACAAGAATGCCATCAGCTTGGTGTTAATCCTGTTGCAATTGAATGGTATGTTGAAACTCCTTTAGACTTATCAAGGCAATTAAGTAGTATAAGGCAAAAGGCTTGGGAATTAATTCCTAATGAAAATATCCAAGAGGGTATCATTAATTTAGAAATTGATAGCTTAGATGCTTTGTTTGATGTAGATGTACAGGATTTCTTTTCTTTACCAACTGATGATGAAGAGAAAATGGATAAAAAAGATTCTTTAAAGGTAGAGTTAGAAACTATCCAAGCCCTTTATATTCCCATTGGTGCAGATGAATTAACATATATCGGAACTCAATTGCCATTTTACAACTTAAAAACAAATATTTTTGGAAATGAAAATTGGTTAAATATGAAACTATTAAATCAAAAAGTAATCGGTCCTCATGTTCAGGGTCTTCGTGTTGTATCAGATCTTTCATCTACTATTATTAATGAAAAAGATGATTCAAATATAAATTATTACAACATGGGATATGAGCAGGTAAAATTTTTGGAACAAGTAGTTGGAAGTACTTTTTTTAATAGAAAACAATTAGCACAACAACTAAGAAATCAAAAAGGTTATTTTGGAGAAAATACAACTATTGTATTTACTGGACCAAAAAAGAATAAAAATGGATCAGTTCAGGTTCTTCAATATCAAAATCAGAAAATAAAAGTAATTGGTTTATTTGAAGGGCATTTATACCGTAAAAACATTCCTTAAATTTTACTTTATATGTTTCAGAAGATTAGTAATAAATCAATAAAAATAAAATTTTTCTCGAAAAAGTTTTTTATCCAAAATAATATAGATAAAATAGATTTTTCTTTAATTAAAGAATTTGATCAAAAAGACCTTCTTATTCCGAATCAAACTCACTCAAAAAATGTAGTTTTTTCTAATAAACCTGGACAAATACATAATTGTGATGGTGTTTTTACTTTCAATCCAAGAGTTGTTTGTTTGATCAAAGTCGCGGACTGCATGCCTATTTTTTTTGCTCATCAAGACCGGTCATTTTATGGAGTTGTTCATGCTGGATGGAAAGGTTTAACAAAAGGGATTTTGAAGGGAACCTCAATTTTATTTACAGACCATAGAATTAAATTTAATGAAATTGATATTTATATTGGGCCATCAATACAAAAATGTTGTTTTGAGGTCTCTAAGGATATAATAGATAAATTTCCTTCATGGTCGATAAAACCCAAAAGGTCTGGGAAATTCATGGTCAATCTACAAAAGATTGCTTTTGAAGAATTAAGTGTAATTGGTTTTAATAAAAAAAGAATAAAAATTAGCAGTGATTGTTCATTTTGTAAAAAAAATAATTATTATTCTTATAGAAGGGATGGGGAAAAGACTGGACGAATGATAGGAATTATAAGCTATGAGGCTTGATGCATGACCTTAATTGAAGCGATTGTTTTAGGTGTGGTTCAAGGGCTAACAGAATTTTTGCCTGTTAGCAGTTCTGGGCATTTAGTTTTAATGCAACATCTTCTAGAAATTGAGAGTAATGGTAATGAATTAGAAGTATTGGTTCATCTTGGAACTCTTGCAAGTATTTTGGTAGTATTTTCAAATGATATAAAATTATTGTTTTCTGATTTAAAAACAAAAAAAAATCAATCGTATATTTTTCTTCTTTTTCTTGCAAGTCTTCCAGCAGCTATAGCGGGGATATTGTTCAAAGACTATTTTAAGTTGTTTTTCGATGACTATTTTATTGTAAGCAAAGCATTATTATTCACAGGTTTAATTTTAATTTTATCCTATTTTTTTAAACCTAAAAATAAAAAACATAATATTGTTTCATCAATATTAATTGGACTTTTTCAAGCTTTAGCAATTACTCCAGGTATTTCTCGAAGTGGAATGACTATTTCTTGTGCTTTGTTGATGGGAATCAACGCGAAAGATGCTGCAAAATTTTCATTTTTGATGGCAATACCAGTAATAAGCGGAGCAGGGTTTTTAACTTTTATAGATTCGTATAATAACTTTTCTATTCCAATATCAATAGGTCTTACAGCATTACTTAGTTCATTTCTTATTGGTGTTTTGGCTTTAAAATGGCTTTTAGACTTGCTAGGAAAAGGGAAGTTTCATTATTTTGGAGTTTATTGCATTTTATTGGGTTTACTTATGATGATTATTTAGGATGAGCTTGATTGGTCTAATATTTATTATGTACCTAGCTCTTTTACTAGGAATCGGTATCAGAGCGTTCAAATATAATAAAACTCAGGAAGATTATTTATTGGCAGGAAGATCATTAGGTCCATGGGTCACCGCTCTTTCAGAAAGGGCCTCAAGTGAATCAGCTTGGTTATTATTAGCATTACCCGGTGCAGCTATAGCTATAGGCTTAGGGGAGTTTTGGTCTGTAATTGGTATTATCATAGGAATAATTTCTTCGTGGCTACTTGTCGCTAAAAAAATTAGACAAGAAACTGAAAAATATAATTCCCTTACTATCCCTGATTATTTTCACAAACGATATAAGGATGACTCCAATATAATCAGATTGTTTTCAACAGCTATAATAGCTTTTTTCTTTCTTTTCTATGTATCTGCTCAGTTTCATGCCTCAGGAAAAGTATTAAATACCCTCTTTAATATTGATCAGGTTTATGGGATTATAATCGGAGCCTCAATAATTATATTATATACTTTGATGGGTGGATTCTATGCTGTTGCCTGGACAGATTTTATTCAAGGCATCCTTATGATTTCAACTCTGATAATATTGCCACTTGTTGGTTTTTTTGAGATCTATAATAATAATATTTCAATTTTTAAAATGCTAGATTCAGCTGCTGTTGTATTTGGGAATAGTAATTCTTCTTTTTTTATGGGCAGTGACGGTCTCCTAGCCTTCGTCACAATTCTTGGTGGTCTTAGTTGGGGTTTAGGATATTTAGGCCAGCCACATTTAATAATTAGATATATGGCTATAAGAAATGTTAAAGATATAAAAATTGCTAGGAACATAGCCATAGCATGGGCAATCCCAGGAGTTTTTGGTGCTTTCATGATAGGAATTATATCCCTATCTTATTTTGGTCCTGATTATTTCCAAAGCAATGATCCTGAAAAGTCTATGCCATTATTAGCTACTGCATTATTACACCCTATTTTAGCTGGATTATTTATAGCAGGAGCTGTTTCTGCGATGATGTCAACGGCTGATTCCCAATTATTAGTATCAACTTCTGCGATAACTGAAGACTTTTTCCATCAATATTTGAAGAAAGACCTATCTGAAAAGGAACTTCTGATGTTAAATAGAATTATGATATTAATTCTTGGTTTTATTGCATTTGGAATTGCTATGTATTCTCAAATAGTTGGGAATAATATTTTTAGTGTGGTTAGTTATGCCTGGAGCGGATTAGGATCAGCATTTGGACCGGCATTGATTATGACGTTATGGTGGCCAAAAACAACTCGTAAAGGAGTGATAGCTGGAATGATTGTTGGTTTTTTGACAACTATTATATGGTCTAATATTCCAGAATTAAAGGGAATTATAACGGAGAGAATTACAAGTTTTGTTTTCTCTTTTGCGGCAGTTTATCTTACAAGTGTTATAGCTAAAAATGAAAGTTAAAGAAGCTCTAAAATCTATTTCTTTAGGATCCACTCAATCTGTTTTTTTGTTAAAAGGAAATGATCACTTTCTTCAAGAATTTTTTATTAAAAAGGTATTAAAAACATTTTTTAAGGATTCCTCATATACCAAAACATTAATGCTACCTGATGACATGAGTGGTAAAGAAATTATTGAAAAGCTTACTATTACAGATCTTTTCGAAGTCCAAAAACTTTTTATCATAAGAGATCCTCAAAGAATTATTGGGAGATCGAGTGCTGATCTTTTTGAAATTTGTAAAAATCCAAATCCTGGCCATTTAATATTTTTAATAATTGACAATTGGTTTGCTAAAACTACCTTTACTTCAAAAATTGAATCATTTATTGAACCAATAGATACACAAAGTCCATTTGAAAAAGATATGATTAGATGGGCAACATATCTAATTAATGAAAAAAATAAAACAGCTGATTCAAAAGTTGTTTCATATTTGATTGATATGGCAGGTGAATCAATAGTTCATCTAAATAATGAAATTAATAAAATATGCCTTTTGATTGAACCAAGAAAATATATTGAGATTGAAGATCTAGAGCAATTTTCCGGTTGGAAAAGAGAAAGAGGCTTATGGGAATTTTTACTCGCTTATAGTAGTAAAAACTTTGAAAAGTCTATTGAAATTGGAAAGTTATTAATTCAAGGAAGCAATCAATTAACATCAATAATTATTCCACTAACAAATTTTTACCAAGAAATGCTTTTTATAAAAATGAAAAAAAATGGAACTTTTGACTCTTACGGTGGTTACATAGCATTACCTGCTTCAATAAAAAAAAGGATAGGATATCTAGCAGCTAATTTTTCTAAAAAAGAAATAATAGATGCATTGAAATTATTACATGGAATTGACAAGCGAAAAAAGTCGCAGAATACGGATGATGAAATTGAACTCATCCAGTTTATCGGTAAAACCATTGGATAATAAAAATAATCAGTATCTATACACTGATGAGTTGCTGATATCACGATTTCAGTCTGGTGATGAAAATGCTTATGTTGAATTAGTTAATAGATACAAAGACAAGCTTACAAATTTTGTATTTTACTTTTTAAATGATGAAGAGCATGCAGATGATATTGTTCAAGAAACTTTTATAAGGTTATACGAAAAAAAACATTATTACAAGCAAATCGCAAAATTTTCTACATGGATCTATACTATTGCTAGAAATCTTGCAAATACAGAATTAAGAAAAAAAAGCAGGGCGAAAGTTATGTATTTAAGCCAGATGAATAATAATAAAAAAGACTACGATTTGAAATCTAATGACCCAGAACTCAATACTAAAATTGAGAATGAATTTTTAATGAAAGAAATACATGCTGCAATAAATAAACTACCAGAAAATTACAAATCTGTAGTTATCTTAAGAGACATACAAGGACTAAGTTATGAGCAAATAAGTAACATTGTTGATGTACCTTTGGGTACCGTAAAATCAAGAATAAATAGAGCCCGACTACAACTGCAGGTGGATTTAATACACCACAAAAAGGAGTGATTATTATTAATGGATCGTTACCAATTTGAAGATTTAATCTCAGCTTATATCGAGAACGAGCTCTCATTGAGCAAGAGAAAAGAAGTAGAGTCATATTTAGCTGAAAATACTTATGAGGATAATTTAGTTAAGCAGATTAGTCTTAATATACAAACTTTAAAGAATTCACCTAAAATTACCACCAAAGAAAATTTTAACAAGAGGCTTTTGGAAAGAATAAAAACTGAAAAACCTCATTTAGCCCTCAAGTCAAAAAGTGAGAAAACATTATTTGGATTTTCCATTTTCCATGCCTCTCTTCTAATAAGCCTATTCGCTATTCTTTGTATTTTAAGTCTAGAAATCACAGATTTAATCCCTAGCTTACAAAACTCTCAAAGTAATAACATTGTTGATAATAAAAACGTTTTAGACGATAAAAATATTAATAAAAAATTAAATGTAGAAGATTCCCTTAAAACAAATTTTACCGATTTAAAAAAGGATACGATCAAAAAAGAAAAAATAGATTTTTCAAGAAATATTAAATATGTGAATGATTAATTTGTAATAATTCACCAAACAATTTTTAAACTCCATGCAAACTCATTAATTTTGTTTATTGAGATTCTAATATTATGTCATCTATGGTAAATTATAAAACTTTCACTAGAGCTTTGACGCTGTTCTGTCTTCTTGTTTTTTTATATACTATAATTCCTCAAAATTATAATTGGATTGAATCAATCCTAAAGTACATTTTAATAATTTTTGTAGTTATTATACTAATGATGTACAATAAAATTTTATCAATTAGTCAAGATACTGAAATCCAAAATCAAAATACAACAGATACAGATGCTATTATTCATGATGGTCCTTTAAATAGTCAAATATTTAAAAATCAATTCAATTCTTTAGCTGAAACAGTTTTATCTTTATCTGGTTCAATTAGTTCAAATTGTTCATCTGCAATCTATATTGTTGATCCAGAAAAGCAAAGTTTCATTCTGCAGACTAAAGATAATAATAAGTTTTTAGAATCTATACCTATCTCAAATCAATTGATAAATAAATTTAATCAAAAGGATACAAAGCTTTACCAAAAAGATACCCCAGAAAAATGGAATGAAATTTTTCGTCATCAAAATTGGCGAGGAAGCGAGTGTGCAATATTTTGTCCAATTAACCTTAGTAATAATACCGTAGGTTTTATTTTGAGTATGGTTGACCACTTTACAGATATTGGTAAGAAAGAACAATTATTTCATAATGAATTGGGAAGTTTTATTTCTTTTGGAATTAATGCCTTAGGTGTACTTGAGGAACGTATGATTAGTGAAGAAAACAAATCATTGATCCTTGAAATTCTAGCCAATATTGATTTTAAATCCGATAATCAAATAATTTATAATAAATTTAAATTTCTCATTGTGTCATTGTTTAAATATGATAGACTTACAATATCTATAAAAAAAGAAACTAAAAATAGAAGGGAGTACGACAAGGGATTAAATCTTCTAATTAAAGCTATTGATGGTGACAAAGATTTGTTTACAGAGGGTACTGATTTTCCTACCAATGGATCTTTGCATGGTCTTCCTGTTATAAAAGGTAAATCCATAACTACTTCAAATTGGCAAGAAACTTATAATAACCTTTTTAGGTTTAGTTCAACTGAATCAAACGAAAACTTATATAAACCTGTTCTTGGCGTGCCAATCATTGTAAACAAGCAAAATACAGGCTCTATTTTTCTTGAGAGGAGGTCAAGTCCAACTTTTTCTAAAATGGATGAAGAAAATTTATTATTAATAGGTAACGTCTTGGGATCAGCTTTGCATTGGAAAAACGAGTATGAAAAAATTTATATTGATGCCACCCATGATGGTCTATCTGGATTGTTAAATCACCAAACTTTTAAAGAAAGATTTCAAGATGAGGTTAAAAGAGCTGAGCGATTTCAACATAAAATGGCAATAATGATTTTTGATTTAGATAAATTTAAGAAAGTTAATGATACGCTTGGACATCAATATGGAGATTATGTAATTCAAACTGTTGCTAAAATTATGTTAGATAATGTTAGAGCTGTTGATGTAGTCGCACGTTATGGAGGTGAAGAGTTTGCAATAATTTTGATTAATACAACGGCAGCGATGTCAAATGTGGTTGCAAAAAGGATTGTGTCAAATATAGCAGATTATAAATTTTCAATGGATAGTATAGAAACTAGGATAACTATTTCTGGAGGTATGTCAGAATACCCAACGCACACAAAGAAAATGAAGGAATTGATTGAATATGCAGATCAAGCTATGTATGAAACTAAACAAAATGGTGGTAATGATATTACCATACATAATTCTCCATAGGTTCTAGAGCAGATATGAGATTTAAAATTAAATTGAAATTCTTTTTCTTATTATTGGTTTTAGGAGGATTAGATGGGTCTGAATTCGAAGATTCTGAGCTTGCGTTACACCATTTTATGCAGGGTGAGTTCCTAATGAATCAAGGAAACTATTCCCTTGCGATACTTGAATTTCAGGATGCTATTGATCTTGACCCCAATGCCTCCACTATACATGTCTCAATCGCTGATGCATATTTTAAATTAGGTAAGATAAAAAGATCAAAATCTCATTTGGAAATTGCTATAGAGCTTAATCCCAAAGAGAATGAGGCACTTGAAATTCTAGGAGAGATATATATTAAAAGTAAAGAATATAAAAATGCCC
This sequence comes from Fidelibacterota bacterium, assembly GCA_045568995.1. Lineage (GTDB taxonomy): Bacteria > Fidelibacterota > Marinisomatia > Marinisomatales > UBA1611. The sequence continues at coordinate 18,859 of JBJKZY010000034.1, read as the reverse complement.
AAATAATTTTTAGAAAATTATATGACCTAAACCCCTCAGAACTGGATTATATATTTGCATTGGCTGATCTAGCTCGTATACTAAAAGATTGGGATTTGGCTATCGATTACTATCTAGAAGGATATAATGCTGATAACATAGCCATAAATGGGCTTGAACAAGCATTACAAATATCAATAGCAATTAATGACTTTAATAAGGCTGAATATATATGTGAATTGCTGTTAACTGAGCAACCTGAAAATGTTAAAATAGTGCAAACTCTAATTGATTTAAGCGTATTTAATAAAAATTATGATTTATCACTAAAAATGCTAAATAAATTAGAAAATATAAATGGATTCTCAACAGAGATTGTCATTCAAAAAAGCGTGATTTATCAGGAGCTTAAAAATAATGAGGAAGCTCTAAATGTATTACTTGAACTAGCTAAGGTAGATCGTGATGATGTTGATATACTGGATCGGATAGTGAATCTGTTTATAGAACAAAAAAATAATCCTCAGGCTTTGATCTATAACAAACAGATAATTGAAAACTTTTCAGAAGATCCTCGTGGATATATAAATAATGCAATAATAGCGTTGGGAAATAAAAATCCTGAAGCAGCGGTGAAAAGCCTAAGACCTAATATTAAAAAATTTACAAACAATTTCACCTTTCAATATCTTTTAGGCACTGCTTATTATCAGTTAAAAGATTACGGTAATTCAAAAGTATATTTAAATTATGCTTTAGAAATTTATCCTCAGTCAAAGAATACTAAGCATAATCTAGCATTAATTTATGACTCAACCGGTGAATGGGATATCTCTGATAAATTGTATATGGAACTAATTTCAAATGATAGCACGGATGCTCAGGCATATAATAATTACGCTTACAGCTTAGTTGAAAGAGAAGAAAATATTGAATTTGCTCTTGAACTTGCAAAAAATGCAATTCGTCTTGAACCAAAATCTGCTGCCTATCTTGATACTTTAGGGTGGATTTATTTTAAACTTTCTCAGCTTGACAAAGCTTTATTTTACATTGGTGAATCAATTGGACTTGATTCAAATAATGTTACAATAAAAGAACACTTTGATGAAATCATTAAAGTGAAAGCAGAAAAAAATATTAAAAATTCACCTCAGGTAGGTAATTAATTTTGAAATTTTTTTTTTTATTTTTTATTAGTTGTGCAATAAAACCAGACTTTACTCTTCCCTCATTATCAAAAAAATCATATTTCGAATTGTTAAATAATTACAATTCGTGTATAGGCAAAGGTATTATTGATTCAAAAGGTGAAATTAGAGGTAAATTATATTTTTCATTTAAATCTCAAAGAGATAGTACATTTATTGAGTTCTCAGATATATTAGGGAGAAAAACATTACTGATGTGGGTTTCTCCTAAAAATATTACTGTTAGGGATTTAATAAATAATAAATACTATAGTTATAACCAGGTTGTTAAATTTTTCCCCTTTTTAAAAGTTCTCGATACTCAAAATATCACTGAGGTAGTTTGGGGAGCAGAGCCTGATTATAAAAAGAGTCTAAAAAAGTATAAAAAAGAAATGAATCGTAATATAGAACTAAAGTTTAGCAGAAAACATTTAACTAATGAAAAATATGCTTTATCTACGTTACATTATAAAGACGGAAAATCTGGTGATGCATTTAAAGTTGATTTTAAAAGTAGGCAAAGATATAATGATTATATTAATATTAAAAAATTATGGAAAATGTTAGAGTTCTAAATGAATATATCTGTGGTTATACCAATTTTCAATGAATTAGAATCATTACCTGAACTTAAATCAGAATTAATTAAGAATCTTAAAACTTATAAAAATTGGGAAGTTATTTTTATTGATGATGGATCTAGTGATGGTTCTACTGAATGGCTCATAGATTTAGCCTCTAATAACAAAAGCTTTAAAGTAATTCAGTTTTATAGAAATTACGGTAAATCAGCAGCTTTAAATGAAGGCTTTAAATCAGCCTCTGGTGATTATGTAATTACAATGGATGCAGATCTTCAAGATGATCCTGCTGAAATTAAAAATCTTGTCGGAATGCTAAAAAAAGGTTGGGATTTAGTATCTGGATGGAAAAAAAACCGTTTAGACCCATTAAATAAAAGAATTCCATCTAAAATTTTTAACATTGTGACAAGGATATTAACTGGTGTTAAAATACATGATTTTAATTGTGGGTTAAAAGGTTATAAAAAATCGGTAATTAAATCTATTAATATATACGGTGGGCGGCACAGATATATTCCAGCTTTAGCTGGGCAAAGAAAATTTAAAGTAACAGAAATTATTGTAAATCATAGAGCTAGAAAATTTGGAAGCACAAAATATGGTGGGGCTAGGTTATTTCATGGTTTTTTTGACCTTATTACTATTTTATTCTTAAACAGATTTAATCAACAACCTCTTCATTTATTTGGATCTTTTGGAATTATGTTTTTATTTCTAGGTTTTTGTTCGGAAATAATTGTTCTATACTACAAATATTTTTTAGGTGATTTCTTCTCAAAGCATATTGCATTACTAATTTTTGGAGTAATGTTAATTGTTATTGGTATTCAGTTTTTCTCAATTGGACTATTAGGAGAATTGATAGCGCGTTCCAATCAAGATAATGAAAATCGCGTAAAAAGTAAATATAATAAGCTTTATTAATGTCGGATAAATCACCGCTAATTAGTATAATAACTCCAACCTATAATCGTGCAGATGAATTGAAACATTTATACAGATCAATAAGGGAACAGTCGATTGATCTTGGAAAATTAGAATTTATTATTTCTGATGATGGTTCTACAGATTCGACTAAATCAATGGTGGAAAAATGGGTTGAGATATCAGAAATCTCCATAAAATTTATCACGCAAAAAAATCAGGGACCAGGAGCTGCAAGAAACCACGGTATGACAGTTGCAGAAGGTGATCTATTTTTATTTATAGATTCTGATTGTGAGGCTCATCCTGATTGGATTAAAACTATTTATGATGAATATCAACAAAATAAATTTGATGCTTTTGGCGGACCAGATGGAGCAAAAGATGATTTTTCAGTACTACAAAAATCAATTGATTTCTCTATGACATCTTTTTTTACCACAGGAGGTATGAGAGGGCATAGCGAAGATATGTTAGCTAAGTTTTTTCCTAGAACCCATAATATGGGTATAAAAAGATCAATCTATAACCAGATTGGAGGATTTGGAGGTTTAAGACATGGCCAAGACATAGAATTTAGTAATAGAATTAGAAAATCTGGAGCCCGCATTAAATTTTTGATTAATGCTATTGTTTTTCATCGAAGACGTACTTCAATAAATCAATTTTTCAAACAAGTATTTAATTGGGGAGTAGCGCGCGTAAATTTAGGTAAAATTGATATAGCAATGTTGGAGACAGTACATTTTATTCCATCTATTGCTACTGGTATGGCATTATTATCTTTTGTAATCTGCAAAGTACTTAAATTTTCTCTGTCTAAATATCTTTTGGTTATGATGACCCCTCTTACAATTCTTTCCTTATATGGATCTATAACTAAAAAAGATATAAGAATTTTTCCCTATTTAATTATTGTAATTCCAGCCCAAATCATAGGTTACGGGACAGGTTTTTTTCAGGCTTATATAAGACGTTTTATTTTTAATCAAGAAGAACTAGTTGGATTTAAAAAAAATTATTACAAATGATAACAATAGTTTTAGGAATGCATCGTAGCGGAACTTCTGTAGTAGCTGGAATTTTACATTTTAATAAAGTAATTATGGGGACTTATGAAACTTTTTGGCCTCGACCTCTTCCTCAAAACCCCAAAGGGTTTTATGAAAATTATGATTTTCGAAAAATTAATGATACTATACTTCAAAAATCAGATTACAATACAAAGCATTATAAAGCTACGATACCAATTCCAGAACTTTCAAAAAGTATTAAGAAAAAAATGATTAAAACAGTTGGTAGGTATGAGTCTAAATTTGAAAATTGGGGGTGGAAAGACCCTAGAACCTGTCTTACGATATCAAATTGGATAGGGATTTTTAAAGAGATGGATTTAATTGAAAAGGTGAATATTGTTTTTGTATCGAGGCAGTCCCTTTCCGTTGCTAGATCTTTAAAAAAAAGGAATGCATTGCCTCTTTTACAAGGTGTTAATTTGTGGAAAGTTTATACTGAAAGGGCTATTGATTTTTGTGAATTAAGTAATATTCCAACAATATATTTATCCTTTGAAGAGATTTTAAAAAAGCCAGTAAGTGAATGCGAAAAAATTTTCAAGTTTTTATCTCAACCATTTAATAAAAATGTTGTAAGGGATTTTGTAGATAAAGATATTAGCACAAATAGTGCAGGAGAATCATTCGATCTTCCTGAAGAGGTTGTGACTTTAGAAAATAAAATAGAAAAATTGATTTCGGTATAAGGATTATTTTTGGGAAAAAAGAATATCACAATTCTTTCAGTTAGTTTTAATTCTTCTATCCACTTAAAAAGATTGATCGAAAATTTTGTTTTAAAATCCTCTCAATTGGAAAATATAAAATTTTTGATAGTAGATAATACCAATGGTGATGATAAGGCTCTTTACGCTGCATTTGATGAATCATATGATGTTCGTATAATTAAAAATAATAATCGTTTTAAGCAAAGATCATTATCTCATGCTAATGCCTTAGATTTTGGAATGGAACATGTGGACACGAAATTCACTTTAATTGTAGATCCTGACATACATATTTTTTACAAAAACTGGGATAAGTTTTGTATTCAAAAGATGGAATTAAATAATCGAACTGTTATAGGCGCTCCTTATCCCCAATGGAAACTTGGGAAAGTACATAATTACCCAAGTGTAGTGTTTATGTTTTTTCAAACAAATTTCGTAAAAAGTTTTGGAAAGACCTTCTATCCTTTTCCAAAACTTTACAAAAGAATATACAATAGCATCGTGAGGAAATTTGTAAGGCTTGGAGGTCTAGCGAATAAGAATCGATTGGGCAAATATGAAACTTTACAACTTATTTGTAAGTGGCTGGAAGTATTAACAGGGATTACTTCTCCTGATACAGGAAAAGAAATTATAAGCCAGTTTCATGATAAAGGATACAATAGTATTGTTTTCAATTCACCATATGAGCAATCTTTTAAAAAGAAACATGATCTAGAATTAAAGTTGTTAGCAAAGGATTTTGAAGTTTTTACTTTTGATGATAAACCATTTATTTCACATATGTACTCATCAGGGGTATATCATTGGCGCACACAAAAAAGTTCTGATTTAAATTATTGGATAAGCTTGATTAAAAAAATTGAAGATAAAATAGGACAATCTTAATAATGTCTTTTATGGTATTAAATACAGGAAGAGTTGCGAGTCAGTATTTTTATATTAATTTAAGTCTGCAGCCAGACATAATAGTTCCCTCCAGATATGAATTTGATAACGTTGTAAAGTCTTTTATAAAGAGGAGATATAAGACTCCTTTAAAAAACTTGGCTAAATATAGAAAAAATGAGCTTAGGCAAAACCCAAAGTCATGCTTTGGAATTGTGTTTCATTCAGCACGTAGAAATTTAGTTTACCCTTTAAATTCAAAAAAAAATATTGAATTTTTGAAAGTACTTAAGGATGAACTAGAATTAAATACTATTTTTTTCCCTGTAAGAGATCCAGATAAAGTCTTTAAATCTGAAATGAATAGACAATTGGCAAGAATTGTTGGTGATTGGTCATTCCCCTTAGGATTGAATGGGTGGAAGAAAAAGTGGAGTTTAACTCATTGTAAAGCACTAGAAAAACAAGATTTGATTCATGAGGACTGTGCTGGTTTTTTACCTAAAAACATTAACTATAAAAACTTGAAAGAATCTTCTAAAAATTTTATTATTAATACAGCCAAATTATACTCACTTTACAATTTATTTAATGAGATATTTGAGAATGTTAAAGTTTTTGAATTTGAATATCTTTTTGATTCTCCTAAAAAAGTATTTAGAAGCATGGGGGAAGAAAAAGGATTCTTGTTTTCAGATTTTTCATTAATTAAAGCGAAGCTTAACAGCCTTCCTAATAGATTTATGCTTTATAATAGCTTCACTTTAGAAATTGATAGCCAAGTACAAAAAAATTGGCAGGAAAAAGGTGTTTCTAAAAAAGAAAAAATTGGATTAAAGCAAAAAACTTCTCTTAAAAGAATATTATTTGATAAGCAAAATCCATTTATAAGATCTTGCAGATTTAAATTCGAAATACCAGAAGTAATGAAGGTTTGTGAAGATTGGGGTAAATATGAGCAGATAGATTTGATTTCAAAAGATATAATGCCTTTAACTCATGATGCGATTGGTTCAATGGTTGGAATTGGTATCCATTGCGATGATAGACCTATGTTCAATGCTGAAGAAATTAATGAGATGATTAAAACTATTCATTTAGTGATTTGCCCTAGGTTTGATAAAAACTTTAAAATTCTTTTAAATTATTACAGAAATAATGTTTATTGTAAAAAAATTCCAATTGGAGATTTTTATGATGATTTTAAAAAAAATAATAAGCAAGAGTTTCTAGATTTTGATAAAATATTTAAAAATCCAAATAATCTTTTAAAATTTTCTTGACATGAAAAAAATAAAAATAATTTGTACTGTTGGTCCATCTTCATTGGATGAAACAATAATAAAAAAGATGGATGATTCAGGGGTTGATCTATTTAGAATCAATTTGTCTCATACTAGTATTGATGACCTTATTCCTATTGCTAGTAATTTGAATAGTTGGACAAAAAAGCCGATATGTCTTGATACGGAAGGCGCACAGTTAAGGACTTCTTTATTGCTTAATGAAATCATTGTCAAAGAGCATGATGAAATTGAATTTGTCCCAAAATCAAAATTAACTAAAAAATCTCAAATTGGAATAAAAGGTGGTGCGATTAATGAAGTTTTCAAAAATGGAGATCTAGTAACAATTGACTTTGATGGCGCAGTAGTTCAAATCATTGATAATGAAAATTCTTTATTTCAAGGTCGCGTACTGCATAGTGGTAATATTGGTAATAATAAGGGTGTAAATGTAGACAGAAGTATTAAGTTGAATAGATTTACATTGAAAGATGAAAAGGCTTTTTCTCTTTGCCAGAAAATTGGTATCAATCATATTTTTTTATCATTTTGTTCTCATGAGAGTGATGTAGACGAATTACGAAAAAGATTTCCATATGATATAAATATTATAAGCAAAATTGAAAGCAAAAATGGATTACTTAATTTAGATGGAATTTGTGATAAGAGTGATGCACTTTTAATTGATAGAGGAGATTTATCAAGAGAGGTACCACTTGAAAAGATACCTTTGGCTCAATATCAAATTTTAGAAAAAAGCAAGACATTTAATATCCCAGTTTATGTTGCTACTAATCTAATGGAAAATATGATTTTAAATTCAAAGCCAACCCGTGCTGAGGTTAATGATATTCAATCTACATTGAATAATGGAGCAAAGGGTTTGGTGCTTGCTGCTGAAACAGCTATAGGGAAATACCCCATAGAGTGTGTTCGAATAATGTCTAGAATTATTCATGAGACTGTGAATTACAAATATAATACTAAAAATATTCAAAATTTATTTAATCCTCCATTTGGAAGGATTATTGATCCTCATGGAGGAAAACTTGTGCAGCAATTTTCAAATGATCAAATTGATCATTCAATTTGTGAAGTTGAAGTAAATGAAGAGATTTACTCTGATTCTTTTCAAATCGCTAATGGAACCTTTTCTCCAGTTAATTCCTTTATGAATTACGAACAAATTGAATCTGTTTTAAATGAAAATTCAATAAACGATTCAGTATCTTGGACCATGCCGATTATTTTCCAGATAAATAAAAATATGGTGGATAAAATACCAGGCTCAGGAACTATTTATTTAAAAAAAGCGCATGATCATCCTTACGGTATTCTTAAAATTAATAAAATTGAAAAATTAAAAAATAAAAATAAACTTGCTGAGTTATGGTTTGGCACCGATGATGAAATTCACCCAGGAGTATCTAAATTTTTATCTTCAGGAGATTATATTATTTCTGGGAAACCATTTATTTTGAATAATTATAATGGAAGTGCTAAAAATAAATATGAGTTAACACCGATACAATCCCGGTTTGTATTTGATCATAATGGATGGCACAATGTTGTTGGGTTTCATACTAGGAATGTGCCTCATATAGGCCACGAATATATTCAGATAAATGCTTTAAGGAAAATCAATGCTGATGCAATTTTCATTTCACCGGTAATAGGTGAAAAGAAAATTGGAGATTTTCTTGCTGATCCAATTATAAAATGTTATCAGTTATTAATAAAGGAAGGTGTTTACAATCCTTATGGGGCAATTATAGGGTCTTTTAATACCCATTCAAGATATTCCGGACCTAGGGAAGCAGTGTTCACAGCACTCTGCCGTCAAAATTTTGGTTGCAATTATTTTATAGTTGGTCGAGACCACACTGGTGTTGGTAATTATTATGATCCAAATGCTTCCATAAAACTTTTTGATAATTTAGAGCTAGGTATTAAAATTCTTGCTTTTGATCCAGTATCCTACAAAAAAGGTCATGGAGTAGTTGAGAAAAGGTCAGAAGATAAGGAAGAAGATTTGCAGATAATAAGTGGATCAATAATTCGAAATAATCTAATCAAAAATGATCAAATTCCTCCATACATGATGAGATCCGCTCTTGTTGAGCTTTTGAAAAAAATAAATCCAGAGTTTCTTTTTCACAAAATTCAAAATGACTCAAAATAATATGAAAAAATATTTACCTTTATTAATTACAATTATTCCAGCTCTTTTTTTATACCGTATGATAATCTTTGGTGAAATTGTTACTGCTAATGATGACTTAGCTAGACATCCTATAAACGAATGGAGAGATAACTATATTTCCGAGAACGAAAATATGCCTCAATGGTATCCTAATTTATTTTCTGGGATGCCTTCCTATGGTGGATATATATATATGACGGGAGACCCAACTAAATTATTTCGAAATACAATTTTATTTAATTTAGGACTAAAGATTTGGTTTTTTCTTTCATTGGCGGGTTTTGGTACTTTTTTTCTTTTGAAAATTTTAGGATCAAGTAGTACAGCTGGAGTTTTAGGAGGTTTAATAACGGGGCTTACCCCCTATGGTTTTGGATTGGTTAATGCAGGGCACCTTAATAAAATTTTTGCCATGGCATATGTGCCTTGGGTTCTTGGCTTCTTTTTACTGTTTATGAAAGATAAATCACTTAGATCGATATTTGTTTTATCAATAATAACAGCACTTCAATTATGGGCAAACCACCCTCAAATTGTTTATTATACTTGGATGATTATAGGCTTTTATTATGTTTGGAGTATTGGAACAGAATACAAAAATAAATCTTTTTCATTACTGTCTAAAACATATCAGTTAGGAGGTCTTCTAGTCGCACTTTTCATAGCTCTTTTAATGGTATCAGACCCTTACAATGAAGTATATACATTTCAAAAACACTCAAATAGAGGAGCAAAGTCTGTATTAGAAAAAACGCATGATGCTTCTTCAGGAACTGACTGGAATTATGCTACACAGTGGTCTTTCCACCCCAAAGAACTTATTTCATTTGTGTATCCATATTTCTACGGGCTACAAAATTTTTCCTCAAGAGATTTAAAATCAGCTTCGTATTGGGGATATATGCCTTTTACTCAATCAACTCATTATTTAGGTCTAATAGCATTAATCCTTGCCTCTATTGGTGCTCTATTAAAAAAACCTGATAAGACAGCCCTATTTTTTTGGATAACCTCTATTTTAATTTTGCTCACTGGTTTTGGAGACTTTTTTCCTATTTTATATAAACCTTTTTTTGAACTATTCCCCTTTTTCTCCAAATTCCGAATACCCTCAATGATCTATGCATTATTGGCGATAACAATATCAATTTTAGCTGCTAAAGGTTATGATACTTTGTTAAGCACAAAAGATAATGACTTTGCCTTCAAAAAAGTTTTATATGTTGTTGGTGGAATAACTTTAGTATCTTTTTTATTTTTAATTACATCTGATTTTATTATTGATTTCAACAGTTCAAAAGATGGTAGGTATAGTTTTGCTATTCAGGAGCAGTTAAGATCTTTGAGGTATGATCTTTTCAATAAAGGGATGTTTCTTGCTATAGTAGTAAGTCTATGTTTTTTAGGGCTTTATTATTCATATGCTAAGAATAAGATATCCGAAACTCTTTTCAGTTTTGGAGTAGTCGGGTTGATAATTTTGGATTTAGGAGTATTGAACAATGAATTTATAAATGTTAAGCCAAGAAAAAATATGGACAATATGTTCAAAAAAAATTCGATTATTGATCATTTAATTTCAGATAGTACAAATTTTAGAGTTTTCCCAGCAGATGAGATTACTTCAAATAAATATAGCTATTGGAATATTGAAAGCATTGGAGGGTATAGGCCTATAAAGCTTCGTTCATATCAAGACCTTATGGATGCGGGAGGCTTTAATCGTCCTCATATACTAGACATGCTAAATGTTAAATATGTTTTGACTCGAAAAAAAATAAACAACCCTGATTTTATTTTAGTAAAAGATTTGGAGGGTATTTATGAAAATAAAAAGGTTTTTCCTAAAGCATGGATCATTGGAAATATAAAAAAAGTGAGATCTCAGCAAGAATCTTTGATGGAAACTCTAATCTCGAGATTTAATCCTCGTACCTCTGCTGTAGTTCTAGAATATGAAAGGGATGATATACCTGAGAATGCGAGTGGGCAAGCAATTGTAAAAATCAAGGAAGAAAATAAGATAGTAATTAATTGTCAATCAAAAACGGGTGGTTTGTTGGTTCTTTCAGAAATCTATTATAAACCGGGTTGGAAAGCTTTTGTAAATGGAACAGAAACTAAGATTTACCAAACCAATCATGTTTTACGTTCTGTTTATATCCCCGCTGGAAACTCTGAAGTTTTATTTGAATATGATAAATCTAGTTGGGAGAGAACAAGGATGTTATCTAGAATTTCATTATTAACAGTCTTTATGTTTATAGGTTTCTCAATTTCAAAAGAGAAGAGATTAAAAAGGAATTGATGAGGCTTTACGATCATGCAGGGAACATAAAAGCAGGTCTGTTCATTCTTGGTGTTTCTCTAGTAATTGGGTTACTAGCGTATACTCAAATATTAGTTAAGAACCTTCGACAAGACAATAGGGAAATTGTAAGGTTATATGCAAGTTTGATTGCGAATGTTGTTCAAGAAGATAATGATCAAAATTTGGATTTTATTTTTGAAAATATCATTCAAAAAGTCAAATTTCCTCTAATTCAAACTGATACCGAAAACAATATTCAAATGTGGAAAAATCTACCTGAAAACATTGATAGTGAAGAACAAATATATAGATTCATGAATATTTGTGATAAAAACAATAATCCTATTGTTTTGACATATGAAAACGAGAAAATTGGGAAAATAACTTTTGGTTACTTACACTATGGTGACTCTGCTTTGATTTCAAAGCTTCAAGTATGGAGTTATATTGAAATAATGGCTATTGGATTTTTTATATTTTTAGGGTTTACAGGCTTTAGTTTTATACGCAATAATGAAAAAAAGCATATTTGGGTTGGGATGGCAAGAGAAACAGCCCACCAACTAGGCACACCAGTTTCAGCCCTAATGGGATGGGTACAATGGATCAAGGACCACCCTGAAAAATTTCATGAAATTATTCCTGAAATGGAAATAGATCTTCAAAGATTAGAGCAAATCAATAGACGTTTTAGTGAGATGGGATCTGAGTCAGTATTTGAAGAATTTGATTTATCTATTCGTATTGAAAAAATAATAAACTACTTAAGTAAGCGGCTTCCATCCCTAGGCAAGACAGTAAAATTAGTTAATGACATACAACCGGGAATAATTATTAGAGCAAACGGATCTTTATTAGCATGGTCCATTGAGAATATTATAAAGAATAGTATAGACTCTATTGATCAAAGAAGCGGGGAAATAAGTATCTCACTCAAAAAAGAATTAAATGAAATTAAAATAAGAATAAAGGATAATGGAAAAGGAATTCCAAAAAAAGATTGGAAAAATATTTTTCGACCTGGATTTAGTACTAAAAAAGCTGGATGGGGTTTAGGGTTATCTTTAGCAAATAGAATAATTGAAGACATTCATAAGGGGCATATGAGAGTGCTTAATTCAACGGTAAATAAAGGGACTATAATTGAGATCATTCTTTAAAATAAAATATAAATGGGTTAAATTCTAACTAACTAAAAGTGGGAATACCGTGGAAATTTTATTAGGACAGAGCCAGCAAGGAGGAGGAATCGCAGCATTTCTTCCCTTCATTTTAATAATGTTCATAATATATTTTTTAATGATTCGTCCTCAAACAAAACGTCAAAAAAAGAAAGAAGAAATGCGTAGAAATATAAAAAAGGGCGATAAAATTATCACTATGGGAGGAATTTATGGTACTGTGCAAGGTATAAAAGATAAAAATAGAAAAATTGTTATTAAGGTAGACAATAATACAAATATTACTATTAATACTACTGCAGTTGCAGGATTAGCTGAAAAAGTGAAGGATGAGGAGCTAGAACAAGGATAATGGCTATATTAGATATTGTAAAATATGGGAATCCTGTTTTAAATAAAAAGTGCAACTCAGTTTCCCAATTTTCAGATATAGAATTAGTGATTGAAAGTATGTTTGATTCTATGTATGAGGCTGAAGGAATTGGACTAGCAGCAAATCAAGTTGGTTTGAATATTAATCTTTTTATAATAGATGTTACTCATACAGATGAAGCAGAGGATTCTCATATTTTTATTAATAGTAAAATTTTAAGCTCTAGTGGAGAAAAATCTTTTTTTAAAGAGGGCTGTTTGTCTCTTCCAGGGATAGCCTTAGATGTTGAGAGACCTGAAAAAATAGTAGTGAAATATCAAAGTATTGATCAAGAATGGCACGAGGATGAATTTGAGGGTCTTTTGTCAAGGGCGATCCAACATGAGATGGATCATTTGAATGGGATATTTATTTTTGATAGGGTTTCTGAAATTGAGAAGATCAAATATAAAAATGAATTAAAAAAACTAGCATCGGATTCAAAGCATAGTCAAAAAAATAAATATAAAGAGAATTTTGTCCTTTAACATTTAAAATTAAGGCTTACAATTAATGCGTGTTGTGTTTATGGGTAATCCTGAGTTTGCGATTCCTACATTAAAATTACTTCAAAAATCCAAACATGATTTATTAGCGGTTGTTTCAAATAAACCTAAGCCCATGGGTAGAGGTCGAATCCTAAAATCTACTCCTGTAGGCCAATTTGCTAAGGAAAATAAAATAAAGTTGCTAGAACCTGATAATCTAAAAGCAGCTGATTTTAAAAACCAATTGAAAAATTTAGATGCAGATATTTTTTTAGTAGTAGCATATAGAATTTTGCCTGAAGAAATAATTGGAATGCCTAGGCATGGAGCAATTAATCTTCACGTTTCTTTACTACCAAAATATAGAGGAGCCGCGCCGATACAGTGGGCATTGATGAATGGTGATACTGAAACTGGTATAACCGTATTCCAAATAAATAAAAAAGTAGATACTGGAGATATTTTAGTTCAAGAAAAATTCCCTATTTATAAAGACGATAACATGTGGACTCTAGGAACAAGATTATGTAAATCAGGCGCAGAAATTATAATTGATGCCATTGGTAAAATAGAAGAAGGGTCCATTGAAATCTTAAAACAAAATAAAGAAGCCGCAAGTTTCGCTCCAAAAATCACCAAAAATATGCGATGTATAAACTGGAGTTGGTCTGCAGTGAAAATACATAATTGGGTACGTGGTTTATCTCCATTCCCTTCGATGTATACGATCTTAAATGGTAAAAAAATGAAAGTATTTAAGACCTTTGTTGAAAAAAGTTCCATATGTAAACCAGGGGTGATTGTTAAAGTAAATGATGACTCTATCTTAATTGGAACAGGTAGTAACCTTTTAGGATTACTAGAAATTCAATTAGAAGGGAAAAAAAAATTACCTTTAGAAGAGTACTTAAAAGGTAGTTCGATCGATAAAAAGTGGGTTTTTGGAAAATGAAAGTAGACTCACGTGCAGTTACTTATTTGATACTTTTCCAGTTTGAAAAAAAAGATGAAAAAATTCCAAATATTAGAAACCTTATTCTATCAAAATATCCTAAAAATAACGAATTAAGATTTAGAAGTACAGTCCTTGTAAATGAGATAGTAAGGTTTAGAGGAAGGCTAGACCTGATGATTGTCTTAATTTCTGGAAAAAAACTAAATTATTTAAATAAAAAAGTATTAACGATTTTAAGGATTGGATTTTATGAAATTATTTTTGACCCTAAAGTCCCTGATTATGCTGCAGTAGATTCTTGTGTGAATTTAGCGCGTAAATTTGCTAATAAAAAAACAATAGGTTTTACTAATGCCGTTCTAAGAAATTTAGTAAGGAAAAAAAATAAAGATAGTAATTGGTATAAAGAATTAAAATATAAAAGCGGATGGTTCTCTATACCCTCATGGATGGAAAAAAGATGGTTGGCGAATTTTGGTGAAAAAAACCTATTCAAATTGATAGAATTTATAAACCAACCTCCTATAACCTTTTTAAGATGTGATAGTGTTAGTATTTCAATGGAAAAGAATATTCGTTTATTAAAAGCTGAAGGAATAGAAACACAATTATTCTCCAATAATTTTTTAATGGTCCAGTCAAATGAAAATAAAGTTTTTTCATCAAGGTTATTTAAAAACGGTGACATATCTATTCAAAGTCCTTCAGCTGCTGCAATTGTAGATTGCTTAGGAATCAAGAAAGGAGATGTTGTTCTTGATGTATGTGCGGCCCCAGGAACAAAAACTTTACAATTGGCAAATTTAGTGGGTATTGATGGTCTTATTTATGCTTCTGATATTTCGTCTGAAAGAGTTTTTTCAGGACAAGAAGACGAAAAAAGGCATGGCAGAAAAAATATTCATTGGTCATTAAAAGATGCCCGAAAAGATACCTACATCAAGGCGGATAAGATACTTATAGATGCACCATGCTCAGGTACCGGTGTTATGGGCCGAAGACCTGATATTAGGTGGAGACGTAAGGAAAGTGATCTTGGGAAATTTGCACATGTTCAATTATCGATGATTAATAATTGCTCTAAATATTTAAAAAAAGGTGGTGCATTAGTTTATGCTACATGTTCCATTGAGCCAGAAGAAAATTTGATGGTTGTTGAGCAGTTTCTTAATTTAAACTCCAATTTTATTGTTGATAAAGTACCAAATAATGTTCCAAAACAATGGGTTAGCGATAAAAAAACTTTAAACATATTTCCGCATGAACATGGATTAGATGGTATATTTGCAATTAGGATGAAAAAGATATTTTGAAAACTGGAGTAATCTTCTTATCGATTCTTACCTTTATATCTATTTTTCTAATAGCGTTTTTTGACTCAATTTTAATGCCAAAATATGTTAGGATGGGTACTGGCAGATATATGGTTAATGTGATTGAAAAAAACCTTTCGTACGGTTTAAAAGTTTTAGATTCTGAAGGTTATAAAATTGTTGTCTCGGATACTCTTTTCACAGGTGTTTTTGAACCTGGAACTATTGTTGATCAATACCCAAAACCAAATACACGTGTGAAAAAAGGGCGTACAATAAGACTCAAAATTTCTCAGCCTGAAAAAATGGTATCAATTCCAGACCTTATTGGAAGATCATTACGTAGTTCTGAACTTGCCTTAAATCAAATTGGACTAGAAATAGATACTGTATATGAAGAATATAATTCAGATGTTCCATCTGGTAATGTCACTTGGCAATATCCTAAAGGAGGTGACTTATTAGGGAAAGGGACTGGCTTACATTTAACGATAAGTTTAGGTGTACCTCCAAATTTTTTTCAAGTACCTAATCTTTTTGGACTAAGTAAGAAAAAAGCTGTGAAAGATTTAGAAAGAGCAGGTTTTAAACTTGGGAAAATTTTTTATAGGCAGAATGAAGATTTAATACCATATACAGTACTAAATCAATCTATTACGGCTGAAACAGTACTTGAGAAGCCAGTTTCCATTGATTTAACTGTTAGTGTTCTTGACATGCAGGATATTTTTAATCAAATGATTAATCAATGATAAGAATTTTTACCAACGAGCTTTTAAGAAAATTAATACATGTTTCTTCTTTAATCATTCCTTTAACTTATTTTTATCTTATTAAGGATAAAAATTTAATGATTCCTATTCTTCTAATATTAACCTTAATATCGCTATCAATTGAATATTTCAGACGTAATCGAAGAGGTTATATTAGATTTTTTTTTCAAAAATATTTCAAATCAATTTTAAGGTCAAACGAAGCGGAAGGTCATTTAACTGGCGCAACATGGATGCTGATTGGGTTTACCTTAGCCGTAATGATATTTGACTTTGAAGTTGCTGTTTTAGCATTATTGTTTTTATCAGTAGGCGACGCTGTTGCTGCACTAGTTGGCCGTGCTTTACCTATTGGAAAAATTTGGAATAAATCTATTCTTGGCACACTATCTGGTTTCTTACTTTGTGTATTTTTTGGACTGGCCATAAATAATACACTTCCATTGCAAATTATTGTTTTTGGTGCATTCTCGGGTATGTTTATTGAATTAATTCCCCTAAAAATAAATGATAATTTTTCCATTCCTATTTTTTCAGGGTTTATTATGCAAATTCTTAAAGAAACCTTATGACTTTTTTATCCCCTTCAGTGTTTTGGTTGTTAGGTGCTTTATCTATACCAATTATTATTCATATCCTAAATAGATTCAGATTACGTAAAGTTGAATATAGTAGTATTGCATTCATTGATGAATTAAGGTCAAGTGCTATTTACAGATTAAATTTAAGGAAAGTTTTAATCCTTATTCTAAGACTTCTATTCTTAACCTCTTTGATCTTCATGTTTGCTAGACCAGTAACAAAAGGTTTTATTCCAGGGTGGTTTGCTGGAGAAAAGGACGCTAGTCTGGTTATTATTATAGATAATTCAGCTAGTATGACATCGACTAGGAATGGAAAATCTTATTTAGATATTTCAAAGAATGAGGTAATGGCCCTTCTTCCTAACTTTAAAGAAGAAACTCAAATTATTATATCGCAAACATGTCCTCAAAAAATTGTTTTTAAAGGACTAAACACTTCTTCAGATATTCGTAATTCAATAAAGTATATAGAACCTACTAATGATTATGACAGTTTATGGGAATCTATCAATAATGTAATCATTGATGAAGATATTAATGGTGTAATAAAAGAATGCGTTGTTTTTAGTGATTTTATGCACTATCCGGATTCTGCCTTCATTAAGGATTCTGAGGATAGAGATAATTGGAAGTTCTATTTTATTAAACATGGAAAAATGGATAAAAATTTAGGTGTTACTAGTGTCTCCTTTTTAAACAGAATGAAAATGTTAAATCAATTAATAAGCATAGAAACAAATGTAAAAAATACCGGAAATAATAATTTAGTAAATATACCTATTGAATTAAGTTTTAATAGTCAAAGAGTTGGGCAAGTAATTACTGAATTTAAGCCTGATTTTGGGAAGTCATTTCTTTTTCAAGCATATCCCATAAAAGATGGTATTTTAGAAAGCGTTATAACTCTTCCTGAAGATGATTACCTTTTAGATAATAATTGGTATCAAACTGTTTCTATAATGGATAAAATAAATTGTGGTGTTTTAGGGCCTAATTTGGAAGAAATCTCTTTAATAGAGATGGTATTACAATCCATAGATCCGGATGGGTCTTTTTTAAATATTACCAGAATTCTTCAGCCAAAAATTAAAAGGCTTTTCTTGAATGATTTGGACGTGATTTTAGTTCATAATATTGAAGGGATATCTGAGGAGGGAGTCCAAGACTTAGAAAGTTTTTTGAAAAAAGGTGGAGGGATTATATGGTTCCAAGGTGATTCCAATGTGGAAAATTTTCACTTAGACCTATTTTCTAGATTAAATTTTCCCAAACAAGAAAATTTAGTTAATTCAGGAGGCGGGGTTTTTAATACTGAAGTTATATCAGATAAATCATATTTATTAAAAGACTTACAAAAAAGGACTATTGAAAAAGAGCTTCCAGAAATTTTTAAATATATTAAGATATCTAATCCACCTAATCATGAAGTGCATTGGAAATTAAATAATGATGACCCTTTGCTACTTGAATTTTCAGAAGGGATTGGTAATATTTTTTATTTTTCTACTTTATTGGATTTTGATTGGACTGACCTACCGATTCGAGGAATGATTGTTCCCTTGCTCTATAGATTATTGATATTAACAGGTACGGATGAAATTAATACTGCACCAGTATTAATTAATGAACCTAAGATAATCGACATTAAAGAAAGTAACTTGATTAATTCTTGGGAAGTGGTGTCCCCAACTGGAAGAACTGAACTAATTGTTCCAAATTACAATAAAGAGAATATTAAAATAATACAAACAGATGAATTAGGAATTTATAAAGTATATAATAATAGAAAACATTTTACTTCTTTCCCAACGAGGCTTCACTACAATGAATACCCTCGTCCATTTATTGATGAAAATAATTTAAATCATATATTTCTTAAAAATAATCTAAGATGGATAAATCTAGATGAAAACTTTAATGAGGTTTTTTCAGAAACTCGGCATGGGAAATCTTTATGGAATATTTTTTTAATTGTAGCCATAATTTTTCTTTTGGTTGA
>JBJKZY010000033.1:0-32467 GCA_045568995.1 Fidelibacterota bacterium | reverse complement strand
GTAGTAATTTAAAAAACCCATATTCCTGGATGAAAAGCATTCAAAGCGTAGATGAGCCTATATCTTCAATTGATACAAGTACAGATGGATTAGTATTCACTACTTATAGTGGGTTATTTGAATATTCTTATTTATCTAATCAATTAATTCAATTAGAAACACTGGTTGAGTTAGAGCAGGCTCAAAATATTTTCATTTCTGGCGATGATTACTGGTTTAGTGAGCAAAAGTTGCTTTATTTATATAGAAATAATGAATTGTTGGTAATAGAAAATAAGTATAATATTTTAACGATTTCAAAGTTTGGCAATAAATATACACTAGGCACTGATAACGGGATAATTTTTTTAGAGTGGAACAGTAATTCAGAGTTGTTTCAAAAGAGTTTTTTTATACCTAACTCTCCAGCGACAAATAGCTTCTCTGCGATTGAAGTTCTTGAAGATGGTCGACTGGTCGGAGGAAGTAGTCAAGGCCTTTCTATTCTTAGCAATGAAGGGTGGCGGAATATCTTAGAAATTAAAGAAATAAATACTGAAATAATTAATGAGAATTATAATTATGACCAATTTATTGCGGATACTGTCGGATATGATTTTGGTGAGTTTATTTCAGATGTAGAGCAGGGACCAGATGGTTTAGTGTATTGCTCAATTAGGGGTTCAAGAGTCTACAATAGTAATCCTCCAAGATGGAGTGGAGGAATTATAATTGTTGACATAGATAATCCTGAAAATATTTCCATAATTGACACTTCTTATTTAAGCTACTATACTAGCTCAAATAATGCTCGTCCATACCAAGTAGTTTTAGATATTGAATTTGATAATAATGGTAATTTATGGGTAGCCAATCCTTACTGTACCAATGGGAATAGCCCTATCCATGTTAGGTCAACGGATGGTGTCTGGAAACATTATGGATCAAATGAGACAGAAACTAGTCTTAGTTATACTCCCATATCAATAGCCTTTGATAATTATAATCGAACATGGTTTTCTTCTTTTCAAGCTGCAGATATTAATATTGGGCTTCCTAATGGAGGTATTGCAATGCTTAATTACACTGGTGATCCTTTTAATCCTGCTAGCTTTTTTTGGAATCAGATAAACCTTAACGGCACAGTATGGTCTTTGGAAATAGGTGATAATGACAGGTTGTATTACCTTACACCTTCAGGATTAAATTATTATGACTTGAAAGCTGGTTCAAGTCCTGTTACAGGCGAGAACTTGTATCCATATTTCCCGAATATATCTTTTGGAACTGGATCAAAAATCAATATTGATTTTCAAGGGAATATTTGGGCTAGCTCAAGTACTCAAGGTGTTTATGTTCTACAAGAAAATACGTCTGTTTGGCCAAACTTAGAAGGATTTAACAGATCTAATAGTCACTTACTTTCTGACGAAATAAGAGACATAGACTTTGATCACAAAAAAAATTTAGCATATATAGCTACTAGTAATGGAGTAAGTGTGTTGAAAATTCCATTTGGCACACCGAAAAATGATTTTAAGAACGTGAATATTTTCCCGAGTCCTTATTATGTACCCTCAAATAATCCAATGATTATAGATGGTATTATATATGAATCTTCTTTTAAGGTAATGACTCTAAATGGTAGGATAATAAGAGATATAGTTTCGGAGGGCGTTGCGATAGATGGCCAACAGTTAAAATGGGATGGTAAAGATAGCAAAGGTAATTATGTTGATACAGGGGTATATCTACTGATGATTTATAATCAAAGTGGTAAAAATATTATCGAAAAAATTACGGTTATTAATAAAAGCTAAATATCGATTCTCATAAAAGGAATACAAAACTTTTGTAAAAAATAAATTTAGCCTAGTTGCTTCTCAATTTTTGATTTTGATTCTTTAAAAAACCAAATTCCAAAAAATAACACACTAAAAATCGTAGCAATATTTATTAGATATGGATCTAAACCCAAATTAAGACTTTTTATTCCTGCACCTGCAATAAACGCAAGTACTATTCCCATTAAAGATTCACCTGCTATTAAACCTGAAGACACTAGAATTCCATTTTGGAGTGAAATGTCAGGATCTAAATCAGTCTTATTTTGGTTGTCTATGAAATATGCCATTAGCCCACCAAGCAAAATTGGTGTAGACAGTCCAAATGGCAAATACATACCAACAGCTACTGGCATAAGGTGCAATCTGAAATAGGATTTATTTTTTTCAAGGAACGAATCACCTAATAGTATGAATATACCCAATACTGCACCCATGCTTACCATATCCCAAGGCAAATCACCATCTCCAAAAAATCCATTAGCAAGGCTTGCAAAAAGACCAGCTTGAGGCGCAGCTAATTCTCTTCCGCCAATTCCTCCAGGCGTATTTTCGTGCAATAATTGCATTATTGGAGCCATTACTAGAGATGCAACTCCAACACCAATAATTTG
This sequence comes from Fidelibacterota bacterium, assembly GCA_045568995.1. Lineage (GTDB taxonomy): Bacteria > Fidelibacterota > Marinisomatia > Marinisomatales > UBA1611. The sequence goes on along the minus strand of JBJKZY010000033.1, from coordinate 30,030 downwards.
CATAATCTGTTGCCTATATGGGCTTGCTCCAACAAGCTGTCCAGTTTTTAAATCATTACATACATCTCCTGAAGTACAAGCTGCACAACAAACGATAGCCGCAACGCCTAGTGTTGCAACCATGCCTTCGATTCCAGAAAATCCAAAAATATATAGTAGGCCCCCAGTAAAAAGAACTGCTGTTATTGTCATACCAGAAACAGGAGAGTTCGAATTTCCAACAAGACCAACAATATAGGATGCAACTGCAGTAAAAAAGAAAGCCATAATTACCATAATAAAAGTCGTCAATAAAGCAATACCTGCATTTTGAGTAATGTAGTAGTAAACGCCTCCAACAAGTACTACTGCTAAAGCAGACAAGATATTAATGGATTTAGAAGAAATATTTCTTTGATTTCCTATCCGAGCTTGAATCGATGAAGAAGCGTGGCTACTCTTTAAAACTTTTATTGCATCCGCTAAGCCATTTCTTACTTTATATATCGATGATAATCCTCCAATTACCATTGCTCCTACGCCAATGTATCTAATTTTTGTTGACCAGATACTCCAAGCACCATCCAATGGATTATCAGCATACTCTAAGCCATTGCCTAAAATGGGAATACCAATTAACCAACTTAGCGCTCCTCCAATAAATATAAGAATAGCAATGTTGAGACGAACAATAAAACCTACTGCTACTAAAGCAGGTGAAATATCACCACCAAAAAATATAATTCTATTTCCCTTCAAGATTGCAACCTCTAAAACACTTTTTAATAAACCTAAGAAAGAAATTAGTCCTTTAAACAAAGCTCCAACAACAATTCCTTTGATAATACTATTCGCTTGTTTTGTATCTCCAGTATCTTGCCCAGCTTCTAAAACAGAAGCACAGGCAATGCCTTCCGGATATTTTAAGTTACTTTCATTAGAGACAATGAAAACTTGTCTCATTGGAATCATAAATAGGATTCCTAAAAGTCCACCTGTAAATGCAATAACCGTAGTAAGGATCATGTCAAATTCTTGCCAGATGCCAATCAAAATTAGTGCAGGCATTGTAAAAATTATTCCTGCAGCAAGTGATTCTCCTGCTGAAGCAGCAGTTTGAATTTGGTTTGCTTCTAAGATAGATCCAGGGTCAGAATTTTTAAAAATAATACCTATATATTTAAGAGTAAGCATTCCAATTACTGCAGCTGGTATTGAAGCAGAAACCGTCATACCCGCTTTTAGTCCTAAATAGACATTTGCAGAACCCATTACAACTGAAAGTGCTATCCCTATTAAAATAACTCGAATATTAAGCTCAGGAAGACTATTTATTTTATTTGACATTATTCTCTCTAAGATTGTGAACGTAAGACAACGCTTAAGTTATTCTAATAAAATGCAAAGACCTATTTTTTTTAGAAGGTCTATCTATGTAAATTAGCTTGTTAGGGGTGCTACTTTAATCCAGACAAAGTGGCTGAGAACAAACCCTTTAACCCTGATCTGGATAATACCAGCGTAGGGAGTTAATCATGAAGCATATTTTTACTTTATTTCCTTTTTTAATCACTACTTATCTTTTATCACAAATAAATGGAACAATTCTTGATGAAAGTACGTTACAACCAATGCCAAATGTCAATATAACGACAAATGCTCATGGAACGGTTTCAAAAGGTGACGGAACATTTTTAATCAAAGCAGTTGAAGGATCTGTAATTACATTTTCTCATATAGGATATGTAAATATAAAGGCAGCCGCAAAAAACGATATGGTAGTTTATCTAACCAAAGATGTTTTAAAATTAAATGAAATAACTGTTAGGTCAGGTTTAATTAATGAGTCTTTTTCTAAATCAACAAGTAGTTTAACTGTAATACAACAAAACGATATTAAAGATTCAGGAGCAGATCATTTCAATGAAATTGTGGATCGAATTTCAAATCTTAATTGGTCTGGAGGAACAAGTAGACCTAGATATTTTCAAATTAGAGGAATAGGAGAAAGAAGCCAATATTTTGGAGAAGGGCCTCCGAACTTCTCTGTTGGATATACATTAGACGATATTGATTTAAGCGGAATTGGTATGTTAGGCCAGCTTTTTGATCTAAATCAAATAGAAGTTTTCAAAGGACCGCAATCCTCGATTTTTGGTAGTAATGCAATTGGTGGCCTTATATCGTTGAGATCCAATAAGCCTGGTAATAAAAATACTTATAGGTATTCAGTTACAGTTGGAGATGATGGAAAAAAAAGGAATTGGCGGACTTGTTAATTATAAGGTATTTCAAAATTTATTTCTTCGCATTAGTTCTAGCTATAATTATTCAAATGGGTTTAGAAATAACGGCTACTTTAAAGTGGAAAATTCAAATAAGAAAGATGAAATATTTGTAAGAGCAAAACTACTATTTACACCATCTAAGAATTTTAATATACTTGGAACAGTTATTTCATCTGACTTTAAAAATGGATATGATGTATGGGCACCAGATAATAATAAGAGGTTTTTGACCTATTCTGATTCTAATGGAGAAGATAGCCAAAATACACATGCTGGTTCTACAAAATTACACTATAAGCTTCCTAATAACTTTTCCTTAAATTCAATATCGTCCTTTTCTGTAACTCAGCAGGTTCATTCGTATGATGGAGATTGGGCGAATGATGAGTATTGGTTCACTCAACATGGATTTGATCCAGATGTTGAAGGATGGTCCTACTCCTTTTATGATTCTAATAAAAGAAAAAGAAATAATTTCACCCAAGAATTTAGACTTTCAAATCAACAATATATTCTCGGAGGCTACTTCAGCAAATTAAACGAAAAAGATAAAGCTTTAGGTTATCTTTTTGGGGGGCTAGCAGACGAGGCAAGTAGTGCATATGATTTTCAAAAATCAGCAGCTTATTTTCAATCTTTTTTTTACCTAAGTGAAGCTATTACACTTGATTTTAGTATTAGAATAGAAGACTATTATTATAAATATTCAGGAACGACACTAGATAATTATTATGATACTATAATTCCAACAGTAAACTTTGTTCAAAGCAAGAAGGACCGGGATCCAATGCTTGGTTATAGAATAGCGATGTCTTATAAAAACCGCTTTTTTGAAAATTTGTTTATATCGTATGCTCGAGGTTATAAAGCAGGTGGCGCTAACCAGCAGCCTTTTCTAGATATTGTTAATCGTCCTTATGGGCCTGAGTTTATTGATAACTTTGAATTTGGGTTCAAAAATGTTAAAGAAAAACATTTAATATCTTTTACTGGATTTTATGGCCTTAGAACAGATCAACAAGTTTCTGTTTCCAGTCAACAAGATTTAGGTAACCCAAATAGTTTCTACTTTTATACGGGCAACTCAGGTAAGGGATTTTTGAAAGGATTTGAAAGTGAATTACGATATAGGTTTTTACCTTCTTTTGAAACCATTTCCTCAATCAGTTTTTTAGATACCTATGTTGAAGAATTCTCTTACCAAACATCTAATGGAATTTCATATGGAGGTGATAGAGAATCTGCTATGGCTCCTCAATTAACATGCTCTTTTGGCTTTCGTTATGATTTAGGTGATATATTTCTTTCTTCAAATACATCTTATAAATCCAGCTACTATTTTTCGGATAGTCACAACAAAAAATCTGAAGCATATTCTCTTACAAATATTACTTTTGGACAATCATTTCAAAGATTTGATGTAACGCTCTGGATAAGAAATATCTTTGATGAAAAGTATACTACACGAGGATTTTACTTTGGTCTGATTCCTCCAAATTATCCAGAACAATTATGGAAAAGTTATGGTGATCCAAGACATTTCGGTGTTACGATTGATTATAATAGGCGATAATCCTCTGATGCTCATCCCATAAATTTTGATTAAATTTTAGTATTAATAACTTTAGAAAAACATGTTTAATCAAATAACAGAAAAATTTCAAAGCATTCTTCGAAATGTTCGAGGATTTGGAACTATAACAGATGATAATATAAAGTCTACTGTCCGCGAAGTACGTAAAGCATTTATCGATGCTGATGTCAATTTTAAGGTTGTTAAATCTTTTATTTCTAAAATTGAAAAGCAGGCAGAAGGTACTAAAGTTTTTAAATCCGTTAAGCCTGGAGAACAATTTATTAAAATAATTCATGATGAATTAGTATATTTATTTGGAAAAAATTCGAATAGTCTTCATTTAGGAAAAAAGCCATCAATCATTCTTCTTGCTGGCCTCCAGGGTGTTGGTAAGACTACAACTGCAGGAAAATTGGCTTACTATCTCCAAAGCTTAGGAAAATCTATCTTATTAGTTGCTGCGGATTTGTATAGACCAGCAGCAGTTAAGCAGCTACAAAAGCTGGGTGAGCAAATTAATGTTAAAGTTTTTGCAGAAAGTGAAATAGATCCAGTGTCTTTGTCTAAAAAAGCGATATCATTCGCACATCAAATGGAAATTGATACTGTTATAATCGATACTGCTGGTCGTCTTCATCTAGATGATAACATGATGATGGAAATACAGCAAATAAAAAATTCTGTGAATCCGCATGAAACTCTTTATGTCGCTGATGGAATGTCTGGGCAAGATGCTGTAAGTTCTGCCATTGCATTTCATAAGTCCATACCATTAACTGGAAATATCTTAACCAAAATGGACGGTGATTCTAGAGGTGGTGCAGCTTTATCAATATGCAGTATAACGGGTGTCCCAATTAAATTTATAGGTATCTCCGAAAAAATTGAGGGTTTAGAAGTTTTTGATGCTAAAAGAATGGCTGATCGTATTCTTGGCTTTGGAGATATTTTATCGCTGGTTGAAAAAGCTAAAAATGCTATTGATGAGAAGAAAGCTATTGAACTAAATAAAAAGATGCAATCAAATAGATTTGACCTAGATGATTTCAAAATACAAATTCAACAAATAAAAAAAATTGGTCCAATGAATAGTATACTTGAGATGATACCTGGAAAAAATTCAAAAGTTTTTAAAAATATAAAAATGGATGATAGACAAATAATTTGGACTGAAGCGATTATAAATTCTATGAATAAAATAGAAAGAAAAAACCCAAATATAATTGATGGTAGTCGTAGATTAAGAATCGCAAAAGGAAGCGGTCGTCCTGTACAGGAGGTAAACGCACTTTTAAAACAATTTACTCAAATGAAAAAGATGATGAAGAAAATGAATAAATTTAACAAGTTTACTTTTCCTTCATTTTAAAAATAATAATCTTAAGGAGATATATATTGGCTACAAAAATTAGGTTAAAACGTATTGGAAGAAGGAATAGACCTTTCTATAGGATGGTTATAATGGATTCAAGAAGTCGTAGAGATGGAGCTGCAATTGAGGAGCTTGGTTGGTATAATCCAATCAATGTAGAACATTCCTTTTCATTAAATGAAGAAAGAATTTTACATTGGTTAAAAGATGGAGCACAAACAACTGATGCTGCTCATAAATTATTAAAGAGAGCCGGGATAGCATACAAGTGGCATCTAATTAATCAAGGCTTAGATGATTCTCAGTTAGACAAGGAAATGCAAAAATGGAGTTTGAATCACGAAGAAGTTCTTAAAGCACGCTCAAATAAGAAAGAAAAAGCAGATGCAGGTAGTAGTGAAAATGAAAAAAACATTATTTCCTCTGAAGAGGAAGAATAAAAATTTCATATTAATCGTTAATTAGAAAATGGAGGACGCTATGTTAGAATTCATCGAACAAGCAATCAAACTATTGGTAGATAAACCAGATGAAGTTAAAGTAGATATCGTAGAAACTGAACAGAGGCTGATCTACGAATTGACTGTTGGAGAAGGTGATTATGGTAAAGTCATTGGAAAAAGCGGTAGAAATATATCAGCTTTACGTACTCTTGTTTTTGCTATTAATGCTAAGCAAGGTGGGAAAAGAGCTAGATTAGACGTTATCGATTAAATTGGATAAAACATTCCATCCAATTGCAAAGGTTACAAAAACTTCTGGCCTCAAAGGTGAGGTGTGCCTGAAACCCTTATCAAGGTATTTTGATAAGTATATAAATGAAAATTGTTTTTTGATAGGCTCTTCCATTGATCAATCAAATAAAATTATGGTTGAAATGGTTATTGGAATAGGGAAAAAACGTAAATTTAAATTTTCAGGTTTTGATTCGCTGGATTCTGCAAAAACAATCATTGGTAAAACAATATTTGTTCAGACATCATTAGATGCAAAGATTAATTGGATCAGTAAGGATATTTTACATTTCAAGGTTATTGATGAATTTGGAAATTTGATTGGTCAGGTTATTGATGTAATGTGGCTTCCAAATCATGATGCTTATATCATTGAAAAAGAATCAAAAGAGTATATAATTCCAATTGTTCCTGAAATTATCAAAAAAGTAGATTATAAGAATGAGAGTATAATCATAAAAGTTATGGATGGATTGTTCAATTGAATCAATTTGCCATTATAACGCCTGTGCCAGAAATTATTAATACTTTTGTGGAAAACAGTATATTGAAAAAAATTATTGAGCGAAAAGCGATACAATTAAAAATTGTTAACCTCAGAGATTACGGTTTAGGTAAGCATAAGCAAATAGATGATACCCCCTTTGGCGGAGGGGGAGGAATGATTCTTAAACCAGAACCTCTTTTTAACGCGTTAGATGCATCTATTAATTGGATGATTGGTAAAAATAATATTAGGGTTATTTTTCCTTCCCCAGGAGGTGAAGAATGGAATCAAAATTCAGCTAAAAAATTGAGTAAGCAAGGTAATATTATATTAATTTGTGGTCATTATAAAGGTATCGATGAAAGAGTTATTGATAAATATGTCACAGATCAATATTCTGTTGGAGACTTTATAATGACAAGCGGTGAAATACCTGCGTTGATAATAATGGATAGTATAGTGAGACTAATACCCGGTGCTTTAAATAACTTAGAATCAGTATTGAATGATTCATTTTCACATCAATTATTAGATCATCCACATTATACGAACCCAAGAGAGTTTAGAAACAGAAGTGTCCCAGATGTATTATTAAATGGAAATCATAAACATATTGATCAATGGAGACTGGATCATAGAGAAAGTCGCACTGTAAATTATAGACCTGATCTTTGGGGGAAATATATAAAAATTAAAGAATCGGAGAGTTAAAATGGATAAAATTCATGAAGCAACCAAGAATTATGTAAAGTCTGATATTCCAGATTTTAATTCTGGAGATACGGTTGCTGTAGATGTCAAAGTTAGAGAAGGTAATAAAGAGCGTGTTCAAAGGTTTGAAGGCATTGTAATAGCAAGACATAGAAAAAATGGTTTAGATGGAACATTTACAGTAAGAAAGGTAACTAATGGTGTTGGTGTTGAGCGGATTTTTCCAGTTCAATCACCAATGATTGAATCAATAAATGTTACACGTCGTGGAAAAGTTCGTCGATCAAAGCTTAATTATTTAAAAAATGTAAAAGGTGCTAAAGCAGCTAGAATTGAAGAAAAAAGATAATTTTCATTTTTTTCTTAAAGCCCCTTCATTAATATTATTTTAGGGGCTTTTTTATATTTAAAAAATAAAAAACCTAATTTAGATAAATAGGAAAAAGCAAATTATTTAACATAGCTAAGTTTAGTTTAATCATGGAAAAGACAGCTCCTAAAGATATTCCTTCAGTTAATAAGTTAATCCTTGAACTAAAAAAACATATTGAAATACATGAATCATACCTAAAAAAGATGATTCAAGAGGAAATAGAGGTAGTTCGGGGCAAAATTAGAAATGGTGAAGTAAATAAATCATCTGCAAGTCTATTTGATGAGATTAAGAATAAAGTCCTAGATAGATCTTCATTAAACATGGTTAATGTAATAAATGGAACCGGTATAGTTCTTCACACTGGATTTGGAAGAGCACCTTTTAGATTTAAAAGCCTAAAAAAAATTGTAAAAAAAATGGAAGGGTATGTAAACCTTGAATATAATCTTAATAATGGGAGAAGGGGGGATAGACAGGAACACGTTCGTGGAATTCTTTCTGCTATATGTGAAAGTGAATCTTCACTAGTAATAAACAACAATGCTGCTGCTGTAATGCTTGCAATTAATGGAATTGCCAAAGGCGGTGAGGTCATAGTATCAAGAGGTGAATTAGTTGAGATTGGAGGTTCATTTCGTATCCCTGATATAATTCATGCTAGCGGTGCTATTTTAAAAGAAGTAGGGACCACTAATAGAACTCATAAGGAAGATTATGAAAATGCAATAAATAACAAGACAAAACTAATACTTAACGTTCATACTAGTAATTATATTGTCAAAGGTTTCACTAAATCAGCTGGATTAGCTGAACTTGTTTCTTTGGGTAGAAAGTATAACCTACCTGTTATGGCAGATTGGGGAAGTGGATCATTGCTAAAAAGTATCTCCAAAAATACTTCTTTGGATATACCTATCAGTCAAATTATGAAAGATAAGCCAGACATTGTTACATTTTCCGGAGATAAATTAATTGGGGGTCCTCAATCAGGTATAATTGTTGGAAAAAAAAATATAATAAATGCTCTTCAGAAAAATACGCTATATCGTACTTTTCGTCCTGATAAATTAGTTATTGGACTTCTCGAAGAGACATTGAGAAGTTATAGGTCTAGATCATTTACAGAAGATAATCTTAGTTTGAATATGCTTAAGACATCTAGGAAAATACTGAAAACACGTGGTGAAAAAATTATAAAGCTAATTAAAAAAAATAAAATAAAAGATTTAGGTATAAGTCTTGTTCCCTCTTTAGTTGAAGCGGGAAGTGGATCCTTACCAGAAAAAAATATCAGCAGTATGGCATTTATCTTTAATCCTAAATTTATAAAATGTTCAATGCTAGCTGAAAAATTTAGGCTTGGAAAAATTCCCGTTGTTGGATTTATTAAAGAAAATAGATTTTACATTGATCTTAAAGCAATTCTCCCAAACCAATTAATGAAGTTATCTCAAGCGATAAATTCTATCTAATATGAATCAGGTTGTTATTGGCACTGCAGGTCATATTGACCATGGTAAAACATCATTAGTTAAATGCTTAACTGGAACTGAAACAGATTCACTGGTTGAGGAAAAAAAACGAGGCATGACTATTGATTTGGGGTTTGCATATCTAAATGATAATATTACAATAATAGACGTACCTGGGCATGAAAAATTCATTAGAAACATGACAGCAGGAGCTGCAAATATTCATTATGGATTAATAGTAGTTGCAGCGGATGATGGGATAATGCCTCAAACTATTGAACACATCGATATCTTAAATATTTTAGGTGTAAAGAAGGGATGGGTTGTGATTACTAAAATTGATGTTGTTAAGGATTATGAATGGATAGATTTAATTGAATTAGAAATTTATGAATATCTTTCAAATTATAACTTTAAAGTTTTTTCATGTAATAGAATAAATAACATATCCGGAGATGGGGTAGATATTTTAAAACATAATATATTATCTTTTGTAGAAAATGAGGAGTCAAATGAATCTTTGAAATATTTTCGAATGAATATTGACCGATCGTTCGTAAAAAAAGGATTTGGTACAATCGTAACTGGTACAGTAGCTGAAGGAAAAGCAGCAGTAGGAGATTTGATTGAGATCTTACCAAATAATGTTTGTACCAAGATTAGAGGATTACAATCTCATGGAAGGAGTACTCAGCTTATTCGTAAAGGAGATAGAGCAGCAGTTAATTTATTAAATATGAAACTAAAAAATTTTCATCGAGGTAGTGTGATTGCGACTCCCAAAACTATAAAGAATACAAAGAAGATAATTGCAGAAATAACTGTGATTAAGACTACAAAATGGGTTTTAAAACATAACCAACGTTTGAGATTACATTTTGGAACTGACGAAATTCTTGGAAGATTAGTAATTAAAAATAAAAAAAAATTTAAAAAAAATCAAAAAGGGAACATTGTATTATTATTAGAGTCAGAAATTCCAATCTCTTTAGATGATAAGTTTGTAATACGTTCATATTCTCCGATGAATACTTTAGGAGGAGGTAGAGTACTTTATCCTTGCATTGATGAGCATCATCTTAACATACATAACTTTATTGATAATATACCAATCAATCCAAAAGAAAGATTCTTTTTTTTAGTAGATAGTAATTGGGAGAAACCTAAAACTATTAAAGAATGGGAAAAAATATTCATAAAGTATCATGATAAAATTAATAATTGGTGCGAAGAGCTAGGTCTTAAAAAATCTAAATCGAATATAATATTTACTTTGGATAGTATTGAAAGAGGCAAAACAAAAATGGAAATATTTTTCAAAGACTTTCATTCTAGAAATCTTTTGCGAAATGGAGCACCAATTGAAACTATAAATTCTAATATAGACTGGCCTCAGGATTTTATAAAAACCATATTAAATGAACTGATAAATGAAAAGCACATAAAAAAAACGAATAAAGTTTATTCTCTTGTATCTTTTTCAAATCCGTCTTTGACAAAATTACAAATAGAGCAAATTGATTCAATCGAAAACCTCATTAAAAAATCTGGTTTAGTTCCAATTCAAAAAAAAGCAATTCAAAAATTAAAAGATTACAAACCTTCCCAATTAATAGATTTTATGCGTTTTTTAAAATCAAAAAATAAAATTACAGATCTAGGGAATAATTTTTTTATTCATCATGACTGTTTAATAGTATTGTTAAACTATTTGAAAAAATATTTTACTAATTCAGTGGAGCTTAGTATTGGTGATTTTAAAAAAATATCTGGGCTTACTAGGAAAACAGCTATTCCGCTTTTAGAGTTTTTAGATAAAAAGAAATATACAATTCGAAAAAAGAACGTTCGAATTATAGGACAAAATCTATATGAGTAATGTAATTGTAGCCGATACACCCGTAATGAAGCAATTCTTGGATATTAAATCTAAATATGATGATGCAATTATATTATTCAGGATGGGTGATTTTTATGAAACTTTTTTAGATGATGCAGTTGTGACCTCGCAAGTATTAGGTATTGTTCTTACAAAAAGAGCAAATGGTAAAGCCGCAGATGTTAACCTAGCAGGATTTCCACATCATTCTCTAGATAATTATTTGCCTAAATTAGTTAAGGCCGGATATCGTGTAGCAATTTGTGAACAAATAGAAGACCCTAAAATATCAAAAGGAATTGTTAAGCGTGATGTTGTAGAAGTTGTTACACCGGGAACACTTACAGCAGACAAAACTTTAACTGATAAATCAAATAGATATATTGGATCTATGTTTTTTAAAAAAAATATTATTGGGGTTGCCTTTTTGGATTCTTCTACAGGAGAGTTTCACATAGGGCAATGTGAAAAGGAAAATATTAACAATGTTCTTTTAAAATTTAGTCCACAAGAAGTAGTTATATCTAATAGAGTTGTTTACTCAGATTCATTATGGTATAGACAATATAAACCTTTTATAACGCAGATAGACGATTGGTTATTTGATTTTGAAAATGCTTATAGAACACTTATTTCTCATTTTAAAATCAAATCATTGAAAAATTTTGGTTGCGATGAAATGCATTATGGTATTTCAGCAGCAGGCGCTTTAGCAAAACATATTAATAAAAACCTAGCAACTTCAATTCATCATATCTCAAAATTATCTCCTATTGTTGAAGAAGGTTTTATGGTTTTGGACTTATTCACTATTAAAAATTTGGAATTATTTCATTCTTTATCATCCCAAGGAACTCATGGTACACTTATTGATTGTATTGATATGACAAAAACTTCAGGTGGTGGAAGATTATTAAGAAGAAACCTTATAAGTCCATTAGTTGATGTAAAGATACTTAAAAATAGATTAGATACTGTTGAAGCATTTGTTAAAAATCCTATAATTTTAGAAAATATAAGAAGTGATCTTGGAAAAACTGCAGATATTCAAAGAATATTAGGAAAACTAAATAAATATAAAGCTTCTCCTCGAGATTTATATACCTTAGGAGAGACATTAGAAAAAATTCCAATTTGGCAAAAGATTTTAAAGAGATCAAAAAATGGTAATTTGATTTTTTTTTCTAAGTCTTTTTTAGATACTTCCAAATTATTTGAAAAAATTAAATATCTTATTTCTAAAGATACCCCACCTCTTTTATCCAATGGTAATGTAATTAATATGGGTATTAATACTGAGCTTGATGAATTGAGAAAAATCGTTTTAAATGGAGAAAAATGGCTTGAATCTCTTCAAGAATCTTTGAGGAAAGATTTAGATATCCCAAAATTAAAAATCGGGCACAATAAAATATTTGGCTTCTACATTGAAGTTACTAAATCACACCAGGATAAAATTCCCGATTCATTTATAAGGAAACAAACTTTAACAAATTCGGAAAGGTATATCATAGAAGATTTGAAAGAGCACGAAGAGAAGGTTCTAAATGCAGAGCAGAATATTTATAATATTGAATCAAAAATATTTAGTGACTTATGCATTGAGATCATGAATGAAATAGTTAATTTACAAAAAAATGCATCCTCGATAAATTATCTAGATTTTTATTCATCCCTTGCATTCTTAGCTATTAAAAATAATTATGTAAAACCTGTTTTATCTGATAATTCAATTTTAGATATTTCTGATGGAAGACATCCAGTTGTTGAGAAGCTATTACCCTTAACTGAAAAATTCATCCCCAACAATACTTGTATTGATTCAAATAATAACCAAATTCATTTACTTACTGGACCAAATATGGCAGGGAAGTCTACTTATTTAAGGCAAATTGGATTAATTGTTATAATGGCACAAATAGGAAGTTATGTCCCCGCATCAAAAGTAAATATGGGCATAGTTGATCGTTTATTTACTAGAGTGGGCGCAAGCGATAATTTAGCTGGAGGTGAGAGTACATTTTTGGTTGAAATGATTGAGGCTTCAAATATTTTAAATAATGCGACCAATAAAAGTTTGATTTTGTTGGATGAAATTGGAAGAGGTACATCCACTTACGATGGTTTGTCTTTAGCTTGGGCTATCACTGAACATATTCATAATGAACCCAACTTAAAAGCAAGAACAATTTTCGCTACGCATTATCATGAACTGACAGATTTAGAAGATAAATTGGAAAGATTAGAGAACCACTATGTTCAAGTAAAAGAGTTTAAAGAAACAATAGTTTTTCTTCGTTCGATAGCCAAAGGTGTTGGCAATAGAAGTTATGGTATACATGTTGGGAAAATGGCTGGATTACCGAAAGCTGTAATCGATAGAGCAACTCAAATACTAAATAGTTATATGACAAATGCAGCTGAAAAGAAAAATAGAGTTACACATAAAATAAAAAAAGAATTAATTGAAGATTTTGAATCCAGTAGAAATTTGATAAAAGAAATAGATCTCATAGACATAAATAATACTACTCCTTTGCAAGCACTTGAAATCTTAACCAGATTTAAAAAAAGAAATGATGTATAAAATTTTGATATATGTCCTCTTTTTATGTGACTTATTTGGAAATGTGAATTGGGTTAATTATGGATGGGAATTATTTGATTATGTTTCTGAAGCTAGAACAGCATCACTTGGAAATGCAACGGTTGCTTATAATTATAATTATCCTTCTTCTGCAATTAGTAATCCATACTTTCCATTATTATCTACAAGGAAAATTTCTTTAACTCATCAATCTCGTTTTGCAGGCTTAATTAATAGTGAGCTCGTAAGTATTCAGCTAAAAAAAAAGGAAAGATTAATTAATTTAAATTTAATTTTTGAAGGTATAAGTAATATACCTGATACTAGATCAGCACTTCTTGATTGGGGGTATGATGGACAATACGGTACTAAAGATCTAGGGGAATCAAATGGTATTATTGATGAAGGGGAGCGTTTAGATCATAATAAAATTACATTTTTTAATCAAAGACGATTTGGATTATATGGAACTTCAAATTTCAGTTTAAGGAATATACCTTTTGGTATTGGTCTTAAGGTTTTATCTAGTTTTTTAGGAGACCAAAATGCAATTGGGATTGGATTAGATTTTGGTTTCTATAAAAGCATCAAAAATTTAAACTTAGGTTTTGTTATTAAAAATATTCCTGCTTCAGGAATGCTATGGAGCAATGGGAATATTGAAGGAACGGGGCCGTCAATTGAGGTCGGTTTTCACCAATCTTTTAATATACTTAAAGAAAAATCGTTAAGCTTAAATCCAATGACTAACTTAATATTTAGTTCTTCAGAAAGGCATTTGAATTCACTTTATTATAATAGCGTATTATCAGTAGATGTTTTGCTTGGATTAGAAGCGATTTATAAAGAAAAAATAATGCTAAGACTAGGACAAAATTCCTTATACCAATTTTCCGGTGGGGTAGGTATAGATTGGGAAAAATTGATTATTGATTACGCTTTTTTACCTTCATCAATAAATGGTATTTTTGCAAATCATCATTTAATTTCTTTATCAATTTATTTAGACTGGCTTATCGCAAGAATTAAAGAAAACAAAAATTAGAATTTTTAGTTCTATAAAGATTTATTTGTAATAACTGAATAATTAAAAAAACTTAATTAAACATCTAGGCTTAAAAAAATGATTAAAAGTATGACAGGATTTGGAGTCGGGTCTATTTCGAATGGGTCAGATAGATATAATATTGAAATTAGATCAGTGAATGCTAGGTTTTTAGATATAAAATTTAAAGGTTTTCAACTTGATTTATTAGTTGAGGATGAAATAAGAAATTTGATAAAAAGTAAATTACATCGTGGCACGATTTATATCCGAATTGACTCTGATTTGAAAAACAATAATAAAATTGTATTTGATAAAGAAAAATATGAATTATTAAAAGGTATTTTAAGAGATATTAATGTTAAATATGGTCAGCCTATGAACATCAGTGATATTATTTCTTCAAATGATTTATTAAAGTTAAATGAGCCAAAAACTCCAGATAAAAACGTAATAATAAGGAGTGTTGAATTAGCTTTAAAACAGTTAGATGAGATGAGAAAAACTGAAGGCGAGAAAATTTTAGAAGATACTATGATAAGAATTAATCAAATAATAACGACAATGGGTATTCTTAAAGAGAAGGTAAACTCATATAAAGTTGAAAAACAAAATAGGCTTAGATCAAAGATTGAAGAGTTATTGGATGATGAAGATCTTGATGAATCTAGATTAATTCAAGAAGTTGCTTATTTTTCAGAAAAAATTGATGTCACTGAAGAAATTGTTCGTTGCAGCAGTCATTTCACTCAACTTATTTCATATTTGAATGTGAATGAACCGGTTGGTAAAAGAATAAACTTTTTATTACAAGAAATTGGAAGAGAAATTAATACTATTGGTTCAAAAAGTTCTCAAACTGAGGTTACATTTAATATTGTTGAAATAAAAGATGAGCTTGAAAAGATTCGTGAGCAGATACAAAATATTCTTTAATGAAAAATTTAATTATAATTTCTGCCCCTTCTGGTTCAGGTAAAACAACATTATGTAGATCTATACAGGCAGAAGTATCTCAAATTAAATGGTCTGTTTCCTTTACGACGAGAAAAATTAGAAAAATGGAAAAAAATGGCATTGATTACCAATTTATTTCTTCATCAATATTTAGAAAGCTTATTGATAAGTCTTTTTTTGCAGAATGGGAAAAAGTTCATGGGTTTTATTATGGTACTTCAAAAGATTCAATAAACAATACTATCCAAAATAATGAAATGTTATTACTTGAAATGGATGTAAAGGGAGCATTAGCTATCAAAAAGTTGTATCCTAATAAAACCTTCTCTATTTTCATAACACCTCCTAGCGTTGATCATTTAAGAAACAGGTTACAAAAACGTGGGACAGACTCTAAATATAGAATTAATATTAGACTTCAAAGATTTAAAGAAGAAATGAAATATGCTAATAAATTTGATTTTAATTTATTAAATCAAGATTTGGTAACAGCCAAAAATAAACTTTTAGATATCATTCTTAAAATTAAAAAAGGAGAAAATAATGGGATTAAAGACAATACCATTTCGTGATATAGAACATCAAGCAGAAAATATGTATGAAGCTGTAGTTGCTATGTCTGGGCAAGCAAAAGAAGAGCTAAATGAAAGGATAGTAAACAAGGCAATAAAAGATCATCAAGAATCTGAATTAGACGTTTTTGATGAGTTGGAAGAAACTACTATTGATGATTATGAAGAAAGGGAAAAAGTAACTACTGTTGCTATAGAAAAATTTCTTACAGGAGAAGTGAAATGGAGTAAGCCATATTAAAATGAGCAATGAATAACTCTTTATTGATAAGTCATTATTTTAAAAAATATAAAAAACTATTCTCAAATGAAATATTTATTCCTCAACAAGCTTTATTTGAAAATAATCATAGTAATTCCGTAGATGAAAAAAACGCACTGATACATTACGAATGCATTATCAATAGTTGTAAAGAATGCCAGTTTTCTGATCCAAGAAGTGAACTTTTTTTTGGATCTGGAGATCCGAATGCCAATTTATTATTAGTAGATGAAGCTCCGGCTTTGGATAACGATCCTCAAGGATTACCTTTTCTTGGGAAAGCAGGTAAGCTCCTAGATAAAATTTTATTTGCAATTGATTTGAATCGGACTAAAGGTGTATTTATCGTAAATATATTAAAATGCAAAACTCCTAAAAACCGTGATCCTCTGCCATCTGAAATTAAAAAATACATACCATATCTTAAGAAACAAATCAAAATTATTAAACCAAAGTTAATTGTAGCATTAGGAAAAGTTGCTGGAAAATCTTTAATTGGAAAAGACTTATCTGTTGAGGAAATGAGAGATTCTACTTTTGATTATCATGGAATTCCCTTAAGAATTACTTATCATCCAGAAGTTTTATTAAGGAATCAAAATTTAAAAAGGTTTGCATGGGATGATTTTAAATGGGTAAAAAATCACATGGGAAATTAATGGAAAAAAAAAGTAGCAGTTTGAATCAAGTCCCTTATTCAGAAGAGGCTGAATTAGCAGTACTTGGTTCGATGCTTTCATCAAAAGAAGCAGTTAGTAAATCAATACAATGGTTAACATCAGATTTTTTTTATAAAGAATCTCATAGTAAAATTTTTTCAGTAATGATTGATCTTTTTGAAAAAGGAGATCCTGTTGATACTGTTTCAGTTATTGAACTTTTAAAACAAAAAAAAGATTTAGAGAATGTGGGAGGTACTTATTTTATAACAGGCTTGGTTGATGTCGTTCCTACAGCTGCTCATGTAGAGCAGTACTCAAAAATTGTGATGGAAAAAGCATTGTTAAGGAACTTAATAACGCTATCACATCATATTGCAAAAGAGGCATATGACGCTCATAAAGAAGTGTCGGATATACTAGATAATGTTGAACAATCAATTTTTAATATTACTCAAAATCGTTTAAAAGGTGGGTTTACTCAAATTAATCCTATCTTACTTGAAGCACTAGAAAAACTAGAGCAAACTCGATCCAAAGGAGGATCAGTTATTGGTGTTCCATCTGGTTTGTTAGATCTAGATGAAATAACCTCAGGTTTTCAAGATGGAGATTTAGTAATTGTTGCTGGTCGCCCAGGAATGGGTAAAACATCTTTAGCTTTATCAATGCTTCGAAATGCTGCATTAGATTATAAGGTAGGAGTTGGAATGTTTAGCCTTGAAATGTCAAATTCTCAACTTGCGATGAGACTTTTATGTTCAGAAGCAAGGGTGGATAGTCACTTTGTTAGAACTGGAAAATTACCACCAAAGTTATGGAAAAACTTAGGAATATCTGCAGGAGAGCTGGAAGAAGCTCCAATTTATCTAGATGATACACCAGCTCTTACAGTGCTAGAGCTAAGAGCGAAAGCAAGGCGTTTAAAAGCAGAAAAAAATGTAGGAATGATTGTAGTAGATTATTTACAACTTATGCAGGGACCGAAAAGTATTGAAAGTAGACAGCAGGAAATATCAGTTATCTCTAGATCATTAAAGGCACTTGCAAAAGAATTAGATATCCCAATTATAGCTTTATCACAGTTATCTAGAGCTGTAGAGCAAAGAGCAGATCGTAAACCTCAATTATCAGATTTAAGAGAAAGTGGAGCAATAGAACAGGATGCTGATGTCGTTATATTCTTATACAGGCCTTGGATCTACAGCCAAGATGACGATGATGATGGTAAGGCTGAGATTATTGTATCTAAACAAAGAAATGGACCTACAGGAACAGTTAGAGCGTCTTTTATTAATAAATATGCAAAATTTGAAAATTATTCTGAAGATCGAATGCCATTTTAATGATAAATCCAATAGCTAAGTTAGTTCCACAGTATTTTGGTGAATATCCCAAGTCATTTCAAAAATTATATGATAGTGTCTCATTCGGTCCAGATCAAGATAA
Organism: Fidelibacterota bacterium; assembly: GCA_045568995.1. Classification (GTDB taxonomy): domain Bacteria; phylum Fidelibacterota; class Marinisomatia; order Marinisomatales; family UBA1611. The sequence continues at coordinate 11,625 of JBJKZY010000033.1, read as the reverse complement.
AGAAGAGGTTAAATCTACATTATGGAAAGCATATGAATTTGGTAATAGGCATCATGAAGGACAAAAGCGATTATCTGGAGAGCCATATTTTTCTCATTGTATTGAAGTGGCTAGTACTCTTGCTAAGTGGAATATGGATACTACTACTATAATTGCTGGCTTATTACATGATACGTTAGAGGACACTGATGCTACTTTAGAAGATATAACATTGATTTTTGGTCAAGAACTTGGTTCTTTAGTTAACGGTTTAACAAAATTAAAAGATATCAAATATCTAACTCGTAAAGAAAAGCAGGTAAGCAATTTCATGAAAATGTTATTATCTGTCGCTCAAGATTTAAGAGTAATTATAATAAAATTTGCTGATCGATTACACAATATGAAAACTATAGACTATATGCCTCAAATAAAAAAACATAGAATTGCTATTGAAACACGTGACATATACATACCGTTAGCTCATAGAATGGGTATGTCAGCTGTAAAATCGCAATTAGAAGATTTAGTATTTAAAGTATTAAGGTCTGAAGATTTTCAAAATATTAAAGCCAAGGTGAAATCAAGTAAAAAGCAGAGATTAAAATTTGTTAATGAGGTAATTGAACCAATTACATCAGAATTAAACAAATATGAGATTTCCCCGAATATTTATGGGCGTGCAAAGTCTTATGCTTCTATCTATAATAAAATGGTTTCCAGAAATAAATCTTTCGATGAAATTTACGATCTCCATGCGCTACGAATTATAGTTCAAAAGCCTGAGCAATGTTACTTAGCGCTAGGGCTTGTGCATAATCTTTATCTTCCAGTTCAGGATCGATTTAAAGATTTTATTGCTACCCCAAAAACAAATGGATATCAATCAATTCATACTACAATTATTGGTCCTAAAGGTAAAATGGTAGAAATACAAATTAGAACTAAATCAATGGAAGAGACAGCTGAAATTGGAGTTGCAGCGCATTGGGTATATAAAGATAGTAAATCTTCAGATATAGACAAAAATGTAAAATGGCTTAGAGAGTTGCTTGAAATATTGAAAGATGAGTCATCCAATCCAAAAGAATTCATGGAATTATTGAAGATTGATTTATATGATGAGGAAATTTTTGCTTTTACACCATTAGGTGATCTAATAAGACTTCCTGCTAGATCTACAACCGTTGATTTTGCTTTTCAAGTACATACTCAAGTTGGGATGCATTGTATAGGCGCAAAAATAAATCATCTAGTTGTTCCTTTAAATACAAAGATAAAAAATGGAGATATTGTTGAAATACTTACAAGTAAAAAACAAAGTCCAAGTATAGGTTGGCACAAGTTTGTTGTTACCACTAAAGCTCGTAATGAGATCAATAGATTTGTTAGAAAAGAGATGGATAAAAATAGTATTAAATTAGGGGAGGAAATGTTAATAAAGACTTTGAGAAGGATGAAGTCCACCTCTCTAATATCTGAATTTAAAGACAGCTATTCAAAATTTGGTTATGCAGATGAAAATTCAATGTTAAAAGCGATTGGTACTGGAATCCTTACTGTCAGGGATGTTTTTAATAAATTAAGACCAACAGAAGATAAAATGGAAATTAATACTTTAAAATCTTCTTCAAGCTTCTATAACTTTCTTAGAGGTGAAGTTGTCTTAGATGGCATTGAAAATTTATTAGTTAATTTTGGTAAATGTTGTAGTCCAATACCTGGTGATGACTTAATTGGTTTTGTAACTAGGGGTCGTGGAGTAACAGTCCATCAAAGTTCATGTAAAAGTTTACCGATTTTAAATAATGAATCAGACCGTTTATTACCTGTTCATTGGAATGTCAAATCTTCAGAAAGTTTTAATGTTGGTTTAAAAGTATCAGGGCTAGACTATAAGGGATGGTTAAAAGATGTTTCGGAATGTATCTCCAAAGAAAATGTAAATATTTCAAGTGTTGATATCAAAGCAATAGATTCTATAGCTGAAGCAAATATAATTGTTCAAGTAAAAAACAACAGGCAATTAAACCGTTTAATGCGAAAAATAACCAAACTTAAAAATATAGATTACGTTGAAAGAGTAGGGAGATAATGAAAATAAAAACATATACGAAAAAAGATATTGCTAGTGAATTTTCTAGGCGTCAAAATCAGAGTGTTAGAAAATCTATAGAGGTTACAGATACATTTTTCAATATTTTGAGAGAAATTTTAATTGAAGATAATCCATATACCAGGATAGAGATTAGAAATTTTGGGGTATTTGAATCAAAACCCACCAAAGCAAAACCTCGGGCTAGGAATCCTGTTACTAATGAAGAAATTTATGTTCCAGCTCATAAAAAAACTCGTTTTAAGCCAGGCAAGCAAATAAAAGAATATCTTAGAAAACCTATATAAAATATGGGGCGAATTTTAGGAGTAGATTATGGTGAAAGTAGAATCGGCCTTGCTATAACAGATCAGACTAAAATTATAGCTTTCCCATTTAAAACTATTAAGAATAAAAATATTGATTTTTTGTTAGATTTTTTTGGAAAAATAAAGTCTGAAAAAAATATTGAATCAATAGTAATTGGATTACCATTAGGAATGAATGGAAAAGATACCAAACAAACAAAAAACGTTCGTATTTTTTCAAAGTCTATTAGTATCCTGGGACTGCCGATATTTTTTCAAGATGAGAGACTCACCTCAGTAAGTGCAAAAAAATCTCTAATTAAACAAAATATAAAAACAGGTCATAATAAAGAGAAGATTGATGAAAGAGCAGCTACTATTTTCCTTCAACAATTTTTAGATATGAAAAAATAAGTTGGAATGATTTTTTTAGATAGACCTTCATGGCAATTAGCTATCTTATCTGGTATTATAGTGGGCATCTCTTATTTACCATTAAAACTAGGTTTTTGTATCTATTTTGGATTTATTCCTATCTTTCATTCATGGATTTCTAATAATTCAAAATCAAATTTTATATCAGGGTTGATTTTTGGAGTTACATACAATTTAATATCGAATTATTGGATAGGTACTAATTCAGGCGCAGAATTTTATGTTGTCATATTATCTTTGATATTTGCTGTTTTTTATCTTTCTTTATTTTGGGCATTTGCCGGATTAGTTTATAGTTTAATTAGAACATCTAGAAATATGCACCTGATTTTGCCATTTTTAATAGTAGTTTTGGAGTGGGTTCGTAGTTTTGGACCTCTTGGCTTTACATGGGGAAACCTTGCATTGACACAATCAGAATATCTAATTTTGTTACAGCTTTTAGATTTTACAGGTACTTATTTAGTAACATTTATAATTATTTCAATAAATTTGTTTTTTTACCTTTTTGCGATTGATAATAAGTTTTTAAAAGTAAATTTTCGTCTGATTATTTTTACTTTAATAATCATTCCTGTATTTGGTTTTTATAGAATGAAAAATATCTCCTCCACAGATAAAAATATTGACATTGCTATTATTCAGCCGAATATTGATCCAAATGAAAAATGGGATTATAATTTAAGAAAACAAACAATGGGCATTATGGACTCGCTCTATAAAGATGCAATTGCAATGAATCCCGATTTAATTATTTTTCCTGAAACAGCATTACCTTCATATTTAAGGATAGAAAACAGTGTAAGAAAAAGATTACAGCAAAAAGTAAATGAATCGGGTATCCCAATAATTATTGGAACTGTAGATAGGCAAATAGATTCTAATCGAGCTAAGTCATACTTCAATAGTTCAATGTACTTAAGTCCTCAATCAGATTATTTAATGTATGATAAAATTCATCTTGTTCCGTTTGCTGAATATGATTTAATACCAAGTTTTTTATCACCATTAGCTAATCTAAATTTGAATATGAATAGAGGCATATTTAAAAAAGGTAATAACTATGTTAATTTTAGAATAAATGATCTTGTATTTTCGGACCTTATTTGTTATGAGTCTAGTTTTCCTAGATATGCTCGAAAATTCGTTGGGAATGGAGCTGATTTTTTAATAATTCAAGCAAATGATGGATGGCTTGGAACATCAGCAGGTCCCTTTCAACATTTTGCACAAGCGAAGTTGAGAGCTATAGAAAATAGAACTCCAATTGCTCGAGGGGGTAATACAGGAATATCTGGATTCATTTTACCTACTGGCGAAGTCTTGACAAAAACATTATTGGGAAAACAATTTATAATAAAAGAAAAATTACCAATATATAATTCAGGTACATTTTATACATTTTATGGCGATGTTTTTGCCGTTATTTCTTTTATAATCTTTCTATTTATAGGACCAGTCAATTGCTTAAAAAAATAACTTTTTTCTTAATTATTCTTACAATCATGAATACTTTAATAGCTTCAAATAAAGAAATTCATCCAGCCGTTAAATCAGCATTCATACCCGGCTGGGGTGAATCATCATTATTAAAAACATCTCAATCACGACTTTTCAATCTATTAGAATTGACATTGTGGTCTACATGCTTAGGGTTTTATAATTTCTCCAATCATCAAAAGTTACAATATCAGTCATATGCAGTAAAATATGCGGGTATAAATCGAAAAAATAAAAATCATAAGTATTGGGTTGACATTGGCAATTATTTTAGCTTGGAAAGTCATAATGCTGAGCATTTAAGATGGCGTCAAATCGATGATCTTTATGATAAAGATTATTATTGGAGTTGGGAATCACATAAGCATATGAAAAAGTTTGAAGAAATGCGTATAAGAAGTGATAAACTAGCAAAATATGGAGAATATACAATTGGTATAATAACCTTAAATCATATTGTATCAGCTATTAATTCATTATATTTGTCCAAGTTGAGCAATAAAGTTAAAATCTATTCATTTATCAAAAATAAAGATATGAAAATTCAATTACAGTATGATTTTTGATATCTATAATGAGGTATAAAATCACAATACAGTACGATGGCTCATATTTTTCTGGATGGCAGCTTCAAAAGAATCAAATTACTGTCCAAGGATTATTAGAAAGAATTTTTCAAAAAGTATCTAAAGCACCTAATAGAATTATTGTTTACGGATCAAGTAGAACTGATACTGGAGTACACGCTTTTGGCCAAGTTGCCCATGTAGACTTAAGTTTAAATTTAAGTAATCAAAAAATCAAAGATGCGCTGAATGGAAACTTGCCATGGTACTGTGGTGTTTCTGAGGTAAAAAAAGTCAATTTAGATTTTAATGCCAGGTTTAATGCCACAAGCAGAGAGTATATTTATCAGTGCTATACCGGCAAATCATTTTTGTTCAATAATCAATCTTGGATATTACCTAAATTGGATATAAAATTTCTTAACAACTTATCTGAGTGCTTGATTGGTAATTTAGACTTTCTGTCTTTTAGCAAATTCAGGAAAGATTTAAAAAATACAAAGTGTAATATTTTTAGTGCTTATTGGAAAAAAGATAAAGATATGTATACTTTTCAAGTTAATGCAAATAGGTATTTACATCATATGATTAGATATATTGTAGGGTCTATGATTGGCGTATATCAAAATAGGATGTCTAGGAAAAATTTTTTATTGCTAATTAAGAAACCTAGAAAAAACGTACTTATATTTAAAGCTCCTCCACAAGGATTAATCCTTAATAAAGTTAATTATGATTAAGGCTTATATCTTAATTTTTGCAATTAATTCTTTTGCAATTACATATTCAAATAGTATTTCTGAATCAAGAGAAACAGCAATAACGCGTGCAATTAAGTTAGTTGGTCCTGCCGTTGCAAGTATAAATGTAGAGCAAAATACTCCATCAGTTTCTTTCGACCCATTTTTTGGATTAATTTATCCAAAGGATATTTACCCTATGAAAAATTCTGGAAGTGGAGTGGTTATTAGTCTTGATGGATTTTTGATAACCAATTATCATGTTGTTGAAAATGCTGATAAAATAACCGCAACTTTATCAGGTGGAGATGAATATGATGCTGAAATAATCGGTTTTGATCAAACTTCTGACCTAGCGTTATTAAAATTAGATGGATCAAATTTTCCATTTGCAAAATTAGGTGATTCTAATGAACTAATTATTGGTGAATGGGTTATTGCCTTAGGAAATCCTTTTGAATTATTTACAATAAGTAATAATCCTTCAGCAAGTGTTGGAATTGTTAGTGGATTAAATATGGATTTTGGCATGCAAAAATCAGGTAAAGTATTGCAAAATATGATTCAAACAGATGCCGCTATCAACCCAGGTAATTCAGGAGGACCTTTGATTGATTCAAAAGGGAAAGTAATTGGTATAAACACTTTTATATTCACTGATTATGAGGACCATTTCAGAGGTTCCGTGGGTATAGGGTTTGCTATCCCGATTAACATTGCAAGAAAGGTAGCTGAAGAATTAAGGATTAATGGGGAGATAGATCGAGGCTACTCAACAGGACTTGTGGTTCAAACAGTTACTAGAAGTATTTCAAGATATCTTGGGCTACGTGAAGATAGTGGAGTAGTAATTGTGAATGTTGCAAAAAAAAGTTCGGCAGAAAAAGCAGGGTTAGAGCCGGGTGATTTTATAATACGGGTAAATAATAAGAATATTGAGAAGCCTAGTGATATTCGAAAAATAATTCTTGAATCTGATCTTCGTTCAGGAGATGCTTTAAATTTGGAAATTTATAGGGATGGAAAGCTTAAAAATAAAAAAATGAAGTTAGGTAAATTTATTAAATAAAATTTTTCAATTATATTTCTTATGAAGCTTAATTTTTATAATGTTAGTTTTTGAATTAAATTTATTTTAAAATAAATTTTTCAATTATTATTAATTACTAAACTTTTGGCATCGAATTTGCAGAGAAAAAAATAAAATATGGCAAAAAAACATCAAAGATTTATTCCTAACGTTCTGACATTAACTAATATGTTTTTAGGATTTATTGCTATTGGCCTAATCCTTAAAAATGACCCTTTAAAGGCTGGATCTTTAATTATAATTGCCGGATTATTGGATGCCTTTGATGGGAAAATTGCGCGTTTATTAGGTATTGAATCACAATTTGGTATTGAATTTGACTCTATGGCTGACACTATATCTTTTTGCGTGGTTCCGGCTATTTTAATTCATACTTTTTACGTAGATGGGCTTCATCCTTTATTGGGATCAGCAGTTTCTTTTTTACCTTTGATGTGTGGTACCATAAGGCTTGCTAAGTTTAATATTGCTCAGGAAAAAGGAGCTGTAAAAAGTTATACTATTGGTCTAACTACACCAATATCTACTATAACTTTGTTTTCTTATTTAATGTTTAGCTTTGAAGTTTATGGAAACTACGGTGATCCAAGAACTTCTATAATTCTTTTATCATTGGTTTGTTTTTTAATGATTAGTCCGATTCATTTTATTAAATTTCCACTTCTATCCTTCAAGTCAGGGAAAACAAACTCAATTATATTAATTATTTTTATTCTATGCATAATAGGTGCTATATGGTCAAAAGGATTATTAATATTTCCCATAACCATTCTTTTCATAAGTTGGAACATAGTATTTTGGTTGCTTCATTTAAATAAAAAACAAGTAGAAATAAAAAATTAAGAACTATGAAAAATAGAGATCTCTCTCTAATTGCAATAGGACTATTAATTGGTGCAATTATTGGCGGTGTAATAGGTAATCTGATGGGTTGGATGCTTCCTGAAGGTGTTGTAAAAGATTTTTTTTTAACAAGCTTCAACATAGATATTGGGAGTAGTTTTGGTAATCAAAATGATGTCATTGTGATCGATTTAAAAATTATTACCTTAAAGTTTGGTTTAGCTTTATCGCTAAATTTTACAAGTGTAATTGGACTAGCTACCTCTTATTATATTCTTAGATTTTTTAGATAAAATTTAAATAAAAAATAAATTATTAATTCGTAAATTAGCTTATGTTTAATCTAGGAACTGGAGAACTGCTTATAATTTTTCTTGTTATTTTACTTCTTTTTGGAGCTAAAAGACTTCCCGAACTTGCAAGAGGGCTTGGGAAAGGCATAAATGAGTTTAAAGATGCTGTGGAAACGGGTAAAAAAGAAATATTAGATGCGGAAAAAAGAACTGAAAACAAAAATAAATCCTAATTAAAATAATTAGTCTACTTTATTATTTTTTTTAGTTTTCTTTATTTTTTTAGAAACTAATTACGATTTTTTTTGTTAAAGCCATTTGTATGAATGAGTTTATGATTTATTCTTGATTAGACATGGAGATACAGAGTCCACTATACCTTTTATTTTTAATTGCCTTACCATTTCTTATCCTTTGGTACCATAAAAAAGGAAAGAAAAACGAAGCGTTATTCTTAATTTCATCAAAGCAGTTTTTTTCAAAAGATATTATTAATTCTGGAAGGAAAAAGAATATTCTGCTCAGAGTATTTCAGTTATTAATTTTGTTACTCATCATAATTGGTTTATCTCGTCCTAGAATAGTTGATAAAATTACAGAAACTTCAGTTGAAGTGGTTGATATGATTTTAGTTCTTGATATTAGTTCAAGTATGTTAGCTGATGATTTTCAACCAAATCGTTTGGAAGCTGTTAAAAAAACAGCAATCAAATTTATTGACGCAAGAAAAAGCGACAGAATTGGAATTATTGTTTTTGCAGGAGAATCCTTTATCCAGTGTCCTTTGACTGTTGATAAATCAGTATTGAAATCTTTAATTGGTGAAATTAATATTGTATCAAAAGAATATGATGGAACTGCTATTGGGATGGCTATAGCAAATGCGACGAATCGTTTAAGGAAAAGTCAAGTTGAAAGTAAAGTGATGGTCTTATTATCCGATGGGAGCAATAACTCTGGCGAAATTGATCCTATAACAGCTGCTGAATTAGCATCACAATATGGTATAAAGATTTACACAATTGGAGCAGGTACGAATCAAGCTTTTACAAGAATACCTGGAAGAGGTTTAATAAAAAATGAAATCGATGAAGCAACCTTAAAGTTTATTGCAAAAAAGACTGGAGGTAAGTTTTTTAGAGCAACGGATATTAAAGCATTAGAAGGCATATATAATGAAATAGATATTTTGGAACGTTCTGAAATAGAAGTAAAGGAATACTCCAATTATACTGAAATCTATATTTGGTTTTTATTGCCTGCATTAATTTTAGGCTTATTAATGGAAATATATAAAAGATTTATTTTTAGGAGTATGTTTTAATGTCTTTTCGCTATGATTGGGTTCTGTTTTTATTGCTAATCCAATTCCTTTATTGGTTGTTGTTATACTTTAAAAAAGATAATCAAAGGGATATCCTATCGAACGTTAATGATGAGGTTTATAATTTTTTAATAAGGAAAGTAAGTTTCAATTCTATAAAAATTAAAAGTAGATTGATCTTTTTAGGACTCTTTTTTCTAACCATTTCTGCTTCTGGTCCTCTGATAGGTACTAGAGTCCGCCCAGTAGAAAGAAAGGGTGTTGATTTAGTAATAGTACTTGATACTTCTAAGAGTATGGATGCTAAGGATGTTACTCCATCAAGACTTGCTAAGGCAAAATTTGAACTGAATAAATTGATAAAAAACCTCAGCGGTGACAGGGTTTCCATAATAGTCTTTGCTGGGTCCAGTCATCTATATCTTCCATTAACTACTGATTACGAAGCAGCGTTGCTTTTTCTTAATGAAATAGAAACCGATATGATCCCAAACCAAGGAACGTCATTAAGTTCGGCGTTAAATACTGCATTTACATCTTTTACTGAGGAGTTTGAAAAATTCAAAGTAGTGCTACTTGTTACTGATGGAGAAGACCATGAAGGAGAAGCAATAGATGTAGCAAAAAAAGCTTCCATGGACGGTATGATAATAAACACAGTTGCTGTGGGGTCCAGTGAGGGGGGACTTATTCCTATTAAATCGAATAGTAAGTATAAACGTGATAAAAAAGGAAGGTTGGTTACTTCAAAGGTTGACCAAGCTATTTTACAAGAAATTGCTCAAGCTGGTAGGGGATCATTTTATTGGTTTTCAAATAATAGAGATTCCTATATTGATATTGAAAATGGTATTAATAAGATGGAAAAAAAAATAATTTCAACACATGAATTCTCTGAATATGATGACCGCTATCAATTGATTGGCTTGATTAGTTTATTTCTCATCTTGTTATCTTTTATTTATCCAACAAAGGGTAAAGAACTAAAATGAAGAAGATTATTATTTTATTCCTTGGAATACAATTTTATTATTCTCAAGACAAGGGATTATCCTCGTTTGAAGAAAAAGATTATAAAAATTCATATGAATATTACTTAAATGTTTTAAAGACAAGAAAAAATGATATTCCAGCAAAATTTGGAGCTGGTATATCAGCATTTAAAAACGAAGAGATTGAAACTGGCATAAAGTACTTGCAGGAAGTTTCAACTTCCAATGATGAAATATTAGCAAGTAGAGCGCATTTTAATCTTGCAAATATTTATAAAGATGAAAATAAGTTGGAAGAAAGCATTCATCACTATAGAAAAGCAATTGAATTGAATTCAAAGGATAGAGAGGCAAAAATAAACTATGAATTATTGAAGAGAATGCTCAAACAAGAAGATCAAGAAAGTCGAAGTAATCAAGGTGAAGAAGGAGATGAAGAGCAAGAAGATCAAGAAAGTCGAAGTAATCAAGGCGAAGAAGGAGATAAAGAGCAAGAAGATCAAGAAAGTCAAAGTAATCAAGGTGAAGAAGGAGATGAAGAGCAAGAAGATCAAGAAAGTCAAAGTAATCAAGGCGAAGAAGGAGATGAACAGCAAGAGGGGCAAGAAAGCCAAAGTAATCAAGATGAAGAAGGAGATGAACAGCAAGAGGGGCAAGAAAGCCAAAATAATCAAAGTGAAGCAAATAATAGTGGTTCTGATAGCAAGGAATTATCTGATAAAGAAATTCAAGCAGAAGCAATTCTTAATGCTTTAAAGGATCAAGAAAAAATAAATCAAAAGCAAAAACTATTAAAGTTTAAAGCTAAAACCGTAGAGAAAGACTGGTGAAGATATTAGTAGGTAATTTATTTTTTCTTAATATCATATTTTCTCAAACTGTTAATGTCTCTGTTGATAAACAAAGTTTGCAAAAAGGAGATGTTTTACAATTAAGTATTGAGGTTTCTGGAGCAAAGAATTTTCCAAAAATAGAAATGGATAAACTAAATAATAATTTTGACATAGTTGGAGGTCCTTATGAAAAGACTACTATAGAATTTATAAATGGGAAGATGAAAGATACTAAAACTCTTACCTGGAACCTGTCTGCAAGAAAAACTGGCAATCTTAGTATCCCTGCAATTCAAGGTTCAATTGATGGTAAAGAATTTGTTAGTAAGCCTATAAAAATTTTAGTAGCTAATACTTTGAAAGATGTTTCAGAAAAATCAGTTTTTATTTTGGCAGAAGTTGATAAAAAAAGCGCATATCTTGGCGAGCAAATTACGCTTACATATAAATTATATAAGGATATAAACACTAAAATTGCAGGTATTGATCAATTTCAGATGCCTGATTTTAATGGATTTTGGGTTGAAGAGATATTTACTCCTCAAAGGCTTCAATATCAAAATAAAACTGTTTTGTTTCAAGGACGAAAATATCAAGTAGCTAATCTTGGCCAAAGAGCATTGTTTC
>JBJKZY010000032.1:0-32908 GCA_045568995.1 Fidelibacterota bacterium | reverse complement strand
ACCTTGGGATATTTTAGGGCATCATTAAATTATGAAAGTCTACTGCACTTTCAATATCAGCCACATAAATAGTTGGTGGGTACGCATCACTACCTGTACCACCACCAGCAACTACAGTATAGACATAACGTCCATCCTGGAATTTACTTTCTAATACTTCATCACCAAATAATGAGTCCCACTCATTCGATGTACTAGCGTCTTGAACACCTGATACAGATGCTGGTAATGGATTGTCACCAGCGGCAAATACTAGCTGCCATACGTTAGTATGTGTTTCATCAAAACGGTCCCAACCAGCAGTTCTCTCCGCTTGTGTTTCTGCACCTGGACGTAAATCTGAAACAATTGCAGTAGTATGAGCATCGGAAGCAGTCTGATCAGCAGCTAGGTCATATGTCCCACCTGCTCCTTGATTATTATAGTCTCCACTTGGACCACCAACTGATGCGTTAAATTTGGTTTGATTTGGAAAACGGCCACGTCCTTCAGAATCAGCAATATCCTGATAGAAAGATCCAGCTTGTTTTACAATTTTATCGATCTCATTACGAGACTTTTCACCCTTCGCACCTTCAGACATTTCACTTAATTTTGGAGCTGCTGTAGCTGCTAGAGTAGCCATTAAAGCGGTTGTAGTGGCAAACTCAGCAAGTGAATTACCTTTTACGCTCTTAATATTCTTGGCTATTTTTTTCAACATATGTTTCATTTGTTATCTCCTTTTGAAGTTAGTTTGAAACAATTACTTTTAAATCACAACCAATTACTACAATTACTATGCCAAATGTTATATTTTATTAGATTGTTTCGGTTTTATCCTCAATAAAGATACAATATGAAATATATGCAATATCATTTTGTTACAAATATAAACTGTAACATTTTGTTTCATATACGCAAAAAGCCCCAACCGGGGCTCTTCGCTTTCCAAACAGGCTTACACCTGTTGTGATTTTTACCTTGGGATATTTTAGGGCATCATTAAATTATGAAAGTCTACTGCACTTTCAATATCAGCCACATAAATAGTTGGTGGGTACGCATCACTACCTGTACCACCACCAGCAACTACAGTATAAACATAACGTCCATCCTGGAATTTGCTTTCTAATACTTCATCACCAAATAATGAGTCCCACTCATTAGATGTACTAGCGTCTTGAACACCTGATACAGATGCTGGTAATGGATTGTCACCAGCAGCAAATACTAGCTGCCATACATTAGTATGTGTTTCATCAAAACGGTCCCAACCAGCAGTTCTATCAGCTTGTGTTTCTGCACCTGGACGTAAATCTGAAACAATTGCAGTAGTATGAGCATCTGAAGCAGTTTGATCAGCGGCTAAATCATATGTACCACCTGCTCCTTGATTATTGTAGTCTCCACTTGGACCACCAACGGATGCATTAAACTTGGTTTGATTTGGGAAACGGCCACGTCCTTCTGAATCAGCAATATCCTGGTAGAAAGACCCAGCTTGTTTTACAATTTTATCGATCTCATTACGAGACTTTTCACCCTTCGCACCCTCAGACATTTCACTTAATTTTGGAGCTGCTGTAGCTGCTAGAGTAGCCATTAAAGCGGTTGTAGTGGCAAATTCAGCAAGTGAATTACCCTTTACGCTCTTGATATTCTTGGCTATTTTTTTCAACATATGTTTCATTTGTTATCTCCTTTTGAAGTTAGTTTGAAACAATTTTTTAAATCACAACCAAATACTACAATTACTATGCCAAGTATTATATTTTATTACATTATTCCGGTTTTCTCCTCAATAAAGATACAATATAGAATATATGCAATATCATTTTGTTACAAACACAAACTGTAACATTTTGTTTCATATATGCAAAAAGCCCCAATCGGGGCTTTTTAATTAGTGAAAATTTTATTGATTGACCGATTTATAAATCCATAATTTTGTGAAAATAATGTGGATTTTCCGCATCGGCTATTATTATCCTTGGAGCTACAACTTCTGCACCAGATCCTGACCCAGGAATCACAACATATATAAAGTGTCCATCTTGGTAAGGACTTTCTAAAATACTTTGATTAAAGAGGTTATACCATTCTACCATTCCAGCATCTCTTGTTTCTGGACAATTATTACATTGAATATTTCCTTCGTTATCTAATTCAGGCAAAATCTCATCGTCTTGGAATATAGTTCCATCATGATTTCCAAAAACTGAGACCCATTTTGAGCCGATGGTATCATTATTGAATGTCATGAAATTTCTAAGGTCTTCATATACTTCTGTTGTATCAGAGTAGCTACCTACCTGAATGTCAAATTTATCCTGCCCCGGCAATCTTCCTCTACCCTCAAATTTTGATGTATTTTCGTAGAAATTTTTTGCCTGAATTAAGAGCTTATCTATTTCTTGAACGGTTTTTTGGGCTTTCCCCTCTTCCATTAGATTCGATAATCTTGGTGCTGCAGTTGCTATAAATGTAGACATCATAGCAGTAATCACTGCGAACTCAGCGATAGATTGACCTTTATTAGAACAAAATGCCTTATATATATATTCTAAATATATTTTGATCTTTTTGAAAAATGACTTCACACATTATGATATGCAAAGTCTATACCAAAATGAATAAAAAAATCGTTTCTGGTCTATAATTTAAATCTGCTTAACAAAAAGTTACAGTAACATTTTGTTACTAATTTATGAAATTACAACTTTGAATTGATGTAGGTGAGGAAAATATATTTTTTAAAAACGTAACAATATGATACACAGATCATCCGCGTGATAGGGCTTCATACATGTCCCAAATAGGTAGAAAAATTGAAAGGGCTAATGTCAAAATAAATACTCCCATTATAACTGTAATAATAGGCTCAAGTGTTGCTGTCAACTTTAAAACCTTATCTTGTACTTCAGCGTCTGTCATGTCACCAATTTCTTTTAGCATATCATCCATTGCTCCAGCTTCTTCACCTACTTGAATCATCTTTAAAACATGATTTGGAAAAATATCTAGAGTATGTGAAGTAATAGATACTGCTACTTTTTTCCCCATTTGCACGTCCTTATACACTTTTGCTAGCCTTTCCTCTATAAATGCATTACCTGCTGTTTTACCGGCAATTTCTAATGCATCTAAAATTGGTACACCTGTTCTGTCCAAGGTGTCTAATACATGACAAAAACGTGAAATTGCCATTTTTTGAGCAATAGGACCGAAAACCGGTAATTCAAGTAGGATTTTATGCCATTGATATAACCCTGCTTTTGTTTTCAAAGTTCTCCAAATTGCTATAACCAAAATCAAAATACCAAAAACAGCAAACAGCCAATAATCTGTAAAAAACTGATTGATACCCAGAAGTATCCTAGTAGGAGTCGGAAGGTCTATTTTTGTATTTGCAAATAATGTAGAAAACCTAGGTAAAATATATGTCACCGCGAAAACACCGACAAGAATTGTTATCCCAACAACAATAGATGGATATCGAATAGCTTGAGTAATTCCCATCCTAAGCTTTAAATCATGTGCAATAAAATCTGCAAGTTGGAAAAGGACTTGGTCTAGCACACCTGCACTTTCTCCAGCTTTAATAATGTTAACAAACATAGAATTAAAAACTTTTGGATGTTTGCGCATTGACTTTGATAGCGAAAGACCACTTGAAACATCATCAATAACTTTATCTAATGTTTTTTTTAGTAATGCATTCGTTTTATTTGAATGAACAGAGTCTAATGCATCTACTAGCGGTACACCAGCTTTTAACATTACAGAGAGCTGCCTTGTGAAATTATAAATGTCTTCTGGCGGAACTTTTTCAAATAAATCAATTTGGGTATCTAATAACGATTTTGTTTTCTTTTTTACAGAAATTGGCTTTAAACCCATTTTTTCCAGTTGATCCAGAGCAGCATTTTGTCCTTGAGCTCTTAATTCACCTCGTACAATCCCAGTTGTGTTGTTTGTGGCTATATAAGAGAATGAAGAACTTTTTTCAGCCATCTTTACTAATATTGTGTTGAGTTAACTTTCTATATAAAGTCATTCTACTTATGCCAAGCTGTTGAGCGGCTGTACTCATGTTCCAATTTGCCCTTTCTAATCCTGCTAGAATAGCTATTTTTTCTAATTCTTTTAAAGTCATAGGAGTATTTATTTTTGAAAGTACAGTCTTGTTCAAATTTTCTACCTGCTCTTCTTCATGATTGTCTGACTTTACATATAAATCATCTTTGTTTGTAGATTGGGTTTTATTTTTTTCTGATAATTCAATATTTGTATCCGTATTTTTCTTTAAAATATTATCAATGTTTTCTAATCTTATTAGGGGGTTATCATGTATAAGGACAACCCTCTCTAATGTGTTTTCCATTTCTCTTACATTACCAGGCCAGTCATACTCAACTAATCTTTTCATTGCATTTTGAGAGATAAAGTTTACTGAAATATCGTGTTTCTTTTTTAAACCCTTTAAAATGGTCATTACAGTAGGTGCTATATCTTCTTTTCGATCTCTTAATGGGGGTATCGTGATAGGGAAAACGTTTATTCGATGATATAAATCTTGCCTGAAAGACCCATCTTGAATTTTTCTATCAAGAGGTTGGTTTGTAGCAGAGATAATCCTTACATCAATTCTAATCGTTTCTGCGCCTCCAACCCTCTCAATCTCTCCGCTCTCTAGTACCCTTAACACTTTTGCTTGAAGCGATGGGCTCATATCACCGATTTCATCTAAAAATATACTTCCTGAGTTTGCAGCAAGGAACTTTCCATCTTTTCTTTCGTGTGCTCCAGTAAAGGCTCCTTTTTCATGTCCAAATAATTCGCTTTCTAATAGCTCCGAAGGTATTGCGGGACAATTTACGGCTATGTTTGGCCTATCTCGTCTAAGACTTATATTATGAAGGGTATCCGCAATTAAATTCTTTCCCGTTCCACTTTCTCCGTACAATATGGTTGTAACATCTTTTGTTTTAATCTGTGTCATCAAATGGTAAATATTTAACATTTTATCTGAGTAACCAACGATTTTTTCGAAACCCCTTCCTGAGAAATGGCGTAGAGAAGTTTTTGGAGCTTGTTTTTTAAAGTCATGAAATCTTTTAGCTGATTTCAATAAATCAGCTAGGTGATCTACTTTTGAAGATTCAGGCTCAAAGTATCCAAACAACCCCATTCCTACGTCATCAAGAATCGTTTCCCTTCTTTTTTCAGATCTCACTAAAGTCACAATGGGAATCGCTCGATTTGTTTTGAATAATTCTTTAATAAGTCTTGAGGGTGTCATCAAAGGAAGTTCATCCTCGATGATAACAGCGTCGAAATCTCCAGATTGAACTGCGCTGATAGCAATCATTCCATTTTGGACATGGTCAAGATTTATCCCAGCTTCTTTTACTCCTGGTAGGATACTTTTGGCACCATTGACATATAATGCGTTAATCATAAAACGATTTTACTCGTGCCTAAAGTTTCATATATTTCAGAGATAGTAGTATCTCCCCTATTAATTTTCACTAGCCCATCTTCAAGCAAGGTTAACATACCATTAGCTCTAGCCTGCTTCCTAATTTTGTAACCAGGCTCTTGATTTAAAACCAATTCTGATATTTGAGCATCCATTAGCAATAATTCATAAATTCCAATCCTACCTTTAAAACCTGTATTGCGACAAGCCAGACAACCTTTACCTTTGAAAAATTGAATTTCATTATCAACATTCAATCCTATCATTTCTAATTCATTAACTGGAGGATCATACTCCGTTTTACATTCTTTGCAGATACGTCTTACCAGCCTTTGCGCTAGAATGCCTTTTACAGTAGAAGCAATTAAAAATGGCTCGACATTCCAATTGAGTAACCTTGTAAATCCTGAAGCAGCATCATTTGTATGAATCGTGCTGAAGACCAAATGGCCTGTAAGAGCTGCTCTAATGCCTAATTCAACTGTCTCTTCATCCCGAACCTCACCCACCATAATAATATCGGGATCCTGACGTAATATGGAACGAAGAGCTGAAGCAAAAGTGACACCAGATTTTATATTAATCTGCGCCTGATTAATATTATCAAGATCATATTCCACAGGGTCTTCAACGGTAACTATATTTACATCAGGCGACTCAAGTTTATTAAGCGTGGAATACAAAGTAGTTGTTTTCCCGCTTCCAGTTGGACCTGAAACTAAAATAATACCTTCCCCACCTATAAGCATAGTGTTGAAGCGTTCTTCACATTCTGGTTCGAATCCGAGTCCTATAAACGAATGCAATGCATCTGAAATATTTAAAAGCCTTAATACTGTTTTTTCGCCATATAAAGTTGGATAAGTTGAAATTCTAAGATCTAGCCTTCCTCTACTAGAGTTAAATAGGATTCTTCCATCTTGAGGCCTCCTAGTTTCAGCGATGTCCATATTTGCCATTATTTTTAATCTAGAGACCAGAGCGGTATGTATGTCTCTTGGTAAAGTTTGAAAATCCGCCAGCCGGCCATCAATTCTAAACCTAACCCTAATGTCACTTTCTCGAGCTTCAATATGAATGTCTGAGCAATTATACTTCTGACTTTGAGAAATAATACTATCCACCAGCTCTACAACCTTACTCTCATCAAAATAATCTGTGATTTTTGTTGCTTCAACATTTCCAGAACCCTCACTTATAAAACTTGATATACCATAGTGCAAATCGATTGAACTCTCAATTTCTGTCGTCGAGGCTAAAATTAGCTCCACTTTCAAACCCGTAACCTCCCTGGCAAGATTCATGGGCTCTAAATCCAAAGGATCAGATACTGCTATAGTCAAAGCATTATCTAATTTAAAGAGAGGTAAAAAAACTTTTGATCTTATTTGGCTCTCGGTAAATAAGCTCATTAATGATTTATCTATTTTGAAATAGCCTAATGAAAGGAATGGAACCTTAAATTGCTGACTCAAATAAAAGTATAGTTCTTTCTCACTTAAGAAACCATTTGAGATGAAAATTTGGCCAAGATACCCAGGCTTTTTTTTCTGGTTTTGAAGTGAATTTTCAAGTTGCTCACTATCAATTTTCCCTGCGTTAACAAGCATAGTACCTATTCGTTTTTTTCCTAATACTTCCATATCAAAACATCGTTGTGTAATACCAATTGAGTATATAGTTACTTCCATCTGGCTCAATAGTAAAAAGGGAAATAAGGGTTCCTGCAGCTAAATATGGCCCAAATGGAATTTTTGTGTCACCTGAATTTATTTTCCCTCTATAAAAGGTAATTATTAGGATTGCACTTAATGCGAAGCTTAGATACAAAGCAAGGATAGAATACTCAACGCCTAAAAACCCACCTAAAATTAATCCAAGTTTCACATCACCAAATCCAATACTTTCTTTTTTCAAAATAAATTGCCCGATTAAGCCGATAAAAAATAAAAATCCAGCAAAAACAAATGATCCAGATACTGAATATTCCCATCCTATAGATAAAATATCAAAAAATAGGGAAATAATTAAAACTGATAAGCCAAACAAAATAAATCCATTTGGGATTATAAAATGGTCAATATCAACAAAAGTTACAGCAATTAGAAGGTACGTAAGTATAAGGTATACAAAAAAAAGAGGACTTAAATCAAAAATTAAGTAAATAATGATAGTTAGAATAGCAGTTATTAATTCTACAAAAGCATATCTGCTAGGAAATCTTTTGGAACAATTAGCGCACTTACCATTCAAAAGAAAATAGCCTATAATTGGAAGATTATATTTTAGCGGTATACTTTTTTTGCAACTAAAACAATGAGAACCAGGATAAACAATGCTCATTTTTTTTGGAACGCGATAAATAACCACATTTAAAAAACTACCAAAAACAGATCCAACAAAAAAAAGGCACAGAAGGTTGAATGGATTCAAAATTGTGACCATTAGTTAACTTAAACTCATTATATGTTTTAAGTCTGAAAACTTGAAAGGCTTCTTTAAAATGTGATTTGCTTTACAAGCCTTAAAAATATTTTCTTCACTCTGAACCTCTTTCGAAGTTAACAATATTATTGAGGTGTTTTCATACCTTTCATCATGTTTCAATAAATACGAAAGTTTGAAACCGTTAATGTTTGGAAGTAATGTACTAGCCAACAGAAAATTTGGAGATTCTTTGCAAGCCCTAGTATATCCTTCAAAACCATCTTTGGCAGTGATGGTTAACATACCAATATCATTGAACCTCGATGATAAGTTATCCCTAATAGCATCTTCACTATCTACAATAAGAATAGATTGTTTTTCCATATGTTTTTTTGCTCAAAAGAATATTTAAGCTTATTTTACCTCGTTTAGCAAAATCTAATACAAATTTAATGGAAAGTGTAACATTTTTTTACATTTTTGTAACAAATTGAGTAATGTTGTAAATTTATATTTAAAATTAATTAAATAAAATTTAATGTAGCTTCTTCAATGAGCGATAAAATATTCACAACCCATCCTCCTAATATTGATCAATTGACCATAAAAAAACATCTAAAAACACACTATGATGTTGAAGGGGAATTGACATTTTTCCCGAGTGATAGAGATCAAATTATTTCAATCAAAACAGATAAAAAGCAATACATTATGAAAATCTATAATTTTTTTGAAGATTTGTATAATGTCGAAATGCAAATTTTAGCATTAAATCATATTAAGGATGTCAGATTCTCATTTGATATTCCTATTCCAATTCAAGAAATAAAGTCTATTAAACATATTAATAAAGAATATATTTCTTGCTTATTTAGCTATATTCAAGGAAACTTGTTGCTAAAGCTTGATGAAGGCAAAAAACACCTCAGAGGAATAGGCGTTTTAATGGGGAGCCTTTCTCAATCATTATCTGAATTCAATCATAAGGGTAGATCAGGAGATTTTCCTTGGGATATTCAAAATATTAAATTTTTAAAAAAAAAATTAAACCACATAGAAAACAGAGATGAAGTACTGATTTTAAAAGATTTTATCAAAGGATATGAAAAAAACGTGCCTCCTATCAAAAATAAAATTCGAAAATCTTTTATTCATAACGATGGAAATAAAAATAATATAATCCTTAATGCAAAAGGACAAATTAAAGGAATCATTGATTTCGGGGATATGACAAACTCTTTTACTGTTTGCGATCCAGCAATATGTATCTCATATATAATCCAAAATTCTAAAACGCATTCAAGCGATATCAAACAATTTTTAGATGGGTATTTATCCGTTTATGATCTAAATAGTTATGAATTGCGATGTCTCCCTTATTTAATTTGCGTGCGACTTTCCATATCAGTAACAATGGCAGCATGGAGAAAAAAACTTTTTCCTAAAAATAAATATCTGACTATATCTGAAAAGCCTGCGTGGTCACTCATCCATTTATTAAAAAAAATTGATCTAGAAAATTGGATTTAAACTTAAATCTTAGATGATTAGATATGAAAATTAAAAATTTTAGGAAAAAAGTCTTAGCACCTTCTCTAAGTTTATCTTATAAAAACCCTTTACATATAATTAGAGGTAAGGGTCAATTCTTATACGATATCAATGGGGAAAAATATTTAGATGCTGTGAATAATATTCAGCATGTGGGTCATAGTCACCCTAGAATAGCAAAGATAGCTTATGAACAGTTTAAGAAACTAAATACCAATACAAGATATCTAGATAAAAATGTACTTGACTATGCTCAATCAATTATTGACTCACTACCTAAAAAACTTAGCGTTTGTTTTTTTACAAACTCTGGAAGCGAATCAAACGATTTAGCTTTGAGAATTGCAAGAAATTCTGCTAAAAACCGCAACACAATCGTACTTGATGGCGCATATCATGGACATACAATTTCTTTAATAGAAATAAGTCCTTACAAATACAAAGGTTTAGGAGGATTTAATCCTCCACCTTACGTTCATGAAATTCCTACTCCAAACCTTTACAAAGGGCTCTACAAAGGCAGAACATCCATAGAAAAATGTTTAGAAACTTTTACAAAATGTGCAAAAAAATTGAGCACTGATGGTTTTAAACCTACTTTTATATTTGAATCTTTTATGGGGTGTGGTGGTCAAATTCCATTACCTGCTTCTTTTTGAAAAATGCTTGTGAAATAATTCATGATTTAGGGGGGATATGTATCGCAGATGAAATCCAAGTCGGGTTTGGTAGAATTGGAAAACATTTTTGGGGATTTAATTATCAGGGAGTTAACCCTGATATCGTAACGATTGGTAAATCGATTGGAAACGGACATCCTTTGTCTGCAATTATAACAACAGAGGAGCTAGCAAATCAATTTAACAATGGGATGGAATACTTTAACTCCTTTGGAGGTAATCCTGTTTCTTCTGCAATAGGACACACAGTATTGAAGATTATAAAAGATGAAAAGCTCCAAAAAAACGCTTTAAATGTAGGCTTTTATCTAAAAAAAGAACTTTTGAGCTTAAAAAAGACTTTTGAAATCATTGGAGATGTTCGCGGTGAAGGTCTGTTTTTAGGTATAGAAATAATTGCTAAAACAGATATAATAAAACCAGATCCCAAAGCAGCAAAACAAATTGTAAATAAAATGAAAGAATTAGGTGTTTTACTTAGCACTGATGGTCCATATAACAATGTAATAAAAATAAAACCGCCAATAATATTTAATGAAAAGGATGCTGACTTTTTGTTAAATAAGCTCGACGAAACTATTTCATCAATCTCAAAAAAATAATGTTTAAGAAGTTATTTTTGTAAAAGAAAATCTTTAAATTGTTTTTGTATTGTATTTTGTTTAGATAAACTACAAACTTTCGATCATTCACGTTTTAACTATTAAAGGAGCGAGGTAATGGAATGGAAATAATATTTTTAGCTATTCTAGCTATAGGAATATTATCATCAATTTTCGGATTTCTTATGATTTTTGCACCTGCTTTTATTTTAAAAGTAGAGCGCAGTGCTAATCAACTATATATGACCGATGCAGCTTTGATGAATAATAGAATACCATTAGGGATTTTTATGCTGATAGCATCTGGATTTTTAGTCTTTAGCTATTACAGTGGCCCATATAAGGAAATTATATTTTTATATTTGTCCATAGTTGCTGGCATTTTTGGGTTATTATTGCTAATGAAACCTAATATGATACTGATTGCAGAAAGGAAAGCAAATAAACTTTACATGACTGATGCTTTCTTTTTTGAGCACCGAATTAAATTAGGCGTAATACTTTTAGTCGCATCAGCGTTCATGCTAAGAACGTATTTTATTTTTGGTTTTTCCTCTTAATTAAGGCATTTCTTGAATCTTTTTAAATCAATCGGATTAAGTTCAGATCCTTTTTCTACCTCTCCAAATATAGATCTATTTTATCCTGCAACGGAACATAGACAATGCTTAGAAGGCTTAGAACTTGCAATTCGGATGAAACGCGGTCTGTCTGTTATCAAAGGTGGAATTGGAGTTGGGAAGACCACAATAAGTAGAAAGTTAATACAAAATTTTAAGAATGAACCTGATGATTTTACATTTCATCTTATTTTAGATCCAAAATTTGAATCTGAGATTATTCTTTTAAAGCACATTATTGAATTATTCGGAATCAACGAATCTGCTGATTCAGTTCAAGATTGTAGGAACATAATCGAAAATTATTTATTAAAGGTTGGACTGGAGCAAGGAAAAACGTTGGTTCTTATTGTAGATGAGGGACAAAACTTGCCTGGGGACATGTTAGATGTTTTTAGAACCTTGCTAAATTTTGAAACAGATGAATTTAAACTATTGCAATTGATTATTTTTGGCCAACCTGAAATCTCAAGAATAATCAAAGATTACCCAAACTTTGAGGATCGAATCATTTTTAATTTTGAATTAGGCCCCATTTCACTAGAAGATACGAAAGGTATGATTCATCATAGAATTAATGTTACTGGTGGCCAGAAAAAGAACTGGTTTACAGATGAATCAATAATTAAGATTCATAAAAACACCCAAGGATATCCTAGAAAGATTACCCTACTCTGTCATCAGTCACTTTTAATTATGATGAGTGAAGATAAGGAAAGTATTTCTGAAGAAATGGTTTCAAAAGCTATATCAGGGAAAGTCGATACAAGCGGATTGCTAAAACAGAAGAAAAAAAACTATAACGAAATAGCCGTAAATAAATTGTTGGATGTTCTGCAAGAGGATGGTGACAATAATTCTAAAAAAGATCAAGATTTAGACGATGATTGGATCGGAGGTGCTTTAGAAGATCAAAAAATACCAGAGAAGACAGAAGTCTTATCAAATGTGAAACAAACGCAACAACTCAACAAAAAGAGAGAACCTGAGAAACCAGAATTCTCAAGCGAATCAAAACCCTTAAAGTTTGAAAAAGAAAACCGATCAACTAGCCAAAAAAAGGATCTTATTTCAGAATTTTTACCAAATGCTGGCGAATATCACAAGCACACCAAAAAAAGCTTTGTAAACATATTACCATTTGATAAAGTTCTGATTGGAGTGCATATAGACTATATAAATATTTACACTGTTATTATTGAAGAGCGGAAAGGAATAAAATATTTAATAGATCATAAAGTTTTACATTTTGATGACGTTAACTTCAATATTGAAAAAGATTTTAATAGAACCGTAGAACATATTAAAGCTACTTTTGAAAATCTTTACGGTGGCCTTCTTGATTTTGAAGATGCTAACCAAGCTGCTCTAAAATCTTTGAAAGCAAAAGATTCTGTAGCAATTACCCTTGATCACCCTGAGATTATTTCACAAATCGCAGAAATACCAAAAGAAGGTGAAAAAGATAAGATTCAAATTCTGAACTGGACTCTTAGTAAGTCAATAAAGTTTCCGATTGAAGAAGCATCATATACTTATAAGAAACAAAAAAATCAAATTTACTCTATAAGTTTAGCAAAAGCCGAAAAACTAAATAAATATGGAAAAGAATTAAGCGATCAAAACTTTACAGTGAAAAAATGGTACCCTGTTGCTCAATCAATTCTAAATGCGTTTATATGGAACTACTATGAACGATTAAATAAAACAACTTTAATTATTCATATAGGTTACAACGATGGGTTTATTTTAGGTTATGAAAAGTTAAAACTAAAGTTTGTAAAACCGCTTTATTTAGGATTTTCTGGTTTAACGGGCTCACTTCATGACAATGATTCGCTCGATAACCTCAAAGAAGAAAACTTAGATTCTTTTCAAATCCCAAAATCTTTCTTTAGCTCTTTTAACAAAGAAATGAAACGAGGCAAGAATGATGACGTTTTTAGGCCTATTTTTGAAAATTGGGCTCAAGAAATAACTATGAACATTAATAGCATTAGAACTGAAATGAATTTTACAGAAAGCACGCAAGTTTTATTAAGTGGCCAAATAAATTATATTAAATATATGGATAAATTTGTCGAGAGCATTAGTGGCATTGAATCAAACTATATGAACCCTACACGCAACTTAAAATTAAACCCTGGACTTGATTTAGAATTGAGCAATGTTCGTTTTCCTTTACTTTCAGCGTCTATCGGTAGTGCATTGGGAATAGAAAATACTCCAAACCTGCTACCCCAGAATTTTAAAAAAATGGAAATTTTTAGATGGTTAAATCGCAGTGGTTTCGCTTTGTTGACTACAACGATCATTTTATGCTTAGGTCTGGCGGGACAGAAAAAGCTAAGCACAAATACTCTAATAACTAAATTAGATCCAATGGTTGTTCAAAAGCAAAGCATGGCATATGTTGAAGAAAAGCACAAAACTTTATCCAAAAATACGGAAAGCGCAGAAAGTCAAATTAAAAAGCTTAGTTATGATACTGACTATTCCGATAGAATATTGACAGTAAATAGGATATTAAGTTTTTATACACCAAAAGAGATAAAAATATCTTTAATAAAATTTCAAAAAGGCTGGGATAAGAAAGCTTATAAGAAGATTGGACGCGATTTAGTCCCTATTGTGCAAAAACAAGATGAACATCTCAATGTTGTTCGGTTAAAAGGAAGTGTAAACTCAAACCCTGCTCTTTTAGATGGCCATTTTGAAAATTTTATAGCAATGCTTGAAGAAACAAATTTGTTTAAAAGTATCGATGTAATCGATCAATCCACCAAGGAGAGCTTAGGCCCTGAAAACCTACAATTTGATTTGAAATGCGTGCTTTGATAGAAAAATATTTCAGTAATCCAAAGAATCAATTTATTGCCTCTTCCTGCTGCTTAGTTGTTTTCTTAAGCTTATGGTATTTTCTTTTTTATAAAGATATTTCTAATGAATATCAAAAATCAATTTCACTAGAACAAAACGTACTAAAAGAACTTAATAAATTTAAAAATATGCAAGCAAAATTGGGTTCTATGGAAGACCAGTGGAATAAAATAAATAATCAATTCCAATCTATAGTTGAGAGGATTCCAGATAAAAGGCTTCTAGAAAATGTTACCGACAATTTATATTCAGATTTAATTCAAAACAGTCTAAAAGTTATAAATTTTTCACCTTCAAATATCGCAATCGATAAAGAAACAGTTATGTCGCCTGATTTAAAAGGCGAAATTATTGTGGAAAAAATACCTATAGATATTACCCTTCGAGGATCCTTTCTAAATTTCAACAAATTTTTGGAAAATTTAGAATACAATCGTTATCGCTTTACGACCTCCAATGTAGGAGTTTCTCAAGAAAAATCCTCACCAGAACAAACTATTGAGTTAATTGCGTATGCGTATTTTCAATCTTCTAAGAATAAAAAAATTCAAAAAATTCAAAAAAATAAAATTTCTTCTCCTGGAAAACAAAAGAATGTTTTACAAGAAGGCTTAAACTCAAATAAAATAGTTAGTAGTGTTAATAAAAAAGATAAAATAGCTATCAATGAAGAATTAAAAGATGTCCCTGAAATGTGGCTTGAGCCTGCAACAGAACCTATCGAAGAAATAATTTCAGAAAACGAAAAACCAGTTGAAAAAGACATTGAAAATAAACCTGAAGAAATTATTAAAGTAAAGAAAAAAGAACCTAAAGTCGTAGATAATAATCCAAACCCATCAGTAAAAGATTATAATGCTTTAAATGATTTAGTAGTTATTCGAAGCAGTATGTGTAAAAAAGTGAAAAATAATTTACCTGTTTACACTAGCAAAGTTTTTGATATAAATGATGAAAAAGTTATATGCTACTCTCTTGTTAACAACAATACTGAAAAAAGCAAAGTCGTATACCATATATGGTACATGGATGGGGAACTTAAAGCAAAAGTTCGTATAATTGTGAGGCCTGGTAATGAAATTCCTGCAATTTCTAATAGAAAAGTTAATGATTTAGATAGGGGGAGATGGAAAATCGTAATTACTGACATCAATAAAATGATTTTAGATACTGTAATTTTTGAAGTAGTTTAGGTGCGCTAAAGGATGACACCTAGATTAAAATTACTTTCTGCTTTGCTTTGTGTATCAATAGTATATGCTGTTTATGACTATATAGACAGAAATAATATTGGGAAAGCAAAAGATGTGCCTAAAAGATCAAAATTTAAACGAGCTCGAACAGCTGGAATGTCATCTAATAGTGCCAAACTACGAAAAATAAAAGAACGCCAAGAAAAAAGAGAAAACGAAAAGGTCCTGCAACAAAGCCTTAGTAAAAAGACTGAATTCAGCCCAATATCAGAAGAGTATTCTGACCTTAGTGGTTGGGCTAGAAATCCTTTTGAAAAATATTACGAACCGAAAATAGTAAATAAAACACCCTCCCCTGTTTTAGCCAACAAAGTAGTACCAATAGAAGATAAGAAAACCCTTGAATTAAATTCTCTTGATCGTCTTACAATAGAAACTGCCGTGCGAATGGGAGAAAAAGCTTTCGTTA
Source organism: Fidelibacterota bacterium (assembly GCA_045568995.1). Lineage (GTDB taxonomy): Bacteria > Fidelibacterota > Marinisomatia > Marinisomatales > UBA1611. The sequence continues at coordinate 17,022 of JBJKZY010000032.1, read as the reverse complement.
CAATCAATGGGAAAACATTCCGCGAAGGAGATCTTATTGAAGATGCTTTGATAGAAAAAATAGAAAATGAGCAAGTTACTTTTAAAATTGGAACAACAAAAATCATAAAAAATGTTGGCTTATAATAAAAGAATACTTTTTTGTTTAATAATTTTATCTGTGGGGTTGTCCTCTGGACCTCAAGAACATATTACTTTAGACAAATATGGAAAAGACTATGATTTAAGTCAAAAGATGTCCATCAATATGAAAGAATCCTCTATAAGGAACGTTTTAATGCTTATTGGTGAACTTGCAGGGTTAAACATAGTGGTAACGCCTGAAGTAAAAGATACTATCACAGCCAATTTGGAAAATGTATCTGTTAAAGCTGCACTTGATGTAATTCTTACTCCCAATGGTTATAATTATATTACTCAAGAAAATATAATAATTGTTAAAGAACAAAGTCTAAAAATTGAAAGAGATTTGGTAACTAAAGTAGTAAGGTTAAAATACATCGACACTGGAGCACTTAGAGAACCCTTACAAAATGTTTTTACTGATCAAGGAAGTATAGACCCTTTCACACCAATTATTACACCAATGGGAGCTTCAGCAAGTGCTTCAAATATCGCAATTATAACAGACATTGAAGAAAATTTTTCAAGAATAATGGCGTTATTAGAAGAATTGGATAAGCCAATTGCAAATGTAAATATAGCGGTTAGATTTATAGAGTCAGGAGTTGATACTGCTAAAGGAAGCGGCATCGACTGGTCAAGAAGCACTCCCATACAATTGGGAGGAGCTCCAGATGATTCTATCGGACTACTTCCGTTTAAATTAAATAACGTCACTATAGCGACATTGAACCCTTTTCAATTTGGACAGGCATGGAAAATCATGCAAGCGAGAGGAGAATCTAAAGTCTTAGCAAGCCCCCAGATTACCACACTTGATAATCATTCAGCGGAAAGTAACATTACAACCACAGTATATTATGAAGGTAGTGTAAATAACATGGGAAATCAAAACTCTGGTAGGTATGGAAATCAAAATTCAAATACAAATAATAATGGATCCAATTTTAATAATAACCAAATGAACACACAGCAGATAACAGAGAAAGACGTTGGAATCAATTTAACAGTCACTCCAAGAATAAATGATAGTTCAAGAATTACTCTTGTAGTAAATGCTTCTGTTGAGGCCCTTCTATCCGCTGCGGAAGTGGGTACTGACAAACCACGTTCAACAAAAAGAACTGTAAAAACTCAGGTAACAGTAAATGATGGAGATACGGTAATAATTGGTGGTCTTATAGCAGAAAATACAATTGAAAATCGAAAGTTCATTCCAGTCTTAAGCGGTCTACCTTTTTTGGGAAGGATGTTTCAATCTACAACAATCGATAAAGAACAACGAGAGCTACTGATTTTTATCACACCAAATGTTGTAGGATAACCCTATGCAAAAGAACATACCATATATTTTAATATCTTTTGGAATCTCAATTTTAATATGTGTTCTATCATTTTTAGATATCTATGATAATTTTGAACACAACTTACTTGATATGCGTTTTAAAAGTCGCGGACTGATTAAGACAAGGGCTGATATTGCTACAGCGGATATTGATGTAAGAGCACTGCAAACGGAAGGAAAATGGGATCCCTGGAGTAGAGAAAAGCATATACCCTTAGTAAACCTTTCAGCTGAACATGACCTAGATGCGTTTATATTTGATGTATATTTCATTGAGGATAGTGAGAGAAAACTAGAGTATAAAGTCTTAAAAAGCATGACTGATTCAGCACTAACAATGAATCAAGTAGAAAGTCTATTCCCTGATCCAGATAATGATCTAGCAGATGCTTCAAAAAGAGCAGGTAATATTATTTTTGCTCAAAGTTTTAAACCACAGGGAGAAAAAAAGTCCCCTATTAAAAAACGAACCGAGGTAATGGAGAGAAGATTAAACCTTCTTGAAGAGAAAAATCTTTTTAGGAAAGTAGACCCAAAAAAATATTCTTCTCTTTTTGATTTCTATGATATTGAGACTGTTGTAGACACTTTAATAAAAAATTCAACGGGCGTCTACTTTTTTCAATCAGATCCGGATCCTGACGGCCTCCAACGTAAATATCCTCTTGTTGGTCTATATGAAGATAAAATTTTTCCATCTGCCTCTTTGGCAATAGCACTTCAACATTACAACGTTCCATTTGACTCCGTTGATATTGTTCCAGGAGAGTATATCTATTTTGAGTTACCTGAGATTGATGAACATGGTAGAGATGAAATATATATTCCAATTAATCCAAAAGGACAAATGCAAGTCAACTGGGCAGGTAATTGGGAAGATAAGGAAACAGGAGAGTTTGACTTAGTACACTATCCTTACAATGTATTAAAAGAATTTCAGAAAAATGAATATCAAAATTATGTTTTAGCTAAGTTTAAAAGTTTAGCCAATAATTCTTTTGCTGGAAATGTTAAAGCAGCCTATAAACCTGCATTAGCTGCTATAGATGCATCAAAAAAAGATGTTCTAAACGCTGTAAAAAAAACTATGATGATGGGTGCAGTAGAAAAATGGATCAATAAAAATCCGAATGGGAAAGCCTCTGATTTCCCTCGCCCAATACCTTCTGAACAATTTAATGAGCTTAAAAATAATAATATTTTTGCGAATGTGTTTATGGATTCAAGCCGTGTTTCTCTCCCTAAGCTAGATGAATTAATTAAGGGAAATTTAATAGATTATGAATTTGGTATTAAGGAATATACATTTACAACCCATAAAAAACATATCAAAGACCTTACTGAACTGATTGATCAAAAGAATGAAAATCAAAAGTACCTTTTAAAAACAAGAGGAAGAGCCAATAATACAAAAAGAAATTTTCAAATTATTGCCAACCTGCATAAAAATAATATGATCGAGGAACAACGTCCGCTCTCTTTTTATCCTTATGCAAAAAAACAGCGACTATTTATTGGTAGCGAAGAAAAAAATACTGCCCACGATATTGTTCCATTTGAATTTGTTGGTAAAAAACTTTACTATGGTCTTACCGCAACAGGGACATCAGACCTAAACCCTATGCCATTTGACCCTAGATACCCCATGGTAGGTCTTCATGCAAATGCATTAAATACAATTTTGGATAATAAAATAATCTATGAGGTTCCAAAAACACATGTAGCTCTTATTATTATTGCTATTGGTTTATTGCTATCCTTTGGAATACCAGCACTTAGCGCTGCATTAGGAGGACTGGTAGCTGCAATCATCATTGGTTGCTATGGTTGGATTTCATTTTGGCTTTTTTCCAATCATCATGTTTGGTTAGATATGGTTGGTCCTTTATCTACATTGAGCATTGGCTACCTTGGGATAACGGTATACAATTATATCCAGGAAGAAAAAAACAAAAATTTCCTTAAAGATTCTTTTGGGACTTATGTCTCGCCCGAACTCATCGATCAAATGTATGAAAGTGGTGAAGAGCCTTCTCTTGGTGGAGAAGAAGGATATCACACCGCATTTTTTACGGATATTCAGAGTTTTTCGGCTTTTTCAGAAAAATTAACTGCAAGCGAACTTGTTGCACTATTGAATCAATATTTAACAGATATGACGGATGTACTCCTAGAAAACAATGGGACACTTGACAAATACATTGGAGATGCGATTGTTGCCTTTTACGGAGCTCCCATAGAAGTCGACGACCATGAATTATGGGCTTGCAGAACCGCAATCAAAATGCAGCAAAACCTCGAAGTTTTACGAAGAGGATGGAGGAACGAAGGGGATAGATGGCCAGAGATTGTACATAATATGCAAAATAGAATAGGTATAAGTTCGGGGCAAATGGTTACAGGTAATATGGGATCAGATTCACGCATGAATTACACTATGATGGGAGATAATGTTAATACAGCAGCACGATTGGAATCTTCTGCTAAACAATACGGTATATATATCCAAATTGCAGATAGTACATATCAACCTATAAAAGACAAATTAGTTGTGCGAGATTTAGATAATGTTAGAGTATTAGGTAAAGAAGAACCTGTAAAAGTATGGGAATTAATTTCTGAGGTGGGAAAGGAACCTGAACAATACAAAAAAATATTACCGGCATATAACGAAGCATTAAAATTATACCAAAAACAGGAATGGTCTGAAGCTATAGAAGCATTTAAAGCTTCAGATGCCTTAGAAGATATGTTCCCAGGAAGAAAAACCAACCCAAGCAGAATATACATCCCCCGGTGCGAGCACTTTCAGTCAAATCCTCCTGGTGATGACTGGGATGGTGTTTGGACACTAACAAGTAAATAATACAAACTAATATGCAGCGGCCTATTTTCATAATCCGTACATTTATTTTTGGAGCCTTTCTTTGCTTCTTAAATGCACAAGACGAACCTTTTGTACTCGACTCTTCCCTTTCTGCTGTAATAAATCAGTCCCTTGTAAATGATATTCAAGTAGCTGATGTAAATAATGATGGTTACAATGATATTATTTACTCTGGATATGATTCATCACGATTTGGATTATTTATTGATATCTACCTTTCTAGCAATGAAGGAACTATTTCTCAAGGATACCAAACCAATTTTATAACGTATCCTGATACCATAGGCGAGTATATAGGAGGGCTTGGTAACATTGATTTGTCGGATGTAAACCTTGATGGCTATATTGATATTTATTTGAACGGATCTGCTAAATCAAAACTACTTTTTAATACTTCTACTGGATCTTTTAATGAATCTTCTTGGTTGCAAAATATGTCAATTTCATATAGCCATGGTAAATGGGGAGATGTAAATATGGACGGAAGACCCGACCTTTTTTTAATGGGAGTCAATGAGTTTTCAGATAATATTTTAAATGAACTTTACATGAATAATGGTGATTATTTAGAAAAAGACCCCTCAACAATTTTCCCATCACTATTTACTGGTAGCAATTCATGGGGGGATTTCGATAATGACGGAGATCCAGATTTAATTATAGCTGGACAAACTGCAAATCCAAATTCATCCGTATCTAGACTATATAAAAATGATCCGATTGGTAGACTCTCAGAGGTTACAACTGTTGATGCAATAAGTGGACTAAAAGCAGGTACAACGCATTTTGCAGATTTGGATGCAGATGGAGATTCCGACCTGATCATTACTGGTTGGAATAAGATTGAAGGAAAACTTATCACCAGGATCTTAGAGAACGAACCTCTGGGCACTTTCTCACAGTTTCAAGACCAAATTAATTTTGCAGTGGCATATGGTACAATTGATGCAATTGATTACAATTTGGATGGCTATATAGATTTTGTGATAGCAGGTGCTGATTCAGTATCTAACTATGCTGGGAAAGTACACGCCCTTTCAGCTAAAGTTTATGAAAATAACAGAGATGGTACTTTTAGCTTAGCTCAAGAAATACCCGGGGCTCGTTCTGCTAAATTTGTAGATCTTAATCAAGATGGAATACCCGACCTTGTTGCTAGCGGAACTACAGAAGCGGGTAATGATTCAACAATTTTTTCCAAGATCTATATTAATACAAATTCTGGCTCAAATAATTTTCCTGAGCCACCATCTGCATTAAATGCTTTTGCTGTTAGCACCCGAGCAATTTTTACCTGGGGTTCGGGTTCTGATGATATCAATAATACAGCTAGCCTTTCTTACAACTTAAGAATAGGTACATCCTCTGGAGGTAATCAGCTTCTTTCTTCAAGCGTACCCTTTAATTCCTCAAATGTTGGCCAAAGATTAATTCGGGAATTTAATGAAATCCCTCATGGTACCTACTATTGGGCAGTACAAACTGTAGACGGATCTGGTAATCTTTCAACTTGGTCTCAAGAAGACACCTTATTTATTCCACGCTTGGTTCCGTCAATCCAATCTTTACCAGGAGTATACTATTCATCGGCTGGATGGGCTGATTACAACGAAGATAATATTCCAGATTTAGCTCTTACCGGTGTCACTTTTTCTGGAACAAGCATTACGAACTTATTTGAAAATTCTGGAGGGTTACTTTCCCAAGACCTTACTCAAAATATTGAAGCTGTGTTTGGGGGTCATCTTTCTTGGGTTGACTATACAAATGATGGTCATCTTGACTTAACCATGACAGGATTTCAAATAAGTAATTTTTTTGGTGGATTTAAAACAAGTTTTTACAAATGGGATAACGGTATTTACATTGCAGATACCGATTCTGAAATAGATATAGATTTAAATTATGATGGAATTGGTGATAACTGGGTAAACGGTGGTGTGAATGGACACCACTGGGGCGACTATGATAATGATGGAGATTTAGATTACGTTCAAGGAGGATTTGATAATTACTACCGACGACACCTAGATATCTTCTTTAATGATGATGGAATACTACGCTTAGATACTAACCAAGTTCATTTAATCCCAATCAATCCAGCAATTGTACAATGGGTGGACCTAGATAAAGATGGAAATTTAGATTTAGTTACTATTGGCGCTGATGAAACTGAAACGGTTATGATGCGAGTCTATTTAAATAATGCAAATAATATTTTTACTCAGGGAATCACATGGCAATCTGAAATTTTTGGTGTTACCGCCGGTGCAATAGCATTTGCTGATTACAATGCCGATGGTTATGATGACTTTGCTCTTTCTGGATTAAATACCAGTGGAGAGCTTATTACGTATGTTGCAGAGAATAATATAAATACATTTATAGTAGCGCACATCCTTCAAGGAGCTTACTATGGAAAACCCTCTTGGGGAGATTATGATAACGATGGTGATCTTGATTTACTTGTAACAGGTCAATCTAGTACTCAAGGAGATCTAGGTTCTTCCCCTATCACACATATTTATAAGCAAATAGACAACCAATTTCAATTAGATCAGACAATATCTATCGACAGTGTAGGAATAAGTTTCTCGCAATGGGGAGATTATGATGTTGATGGTGATTTAGATTTATTTCTATCGGGTTTTAAAGAAAATCAGGATGTAGTTGCACAGATATATGATAACCTTGAAGGCATTGAAAATCCAAACAAATCTCCTAATGCTCCTTATCTATTGGATGACTCAAATATCAATAATAATACCGTTACCCTTACATGGAATGCTCCTGTTGATCCAGAAAATGAAAATAGCTCTTTTACACCTCAAATGGGTCTACGGTATCAATTGCAAGTTGGATCAGAAGATAATAATAACAATCATGCGATTAGTACGGGAGCCTACGGAATAAGTGAAATTGGAACCTTTACAAAAAATCAAAAAATACTAACTAATCTTGGGGAAGGAAGTTACAGCTGGAGAGTAAGGGCAATTGACTATGGTTTAGCTACATCTAATTGGTCAAACAAAGACTATTTCTATATCGATGTAACTCCTCCCACAATAGATACAATAAGAGCTAATTATGTTACAAATAATCAAATTATACTTGTTATTAAATTTAAAGAAGATTTCTACTTAAACTTAAATAAAGAACCAACTGTACTTGTTACTCATCCTTATAATTCTGATTTAGGTGAGATTGGATCTGAGGATGATTCCCTTCTTGTTACTAAACAAAGTTTCAATGGTGATGAATGGACAGGAGTCTTATTACTACCAGATTATTTTTCTGGTAAAGCTATTGAAGTTCATGTGTATGGAGCACAGGATGGAAGAGAAAATAAAATGGATCGAGCATCCATTTTTAAAACTCCAAAAAGTATCATATCACAATACGGAGGCACCGCAATCAGTGAGGATGGGAATGTAAGTGTTCTTCTTCCTCAAAATGCAGTTAATGGAGATATTTCAGTTGCAATTACTGGCCAAAATGTACCTTCTGATACTAGCTCTTTTTTAGTCGACGGTGGTATAACCTATTTAATATCTGATCTTTATGATATAAAACCATTTAACCAATCACTAAATAAACCAGGAATTTTAAGGATCGGTTTTCCTGATAGCACATGTCTAATTACAGAACCATTAAATCAGTATTTCAATATAAATTGTCCAAATAAAATTTCATGTGATGAACTTAATGGTGAATGGATTGCAATCCCAGATTCTGGACTTGCTCCATTTATAGGCTTAATTGATACTACCATTACCGGCTTACTACCAGTTATAAAACTTGGTGGATCCCAGATTTCTATAGGTGATAATTCATACATGCAAGTTCAAATAGATACTTTTGGTACATATGGTGCTTTTATTTCTTTAGATACCACACTTGTGTTGGATAGCTTAGATATAGAAAAAGTAGTGTGCCAACCAAGAATATTCTCTCCAGGAGGATCAGGGTCCGTATTTGAGTTTACCGAGACAAATATTATTTATTCTCTTGCAAAAGAGGAAGATGTAACTGCAAGGATATTCAATCTTTCAGGTAGGTTAAAACGAGTTATTAAACCTCAGCATACTTCCAAAACAGGAAATCAGATTTTAAATTGGGATGGAAAAGACTCTAATGGTGCAATCGTTCCTAGCGGCTTATATATAGTCACTCTTGAAAAAGAAAATACTGTATTAAGAACTACCGTAGGAGTTCTTAATCGATGATAAAATATTTATCTGTATTATTTTTCCTATCTCAACTATTTGGACAGTATGATCAGCTGTTCGTTGGATCACGTCCCTTAAGTATGGGAGGAGCATTCACTGCAGTAGCAGATGATGCAAATGCAATCACCTGGAATCCTGCTGGCCTTCCGGGACTTCGTCGAACTGAATTTACCTCAACCTATGCAGATCTTTATGATATGGGTATCAATCAATCCTATCTAGGATTTGTAAGGCCTTTTTCTGATCGCATAGCAATCGGACTGGACTGGTCTAGTGTGGGATTTGATGATAAAGAACTAGCATACTCTGAAAATAAATTAAATTTTGCAGTGGGATTTCAACCACATAAAATATTTAGCGTGGGTTTCACTCTTAAGTATTTAACGAGGGATATGCTTTTAGATGATGCTTCCTATGGAAAAGGAACAGGTGTTGGTTACGATGCGGGCTTATTAATTCAACCACGAAAAGACTTAAAGCTGGGACTAGGAGTATATGATTTAAATGGTACTTCTGTATCTTATAAAGATAAAACATCAGAAGCAATTTTAGGACAAGCATTTAAACTAGGCATAAGCTATATGCCAATAAATGGATTTACAGTTGCTGCGGATTTTGGAGACCGTATGCAATTTGGAGCTGAGTATATTCTAGGAAGCCGAATTAGTTTTCGCGGTGGAATTCAGCAAGGATTCAAATCAAACAATGAGAAAGAAATACTGGTCCCTTCTGCTGGTATATCTTTAAAGTTTAAAAGCATAATTATGGAGTATGGTTTTGAGAGCCACCCATATCTGAACCCTACTCATCGTTTCTCTATAGCACTTCAGTTTAGTCCTGCAGTTGTTAGTATAACTAAGACCATGATTTCTCACAATCCTATTTTTAGATCACTCCATCGATACTATGAATCAGAACCATTCGTTAAAGTTGGATTGAAAAATATTTCTGATGAGGATCTACCTGTTAATGTATCTCTTTTTGTTCCTACTATGATGGATAATCCTCACTCGGAGACTGTCACGCTACCACCTAAATCGGAAGAGGATTACGATATTGGAATTTCTTTCAGTAGCGATGTCCTTACCTCTAAAAAAGCTACCTTTGACAATTTAGTACAACCTGAAGTCAAAGTGACCTACAAACAAGGAGGCGAAGAGAAACTCGCACAGAAAAAAATGGAATCTTCTTACGTTCTTGGAAAAGGAAAACTCACTTGGAGCAATCCAGATATGATTGCCTGTTATGTAACACCAGCTGATGCAGTTGTTGATAAATTTGCAAGAAACTTTATTCAATACTACACACCGGTGCTTAATGATTATTTTGGAAGAAGTAATCTTGGGCGTGCAATTATCCTTTTTGATGCACTAGGAAAACATGGTCTGGTATATAATATTGATTTAGAAACACCCTTTTTAGATATTGCAGATGACAAATCTGCTTTTGATACTGTTAAATATCCTGGAGATATGCTAAGAGATAAAATCGGTGACTGTGATGACTTAACAGCATTATTTGGTTCTTTAATGGCGAATCTTGGAATTGAAACCATGTTTTTAGACGTCTTTAAACCAGGCGCGGGACATATATTTGTAATGTTTGATAGTGGTGTAAAACCCGATGATGTTGGAAAATATTTTTTAGATGAGAATGAAGTTGTAATTCTAAATAATAAAGTATGGATACCTGTTGAAGCAACTCTTGTTGGAAAACCTTTTTTCTCCGCATGGAAGCAAGGCTCATTGAAATACAATGAAATGAAAGCAGAAAATTTTGTAAATGAAATTTCTGTGAAAGAAGCTTCTGCAAAATACATAGCTGGATCTCACATTACTCCAGATATGCCCATGCCTGTAATTGATGGAATCAATGATTTATTAAAAGAAGATATTAAACAGTACGGCATGTGGCTTGAACAAATTGTATACAATGCTGTGGGAAGCAGATTAATCGCAGCAGAAGACTATTATGATGCAGGTGTAAAATACATGGAGTTTGCAAGGTACAAAGAAGCAATTGAAATGTTTGAAACAGGTATAAATATGAAACCTGTTTTCCCAGATGCAATCAATACACTTGGAGTTTGCTATACAAAAACAGAAGACTATCCCAAGGCTCTTGAATTTTATGATGAAGCAATACAGCAAGGAGGCGAACATCCTGGCTATCTATTAAATGTTGCAATTACACAATTTATGTTAGGAAATAAAGGCTTAGCTCGACAAAAATATGATGAGGTAGTAATGCTAGATCCTATGTTTGAAGGAAAGTTGGACAAAGTATTTGGTGCAGCAAAAGCAAGTATTATAGGAGGAGCATCTGATGGACCTCAATTAAAAATTTCTGAAGACCTAGAATCTGAACTTGCAGAAGGTTCTACAAAAGGACTTGTAGAAATAAAGGATGCTCCAAAAAACATTGAGCCGGAAGATATAAAAAAAGTTGATTTCCGTAAAAGAAGAGCCCGGAGTGATAATACTGTTGGGGTGACGTTCGCACGTCTTGGAAATTATTCTATGGCCATAGATTATTTTAAAAAAGCAATTAAGAATAATGATGAAGAAATGGACTACAAGGTAAATCTCGCAGTCGCTTTATATAGAATGTATATGTATGAACAGGCAATGGAATACTACGAAGAGGTTAAAAAGGCGAAACCAGAATTAGTTTCCCAATTGGACTTTATTGAAACCATGGGCGAAAGCACACCAAAGTTTGATAAATTTGATTAAATTATTGTATATTAATAGTATTATGAAGCACATATTATTCATTACAACATTAGTTTTATTATCGCATCCAGTCTTTGCGCAAGATGAAGAGTTAGATTTAGATGCAATGTGGGATAATACGGTTTGGAATGAAATTGAAGATGTTGCAGATGCTGGCTATGAAGTAGAAAAAGTAACCGCTGTGGCAGGTGTTCGAGGTGCAGAAGCAGAGGATGAAGCTCTTCACCATCTTTACTATAGACAGTCTATGAAAGGTCCAAGTAAAGTTGAGCTAAATAAGGCTCTTGGAAAGCTCCTTAATACACTTTCGTCCTTAAAAGAAAAGAGTCCTGAACACGCTAAAATTCCTGAAGTAACTCACTATGTAATTCAGATTTATAAAAAATTAGAACAAGGTGCAAAAGCAAAGAATCTAGAGAAAGAATTGCTGGCTTCGGCTCCAAATTCTAAATGGGCAAAATTTTATAAGTAAAAAAAGAATTTATTACAATAAAAAAGCCCCTTTTTTAAAGGGGCTTTTTTATTTATAAACCTTTTTGTTCCCCTCCGGATCCAAAAGAATCCAACCACCTCCTGGAACTTCGCTTCTAACAATACCTTCGCCTTTCAATGAACCGTCTGGAAACCAAAACTTAGCACGACCTCTAGGGACACCATTCACATATCCTATTTTCATTTGTTTTTTCCCATTTTCATACCACTGTGTCCATGTCCCATTTTCTTTACCTTCCACATATTTGACACGCAATGATCTTTTTCCATTCGGATGCCATTCTCTATACATGCCCTCAGGGTTTCCATTGATAAATCTTGCTTTTAATGCTTTATTTCCATTTTCATACCACTCTACATATCTACCATGTTCTTGCCCATCAATATAAAAACCTATGATTGATTTTTTCCCATTTTCATACCACTCTTTATACTCATCTATATACTTATCATTATCAAAGGTGGCTACAAGCTCTCTATGTCTTTCATCGCCATCATCATACCATTGCTCAAACTTTCCGTGTTTTTTCCCGTCTTTAAAATGACCTATCATGATTGGCTGACCAATTTTATTTAGCGTCTGCCATAGCCCATGCTTTAGTCCTGCTTTAAACTCACCAGTAAGAAGTCCAATTTCAAGTTGTTTAATTACAGGGCCGGAATAAGGTACCTGATCCAAATAATAAACCCCTGCTAAAGAATCCAAATAGCCCCATTCTACAGGTTTTGACATATCTCGCGCAGGTTTTTTCTCAATCACCTCATATTGAGCAGACTGTCCCCTCCATGGATTCTGAGACCAGACTAAGCTGAAAAATACTATAAGTGATATAATTATGTTCTTGTTCATACTCATTATGCACGTATCCTACAAAGAGACAGCCGCGAAAGTTAAAAAGAATAAGGAATTTTACTAAAACTAAAAAGGGACAATCAATATATGTCCCTTTTTAATTGTGCTATAAAAATTTAGCTTATTTTAGATATATCATCTTATTTACATCTCTATGTTTACCAGCCTGAATGGTGTAAATATATACACCTGCCGCTACTGGTGACCCAATACGATTTGTTCCATCCCACTGAATAAAGTGATATCCAGCATTAACTTGACCACTCATAAGCGTTGCAACTTCACGACCCATCATATCATAGATAGTTAAGGATACATTGCTAGCTTCGGGTAAATCATAACGAATGGTTGTACTTGGGTTGAATGGATTTGGATAGTTCTGATGAAGGGCAAATGCCTCGGGAAGTCCATGAACATCCACAAGACTCAGTAGAGTTACATTCACCGCTTCAGAATATTCGCTTTCATTCTCATGAATATCCATAGCTGATACTATATAATAGTGGTCGCCAATTTCTTCAACATCATGATCAAAAGATGGCTCTGAGTGTGTTCCTATCATTGTCTCTTCACTTGGGATAAAATCAGCTACATTACTGTAATATATCATATAGTGTGAAAAGTCATTCGCATCCGAATGCCCCCATGAAAGCATCACCATACCATCCCCAACTTCAGCATTTAATCCAGTAACCATCATTGGTGCAATATTATCAACAGAATATCCAGAGGCTGATTCACTTTCAAAGTTTCCTTCATCCATGTTAGCTACTACACGATAGGTTGTCATAGCATTACCCTCGCTCGTTGAATCAGCGAGCGTGGTTACTTCAACAACATAGACCTCACTTGAATATGCTCCTACTGATGTTAATCCTACCCACTGATCACCATCCATTCTCTCTACAGTATACATCTCAGTACGGCCTAATCCATCTGTATCAAACAAAGATTTCTCAAACGTAATATATACTCTTCCACCTTGATCATTTGGAACATCTTCAACACTTACGATACTAGCTGAGGCCATTACGGTACCTTCACAGCCATATCCCAGGGCGCCCATAGGCTCTCCCCAAGGAGTAACCGCGTGAGAGAAAAGATCAATAGAGAAATCTCCATTTTCAGGATCACAGAAAAATGGATCCATATCCATTACTCCATCCTGGGAAATATACGAGAGATCATCTGCATACATTCCACTCTCTCCACCCTGAACAACACTGTTGTACACATTCAAATTACTTCCATTTTCATCCCACTGAACTGCTGCAAGAGCATTATCACCAGGATTATTCCATACAATAGATCCATCAACATTAGCATAAGATCCACCACCAACGGTTAGCGCACTCCCGTACTCGGCAGAGTTTCCTGCAAAAGTACAATTGTAAAAGTTTCCATAGGAACTACTCCATACTGAGAAACCACCAGAGTTGGCAGTACCACCATTTAGATTGGCCTGATTACCAGCTACAAGACAGTAGACCATATCAACGGAAGCTCCTCCTGAGAAACCACCCGCAGCTGCAAACGCTTGAGCTTGATTACCAATAAAAGTACTATTGTTTACATTACTCCAAACGTTACCATATAGTCGATAACCTGCGTAAGCATAAGAGGAATTGTTTACAAATTGTACACTATCTAAATATGCGTCTAAGTATGAATTTTCAGCGGTTGATCTGATAAACACACCGGCTCCTTCAGAATATGCAGTATTTTCAGCAAAAAGAGTGTTCGTCAGCATGATACTTCTATCTTCATCCATATTAGTATTTTCTACAAACAAAGCACCTCCATCTCCTTGGGTAACATGGTTCATTACAAAAGCAACAGAATCCATCATAACATCTGAATTGACAGCAGCAATTGCACCACCCATATTTAAGGCAGTATTATTAACAAACCTACCTCCTCCAAACATAAGTGATCCGTCATGTATTTTTATCGCGCCGCCATCACCCTCTGTGTTTCCATCGGAAAATGTAAATCCACCTATCATCCAGTTTCCATAATCAATCTCCATAATCCTGTTCTGACCTGATCCAGAAATAAAAGTTGAATCGGGACCCGCAATAGCAACCAATAAGCCACTCATCTCATAAGAAACTAAATTTTCCTCATACATACCAGGGGCCACTATAATCCAATCATTATTGCTCATGTTTCCCATTGCATGACCGATCGTGGCAAATGGATTTTCAAAAGATCCATCACCAGTTTCATCACTTCCCATCATACCTGAAACAAGATGCATTACAGGACCAGCAGGAGGTTCAGCAAGAGTTCTCCAATAACTAAAACCACCACCATTATTGCCGCTCGTCCAACTTTCAAAAGAAACATCAAAATATAGATTTTCTTCTAAACACCACATTGATAAAGTCTGCCCAGGTAAATTATTTGCCTGTCCAGCCACAACATTGTTCCAATCTGTGTAACTCATTGGGTCTGCATCATTAGTATAACCAGAATACCAAAGTGTACCTGAAGGGCCTAGACCGTTATACGAATCCTCAACATAAGGGTTGTAGAGACCTTGATTATTTCCTCGCATAATAGCAACGGAAGGTGTTACGTGATCCCAATTATCAAAGTCCGTTACATCAGCGTAGTCTTCCTTTGCAAAGTAAACGGGTTCGCCATCCATTGCAGGCACTAAGTCAAACGTCCAAAAGACTCCTTCCCCACCTCAATGACAAGTGTCATCATTCTTGGCGACTGCTGCATATACATTTGGTAGGTGACAGACTCAGGTGCCTCTCCAGGCGACGCTAACTCAAAACCATTTACTGCTTTTGGTAGTCCAATATAAGCGCCTAACCCATTTAAAGTTAGTGTCCCTGCAGCCTCATCTAATACAACCCCTGCAGGATTGCTTGATCCATCATGGGGATACATAGGAGCACCACAGTGATCATCCTGAGAATCTAAGATGCCATCTCCATTATAATCACCACCTTGCCAGAACTCTATCCAAGTTTCATCGCCCTGATCATTGTGAAACCCATCTTGATCAAATACATACCTATCATCAAAGTAACATGCTCTAACTTGTACATCTTCAGCTGAATTGGCCCAATAATCACCGTTAAATGGTTCTGGTCCAACTCTAAGAGCACCAGGCATCGGAGCGATCTGCCACTCACCGGCTATGTTCATTGCCTGATTTGGTATATACTCTATTAAAACACGATTGGCAAAATCATGAGCTGCATCATTCCATTCCCCTGAAAATGGGTACATCTCAGCATAGTGTTCTAATCCTCCAGAATTATTTGGCTCACCATCGACCCAATTCGTAAAATTCACAGGCTCACCTGTCACCCACTGCCAGTTGCCTTCTTCAAATTCATCGGTCAAGCCTATCCAAACACCGGATTCAATTCCAAAATAGTTTAGATTGTCATTCACAAAATCATTTTCTTCTGGTGAATTAATTGTAGCCATGTGGATTATGTCGCCACCTACATCCACTGTATCCGTAAAGTTAAGTCCATCATGCCAACTCATGGGCTGTTGAGAAACAAAATACCAATGTCCATCCATGTCGCCTACAAAGTCAAACAAAATCGGCTCCCCTCCATCATCCTCTGTCTCGCCAATATACATCTCATCAAAATGAAATGTCCTGCCTGCGACACCATTTCCCTCAGCCATCACCTGAAATACCGTAACGGCACTTTCATTAAAATCTGTGGATCCATCGATAAAATAGAAATCTTCTAGTCGAAAACCATAGTAGTTCCACCCACCCTCAGGAGCAGGTTCGAAGTGCATTCCTACTTTACCAACGCCATCCTCAAATTGAAGTCTAAGCAGAGGAGCATCCGGCTCAGACCACATCCAAAACATGAGAGCACTATTTCCCCACATTTCATCAAGATGTAGTGGAGGAGCAATATTAAAACCTCCTCCGGACCAAACATCCCCTTGAACAAAAGTTAATGCATTTGAGTTTTCATACATCCCAGAACCATCGGTAATACTCATAGAAGCATTTCCCCATTGAAAAAGTTCCCACCCTGGTGGAGTTCCTTCCCCATCAAAAATCCAAAGCTCATCCATCTCGCCATCATTAGGATAAAATTCAAAATCATAAGCCATCCACCAAAACATCATAAAATCTAAATCGTGAACAAATCCATCGTAAGATAAAGTATGCATTTCACCATTTGTTCCATTTTCTAAAGATACAGCATAGATCTCACCTGAATCATACGTCATGTTATTATTATCATCTTTAAATTGAAAATAATATTGTCCGTAATTAAACTGAGAAGACCAATCCGCAAGGGCATCTTGATAAATTCCATTATTTGCACCTCCACCAATCGAACCAGCTACATATTCTGA
>JBJKZY010000031.1:0-36059 GCA_045568995.1 Fidelibacterota bacterium | reverse complement strand
ATCCCTGCAATTGGTGCAGGTGGTAATACAGTTGATCCTACAGATCCTAACTCTTTTCAAGTAGATCCCGCAACAGGAGATACTCTCCCTTCTGGAACTGTTTTAGCTAATAATGGTTATCTCTTTGATCCAGCTGCAACAGATGGTATCCCATTTAGCGGAGATGAGCCCCTCGCTGCTACTGGATATTTTTTCACCTATAATTTCTTAGAAGCCGGAGGAATCTTTCCAGCAGTTTTAGAGGGTCTTTTAGGTGCCGGACTTGGATTGGAGGCTGCATTAACTGGTGCTGCTGATTCTGTTGCAGTTCTATACGTAGGCGCTGATACTTCAGCTGGAATTGCTGCGGCTGTCGGATCTGCTCTTTACAATGACTATATTGCTTGTGTAGGTGCTTATGGTGAAGAAGCTTGTGCTGGAGTATTAGAAGCAGGTCCAACCATGGCTTTATTAGGCGTTCAGCAAACATTTACAGATCCAGCAACAGGGGAAATTCTAGATAACCGTGTTGATGACTCTGGTTGGGATTATGATCCTGAGTATGGAACAGGCCGTTTAGTTTTTGAGGTAGATAATAGCTGTATTATTGATAATACAACACAAAGAGTGCAAACTTTTTGGACCAATACAGCATTAGCCGAGTTGGATGAAAACGCTCCAATAGCTAATAGTTTTGAGTTAATGGGAAATTATCCAAATCCGTTTAATCCTGAAACCAAAATAAAATTTTCAACTGAGCATGATTCCAATGTTGAAGTAACTATTTATTCTCTCCTTGGTGAGAAAGTAAGTACAATTCAAAATGGTCAGCTAAGTGCTGGAACATATAATATTTCCTGGTTTGGACAAGATCAAAGTGGAAATAAAGTTCCTAGCGGTGTTTATTTTTACGAAGTGCGTTCGGACAATCGCACTGCAAAAGGTAAAATGTTATTATTGAAATAATATAAAACCATTCTTACTTAACAAACTAAATAGCCTCGAATTTTTGAGGCTATTTAGTTTGTAATTGAATAATACATGTTAAAATTTTTTATAATACTTCAACTTTGCTTTTCAATAGCTTTTGGTATATCCATAAGCGGAGTGGTATCTGATTCGACCAACGGATCACCCCTAATTGGTGCAAACGTAATACTAAAAGGAACATCTCTTGGCGCTGCTACGAACACAGATGGAAGATATTCAATAGATCAAATTCCAATAGGAGAATATACTTTATCGGCTTCTTACCTAGGTTTTAAATCATTTAAGAAAAAAATTAATATTCAAGATCAACAAAACATTAGTATTAATATTTTGATGATACCAGAAGCAATAAAGATGGAAACCTATGTTGTCACTGCTTCTAGAAGAAGAGAAAGAGTTGAAGACGCTCCTGCAGCAATTTCCGTAATATCCAAAGCTGAGATTCGAAGAGAAAGCAATACCAACCTAGGTGATTATTTAAAAGGAACAAAAGGGATTGATTTTACCCAGTCCGGAATAGATAGTTATAATATGACGGCAAGAGGATTTAATTCATCTTTTAGCTCTAGACTTTTGACACTTACTGACGGCAGAATGGCAAACGTTCCTTCGTTACGATTAACAGCTTACAACGTGATACCCGTATCCTTCGAAGATGTTGAACAAATCGAAGTTGTGCTCGGTCCTTCCTCTGCTCTATATGGACCAAATGCACATAGCGGTGTTTTAAATATTGTAACTTCTTCTCCACTTAGGAACACTGGTACAAGTATCAACATCCAAGGCGGGATGCTAAGTCAAAACAATACAGATTTGCTAAAGAAATTAACTTTCCGTACTGCACACAAATTTGGAAATATTGGATTTAAAATTTCTGGGGTTGCCTTATCAGGACAAGATTGGACTCATATTAATGAAGATGAATACGAAGGGCATGATCCAGCATTGATTGGGAGACCTAATTTAAAAAAAGACAGATTAGATCGTGGAGGAAGACTAGCACTTGAGAATGATAATAATCCTATTTTTAGCCAAGATATGATTAGTGAGGTTCCTGGTTCAGATGAGTCTTGGATTGGAAATTATTGGGGAGATTTAATTTCTGCATCTGGAGGCGAAGATGGCTCTCCAATCATTACTTCTGAAATGGTTGCAGAAGCGGCTTCGGATCCTTTCAATAGATTTACTCTTAATAATGGAACCATACTTTGGTTTGTTACTGAAGATAAAATTGGAAATTATTATGCAGACGGGATAGATAATGATGGAGATGGTTACGTTGATGAACAGATTGACATAGGGATTGATGATGAGGAAGAAGCATGGGTGGACGGCGTGGATAATGATGGAGACGGATATATAGACGAAGTAGATGAATTAGGAAGTGCTTGGTTAGATAGATTTGGAGTCGTAAGTGATTTAGAGAATTTAAGTTCTGTTACAACAAATTATAGCACTCCAGATTCAAATTGGAGTATTGTAGATGATCGGCACAAATTTGGTTTTGGTGATTATACATACGATTCTAATGGAAAAATAGTATTTGACACTAATAATAATGGAATTTTTGATGACAATTGGGGATCTAATGGACTCGATGATGATAATGATTGGGGTCTATATAGAGATAATTATGGGAATGCCTATGATGTGTCAGAAGAACCTTTTGTTGACCTTAATGGAAACGGAGTTTACGATGATGATGTTGGTGAAAGTTATATTTTTGGCACTGTATTGCTCGACTATGGATTAGATGGAATTCCTGCCGAGGATGTAAATGGAGATGGTGATTATGATGATGAGGGTGATATAGCACCTGATTATGGAGAAGGGAATGGTGTTTGGGATGGTGAAACATTTGAAAATTTAAATAATAGTACAATTATCGTTGATGGAGAGAGTGTTGAAACCTGGGATATTTTTGAAAATAATGATTTAGATGGTAATGGTGCTCCTAGTATTGGGGAAGTAGGCGTAGATGAATTTGACGAACAAGATTTTAAAATGAAATATGGAAATCTTAGTAACATCTATAAAGACGCAAATAATGATGGAATCAATGATTTTCCAGATTTTAATGTTCGTAATTATCGATATGATCTGCGAATGGATTGGGAGCCAAATTCAGACTTAACAATGAGTCTATCACATGGATATGCTTGGGCGAGGAATATAAACATAACTGGCATCGCACGATATCTTGCTGATGGATGGGTTTATCGATATTACCAAGCAAAAACAAGATACAAAAATTTTTTCCTTCAAACATATCTTAACTCAAGCTATTCAGGTAACATGGATCGACCTACAAGAAATTTGGCAACTGGAAGTGTAATTTACGATAGATCAAAAAAATTTAGTGCACAACTTCAGCATGTAAATGAATGGAAAAATGGAGATTTTAGGTTTGTTTGGGGTTTAGATTATTTTCTAACTCTACCTGATACCAGAGGAACAATATTATCAGATAAAGATATTTTGGACAGAAGGGACAACAATGGTAATGGAGAAGCAGGTTCACCATATATATTCGATGATAAGAATGATAATACTTGGTATGATGATGGAGAGGGATATTCTAGATGGGATACAGATAACTTAACCCAATTCGGGACTCCAAATGATTCAAGTAATAATGATTCTGTTCTTGGAGCAATCGCGGATAAATTAGATAATGATCACGATAGTGATGATTATAATGATTTAAATAATAATGGCATACCTGACTTTGTTGATTCTAACAATAACAATCTTTACGATCCTGGTGAAACTATCGAACCAGGTGTTCATTGGCTTGGGCAACAAAACTTTATTGTTTATGCGAATGGATTAGATGATGATAATGATGGGAAAATTGATGAAAATATTGATGAAGGTATTGATGAAGCATCTGAAGACAATCGATATACTGTAAACGAATTTGGCGTTTACTATCAAGTAAACTGGAAACTAAACCCAAAAATTGAACTTATCCAAGCTACCCGTTTAGATATTCATGATCGGTTAACAGATTTTATAGAATTTAATAATCAAAGCTATGGGTCTGGATATAGCCCTTTTGACTGGAACTTGAACTTAGACAAAACAAATGGTCTACAAGTTTCTCCTAAAATAGGTCTTGCATACAAGCCAAAAGAGAATCAAAACTTTAGAATTACATGGGCAACGGCTTTTAATACACCTACAAACCAAGCATTATTCTTAGATATTTTTGTAACAAGAGTATCTGTGTTTAAAGTGTATGCTCGAGGTGCAGACGGTGGATATGTATTTCCTCGTGACGCAGATGGAACACCTTACTATTATAGGCCCACTGAAGGGGTATATGAGCCACTTGATACTGCAAACTCCATTCTCTTCTACCCTTCTACCGATCCAAAAATTGAAGGATTTTATGGTCAAGAAGTAAAAGACTTACCAGAAATTGAACCTGAAATTGTTAAGTCCTGGGAGATTGGATATAAAGGCAGATTAAACCAAAGGTTATTTGGTACCCTTGATATTTACACTAGCAACTACAGTAGCTTTGTAAGCCCTGTTACATTTATCACACCAATTGTAGTTGAAAAATCTGTGCTTGAAACTGACTACAACAACGACGGATCGATTAATAGAATTGAAGATATCGTTGACAATAATATTATAGATTCGGACGACTATGATGAATCTTTTAATCACTGGAGGAATGGTCTAGAAGGTGTCACTGCCATGGATACCTTTCCTGGCTATACTCCCCCTGTAGTTGTGGGATATATAAACTATGGTAATGTAAATATGTGGGGATTTGATGCAAGCCTTACAGGATTGATTAATTTAGAATGGTCTCTGGATTTAACATATTCATACCTTGGTATGACAGAGTTTTTAAATCCAATTACGAACTCAGTAGATCCAATAAATGCTCCAAGACATAAAGCTGGAATGAAAATACAATACAATCCTAGAAGATATCCATTAACCGCATCACTTAACGGAAGATTTGTTGACGGCTTTAAATGGTCTTCAGGAATTTATTTTGGAAATATCCAACCTTATTCTGTGCTCGATTTACATTTCGGATATAAAATCAATGATATTATAAAAGCAAACTTTACCGTTTCAAATTTATTGAATTATAAACATACCGAAATCATTGGTGGCCCATCCATCGGAAGGGTAGCACTTATACGCTTAACTACAACTTTTTAATCTTACCTTTACCCAAAGATATTTGGTTCTAACCTTCAACAAATCAAAATATCTTTTGGTTGAAACTAACCTATACGTAAGTTATTTTACTTATAAGTTAATATGTCAAAAGAGAACTTATATACTGTTCCACAATTATCTAAAGAGTTAGACATAACTGAACGGGCTATTAGATTTTATGAATCAAAAGGCCTTGTTAAACCAAGTCGAGTAGGAAAGACTAGAGTTTTTAATTATAAAGATAGGACTCGCTTATTAATCATTCTACGTGCAAAAAAGTTAGGGTTCTCGCTAAAAGACATAAAGACATATCTTGATTTATATGAAGTAGATCCATCACAAAAAATTCAATCAAAAAATGCTCTTGAGGCTATCTCTCACAGATTATTTCAATTAGAAGATCAAAAAAAAGAAATAAACTTTATAATTAAGGAGCTGAAATTCTTAAAAAACGATATCGTAGATAAGCTTGAAAATTCATAGCATATTCATCTATAAAATTAACGATCTTGATTAATAAACTAAAAAATAACAATAATGATTCCATAGGGATTCTAGGTTCTGGATTAATGGGGCATGGAATAGCATATGCAGCCGCTATTTCAGGTCTCCAGGTATTGATTCTCGATTTATCCAAAAGCCAAGCAACTAAAGGCTTACAAAAAATTTATCAAATTTTAGAAAAAAGATTTAAAAAAGGCTTCATTACAAAACAAGAATTAGATGATATTAAAAACCGGATTGAAGTAAGTCATGATTATGAGAAGCTTAAAACCAAGAACATTGTCATTGAAGCTATTTATGAAGATTTAAATGTCAAAACAAAAGCACTTAAAACTGCAGAAGGATATATGAACCCCAATGGATTTATAGCATCTAATACATCCACTATCCCTATTTCTGTTCTAGCTTCCAAGCTTATAAACCCTCAAAAATTTATTGGCTTACATTTTTTTTCTCCTGTACATAAGATGAAATTAGTTGAAGTAATAAAAGGACAAAAAACAAGTTCTGAAACACTTAGTCGCGCTATCAGTTTAGCATTGAAAATTAGCAAAACACCCATTATTGTAAATGATAGCCCTGGATTTTATACTACAAGAGTCTTTGTAAAATATCCTTTTGAGGGAATGGCTATGTTGAGTGAAGGAATAAAAGCATCCTCAATCGAAAACGCAGGTAAAAAGGCTGGTTACCCTGTTGGTCCACTAGCATTAAGTGACGAAGTTAATATTGCTTTAATAGGAAGAATTAGAAAACAAATACTAAAATATGATACAAAAAATTCTATAGGACCATGGGATAAAGTAATTGAGTTAATGGTGAAAAATTTAAAGCGAGAAGGAAGATCCGGAACAGGTGGTTTTTATGACTACCCGATAAATCAAAAAAAATATATTTGGGAAAACCTCGAAAAATACTTCCCATCTTTGACCAAGAGAATACCTGAAAAAGATATTATTGATAGGCTAATCTTTTCTCAAATATTAGAGGCAATATCTTGCTTTGAAAAAAAAATTATTACTTCAGTTCAGGATGCAAATATTGGAAGTATTTTAGGATTGGGATTCCCTAGCGATTCTGGCGGCGTATTACAATTTGTAAATAATTATGGAGTGCTAAAATTTAGAGATCGTTCCTTACAGTTAGCGGATCAATATGGAAAACGATTTACACCACCTAAACTATTAAATGAAATGGCTAAAACTAAAAAAGTTTTTAATTCGATTTAATCTAATGTTAGATAGATCTCTAATAAATAAAGCCTATCCACCTATCACTTTTGATGTTGAAAAACAGAGAGTCAAATTTTTTTCTAAGGCTACCGGACAGACTGACCCAGTATATTTTGATGAGAATGTCGCTAAGAAAAGAGGCTTTCCTTCCCTGCTTGTACCTCCTACATTTTTAACTACAGTAAGCCATGAGCAAAAAAATCCTTATCAATATTTACACGACTTATCCGTAGATATGAATAATGTTTTACACGCAGGTCAAAATTATAAATACCATCATCTTGTTTTCGCAGGAGATAAAATTACAATGGAGAGCAAAATTAAAGATATGTATGACAAAAAAAATGGAAGTTTACAATTTGTAGAATTTGAATCTTTATTTTTAAATCAAAATAAAAAGTTAATAGTAGAATCTTTATCCACGTTGGTAATAAGATAGATTATGCAAAGCTGGGATTATAAATCTGCAAAAATTGGAGAGAGCCTTCCTGCATTAATAATAGGACCAATTTCTAGAACTGACCTAGCACTATACGCCGGTGCATCAGGTGACCATAACCCTTTACATATAGATACGGATTATGCAAATCAAATAGGACTTCCCGATGTCATTGCACATGGAATGCTTATTATGGGGTATCTTGGTAGAGTATTAACAAATAGTACTTATCAAAACCAAATACTAGAGTATAATGTTCAATTTTCTTCCATTACAAATATTGGAGATAAACTAACTTGCAGTGCTACCGTAGAAAAAATTTATACAAATAATTTTGGAAAAAATTTAAAACTTGAATTAAACGTAAAAAATCAACAAAGTGATTTAAAATTGAAAGGATACTCATTAATAAAAATATTATGATTCCAAACTTTGATAATACATTTTTAAAACATACCGGTGCTAAATATCCAATCATATGCGGTGCTATGTATCCATGTTCCAATCCTGAACTGGTAGCAGCTGCGTCCGAAGGTGGAGGAATTGCCATTGTACAACCTGTCAGCCTTACATTTGTACATGGATATGATTTAAGAGAGGGAATAAAATATATTCGCTCCTTAACCAACAGACCTATAGGTTTTAACGCACTTATAGAGAAGGGTAGCAAAAAATATTTAGATCGCATGTCAGAATGGATTGATATTGCTCTCGAAGAAAATATACGGTTTTTTGTTACCTCCCTTGGCAAACCAGATTGGGTATGTAAACGAGTTCATCAAGAAGGAGGGTTTGTTTATCATGATGTTACCAATCGTCATTTTGCCAAAAAAGGAATTGAATCTGGAGTGGATGGATTAATTTGTGTAAACAATCGAGCAGGTGGTCATCTTGGTTCTCATTCTATGGAAGATATGTACAAAGAACTTAATGACTTAGGTCTCCCACTTATTTGCGCTGGAGGTATCGGAAGTGAAGTTGAGTTATCTAAAGCCTTAAAAATAGGATTTGATGGAGTTCAAATGGGAACAAGGTTTGTTGCTTCCACCGAGTGTAATACACTTGAAGATTATAAAACAGCCATTGTAAATGCCTCTGAGGGAGATATTGTTTCAACAACGAAGTTAACAGGAGTGCCTGTTTCTGTCATAAAATCAGAGGGTTTTCAAAAAGATAATTCATGGATATTTAAAAAATTACTTGATAGTAGATTTAAACATAAAGCAAGAATGCTTTTAAATTTAAAATCTCTTTTCCAGTCAAAATATTTCTTAAAAAAAAATAATTCGAAAAATTCAAAAAATACGCAGAACCTTTACTCTGCAGGTAAAAGCGTTCACACCATTCATAAAATCGAATCTGCAACTTCTATAATGCAACATCTTGGGCAATCCATAAACATATCAAATATTTATAATTAAAGTGGATAATAAAAAAATTAGAATAGGGTGTGCTTCAGGATTTTGGGGAGATACATCAACAGCTGCAAAACAACTTGTTGAAAAAGCAAATTTAGACTACTTAGTTTTTGATTTTCTAGCTGAGGTTACGATGTCAATACTAGCTAGAGCAAAGTTAAAAAACCCTAAAATGGGGTATGCTGTTGATTTTGTCGATCAACTAAAGCCAATTCTTAAGAATATAAAAAATCAAAAGATAAAAGTAATTACAAATGCAGGTGGCATTAATCCTCATTCTTGCGAGCATGCATTGCAACAAGAGGCAAAAAAGCTTGGTTTGAAATTAAATATCGCTGTAATCGAAGGAGATGATATATTACTAGAGTTACCTACTCTTAAAAAGCAAGAAGTGAAAGAAATGGAAAAAAAATCGTTTTTACCTGATTCATGCTTAAGCATAAATGCATATCTTGGAGCATCGGGAATAGTCAAAGCTCTAGATGAAGGTGCAGATATTGTAATTACAGGGCGAGTAGTAGACAGTGCTCTAGCTCTAGGACCTTTAATACATGAATATAATTGGAAGAATTCTGATTATGATCTTCTTTCTGCAGGTAGTCTCGCAGGACATATTATTGAATGCGGAGCACAATGCACTGGAGGAAATTATACAGATTGGAGAAAAGTTGAAGGATTTGAAAATATTGGATTCCCATTTGTGGATGTATTTTCGAATGGTGATTTCATTGTTTCAAAGCCAAAAAAGACTGGCGGAATGGTCACATTTGGAACGGTAGCTGAACAACTTGTTTACGAGATAGGAAACCCATCCGAATATATTCTCCCTGATGTAATTTGCGATTTTTCTAAAGTGGAAATTACAGAAACTGGACCGAATCAAGTATTTGTTAAAGGTGCAAAAGGATTCCCCCCTACCAAATATTATAAAAATTCAGCAACGTATATGGACGGATATAGAGCAATCGGAACTTTGGTGATTGGAGGAAAAGATGCATTTAAAAAAGGAGAAATAATTGCGAATGCTGTAATTAAAAAATGTTCTTCAATTTTTAAAGAAAATAAAATAGGAAATTTTTCTAAAACTTCTTTTGATATCATTGGATCAAATTCAATTTATGGACCCGAAAAAAATAATTTAAAAACCAAGGAGATTGTACTTAGAATTGTAGCAACCCATCTTGATAAAGAAGCATTAATTATTTTTTCAAAAGAATTAGCACAGGCGGTAACTGGAATGGCTGCTGGTGTTATTAATTATTTAGGAGGACGTCCAAGAGTATCACCATCCATACATTTATTCTCTTTTCTTTTACCAAAGGACCAAATAAAAATAAAAATGAGAATGAATAAAAAAGTTGTATCTATTCCTTCTTATACTCCTGAAGAATCCAGGAGAGAACAAAAAGATTTTTGCCCAAAAACAAAAAAGATTTTATTTAAGAAAAGCTATCTCATTCCATTAATTAATTTAGCATATGCTAGAAGCGGTGACAAAGGTAACCATGCAAACATAGGAATAATAGCGAGAAAAAAAGAGTATTTTAATTTTATTGACAGCGAACTAAATCCTTCTACTATTTCCCAATTTTTTATCCATGTAGTTCAAGGAGATGTCCTAAAATGGGTTCTCCCTGGTGTCAATGGTCTTAATTTTCTTTTAAAAAATTCATTAGGTGGCGGCGGAATGGCTAGTTTTAATATTGACCCTCAAGGGAAGGCCTATGCTCAACAAATTTTAGAATACCCTATTCCAGTGACCAAGGAAATCTTTGATCGATTTCAAAATAAGAACTAAGAGTAAATATGAAAATACCAGAGACTACAGAATGTATTTTAGATTTAAAAAATAATTGGTTAACTATATGGTTTAATAGACCTGAAAAACGAAATTCTTTATCTAAGGTTTTAATAGAAGAAATCTCCCAAACATTAGATTTCATTGAAGATAATCCATCTATTCGAGGTGTTATTTTTCGTGGGAAAGGAAACGTTTTTTGCGCAGGAGCAGATCTAAAATGGATGCAAAATATAGCTTCCGAGAAAAATAACACTCATGATAAAGCGATAGAAATGAGTATGAAATTTGGGGAAATTTTTACTAAGATCAGTAATTTATCTAAAGTCACTATTTCTGTTATAGAGGGAGCTTGCATGGCAGGCGCTGTTGGCATAGCATGTGCTACTGATTTTTTAGTATCCACTTCTGATGCAAAATATGCTTTAACAGAAACGAAAATAGGTTTGACACCTGCTCAAATAGCACCCTATATATTAAAAAAAGTAGGATTTAATATAGGGAAAAAACTTATGCTTTTAGGTGAAGGATTCAGCGGAGATGAAGCATTCTTAATAGGGATGGCAGATTATGTTGTAAAAGACAAAAATCACATAGATTCTGAAGTTTTGCAAATTATAAATAAAGTAAAAAAATGCTCTCCTAACGGAATTGCAGTAACAAAGAATCTTCTTAATTCAAACTATACTATTGATACTATGCATGCTGCTAAATTATTTTCTGAATGTATTGTGCATAAAGAGGGACGTGAGGGGTTTGCTTCCTTCTTTGAAAAAAGAAAACCATTTTGGAATAAAAAGGATTAAAAATGAAGTTTAATGATGAACATAAAGCTCTATTTGATACTGTAAAAAATTTCGCAATCAATGAAATAAAACCTTTTGCAGATGAATGGGAGGAAAATGGAGAATTTCCTGCACATGAATTATTTAAAAAGATGGGAAATCTTGATCTACTTGGGATTACTAAAAATCAGGAAAATGGAGGCATGGGCTTAGATTATAGCTATGGAATGGTGTTTGCTGAAGCATTGGGACATGGTCTAGATAGTGGAGTTATAATTAGTACTGGAGTTCAAACTGATATGGCTACACCAGCTTTAGATAGATACGGATCAAAAGAACTAAAAGATGAGTTTTTAACCCCTGCTATTTCCGGTGATTATGTAACCTCTATTGCTGTTAGCGAACATACTGGAGGATCCGATGTTGCTGCGCTTAAAACATTTGCAAAAAAAGATGGAGATGATTACATCATTAATGGACAAAAAATGTGGATAACAAATGCTACTCAAGCAGACTACTTTTGTACATTATTAAATACTAGTAATGATGAACCTCACAAAAATAAATCACTTGTCATCATACCCTCAACATTACCTGGAGTAGAAGTTGGAGAGAAAATAGATAAACTTGGGTTACGTACTTCAGACACCGCTCCAGTGTACTTTGATGATGTTAGAATACCAAAGAGATATAGAATTGGAGAAGAAGGTTCCGGGTTTTCTATCCAAATGCAACAATTTCAAGAAGAAAGGATATTCTTATCCGTAAGCTCTCTTATCATCTTAGATGATTGTATTGAACAGACCATTAATTTTTGTAAGGAAAGAATGGCATTCGGGAAGAGAGTCATTGATAATCAAGCAATACAATTTAGACTGGCAGAATTGCAAACAGAAATAGAAGCTTTAAGATCTTTAATCTACAGAGCATGTGAAGATTTTGTTAATGGACAGGATATGACCTATCTAGCCTCTATGGCAAAACTTAAATGTGGGAAATTAATTAGAGAAGTCTCAGATGCTTGCTTGCAGTACTGGGGAGGAATGGGGTTTACATGGGAAAACCCCTTATCAAAAGTATATAGAGACGGTCGACTAATGTCTATAGGCGGTGGTACTGATGAGATCATGCTAAGCATTATTTGCAAGCATCTAGGAATGACAAAAAAATAAAATTTTACAACCCAATTTCCTATTTTAATTATTTAAAAAAATATTTAAGGGTAAAATTGAAAAAAAGATTTAAAGCATTTGTAACCTATCAAAATCAAAATGGTGATTTTGAGAATAAGATTACTCAAAAGAGTCTCTCTGATTTACCAGAAGGCGACCTTTTAATAAAAGTGGAATATTCATCTTTAAACTATAAGGATGCACTATCATCATCAGGTGCAAAAGGTGTGACAAAATTTTATCCTCATACCCCTGGAATTGATGCAGCTGGAATCATTATAAAGTCAAACAATAATCGTTTTGAAACAAATGATAGAGTAATTGTGACTGGATTTGACCTTGGAATGAATACAAGCGGTGGATTTGCTGAATATATTCAAGTTCCAAGTTCCTGGGCAGTGAAATGTCCAGATTCTCTTTCTACCAAAGAATCTATGATGCTTGGAACAGCGGGGTTAACAGCTGGGCTATGTATAAAAGAAATTGAAAATCACATTCCAATAAATAATTTGAAAGTGATCGTCAGCGGATCAACCGGAGGAGTGGGGAGCCTTGCAGTTAAACTTTTATCTTTAATGGGAGCTGAAGTGACTGCCATAACAGGTAAAAAAGATAGTGATCGATATCTCTATGATCTTGGTAGTTCAAAGATTATTCATAGAAAAGAGTTTCTAGATTCTACTCGGTTACCATTGAGCAAGGGGGTTTACAATGCAGCAGTTGATGCTGTCGGTGGGAATATACTATCATCGATGCTTGCAAGTATGCAGTACAATGGTATTATTACAGCATGTGGTAATGTAGCCGGAGCAAATTTTACAACATCAGTATTTCCTTTTATTTTAAGAAGGAATCATTTGATCGGGATTGACTCAGCGACATGCCCTATCTCCATTAGAGAGGAAATTTGGAATAAATTTTCAAAATCTTGGAACCTTAAGGATTTAGGTCTTATATGTAAAGTAATTGATCTAAGTTCTTTGGATAACGAGATTAAAAAAATATTATGCGGCGAACAGGTTGGAAGAATTATAGTGCAATTATAATTATTTTACTCATGCATGCTTGATTTTCTTCAATCTATAGATATGAATCTGATAATATGGATTCATCAATATTCCTCAAATAATTTATTTGATATTTTCATGCCATTCATTACAAATAAAAATAATTGGACATTCCCAATTATTGGACTCGTACTTATACTTGGTTTTTTTTCTGGACAACGAGGGAAGTTAGCTCTTACTATCTTAATTATTTCCCTTTCTTTTACTGATGCAATCTGTGCTCAAATATTAAAACCTCTTTTTGAAAGGATAAGGCCCTCACATCTTAACATTGAAGAAATTAATCTTCTAATATCCAAGGGCGGTAAATGGAGTATGCCATCTAATCATGCCGCAAACATGTTTTCTCTGGCAATAGTTTTATCATATTTTTATAAAAAGTATAGACCGCTGCTTCTTCTTTTAGCAATTCTTATCTCATTTTCACGAATTTATGTAGGAGTGCATTTCCCCGGTGATGTAATTGTTGGGGGGTGTATTGGTTTTTTTATTTCCTCATCATTGCTAATTTTATGGGGAAAAGTAAAATTACATGAAATTAAAAAAGGTAGAACCTGGGTACTTATGGGATAATAAAGACGAACTATACATTATTAATTTGGTAATGTATCTTTTGGAGGTTTAACACCAAAAGAAGAAAATCCTTCTTCGCGATTGGGTAGTTTTATCTCACCATGTTTTGACTCAAATTTTTTAATATTTTCATTAAGAGCACCTAGAAACGCTTTGGCATGCTGAGGAGCCATAATAATTCTTGAATGTACTTTTGCTTTAGGAACTCCTGGCAAAATACGAGTGAAATCCATTACAAACTCTGCTGGAGAATGAGTGACGACAACAAAATTTGCATACTCTCCAGAGCTAATTTTTTCATCTAATTCTATATTTATTTGCTGCACTTTTTTTTCTTTATTTTCCATGAATTTCTAGGCCCCTTTCTTAGATGAAAAATCCCTTTCATTAAATTCTTCCCAATCATCATTGATACCATCAAATTGTGTATAATCTTTTATTCCCTCATTCTCTTCAATATTTTTTGGATGAAGTTCATTCTCATAAATATTAAATAAATCTTTCCTTTTTTCAAATTCTGCTGGATCAACCTCTTCTTCTTTTGTCTGATCAAGATCATCAACATCAGCACTATATACTTCCGGATCAAAAAAGTCGAGATTCTCCACTATTGCATTAGCCATAAGGAATTCCAAAAAATCGAGATACCTTCTATCTTTGAGATCAGTATTGCAATGAGGACACTTTAACGAATCCTTTAAATCAATTTCGTCAATAGTATTCTCACAGGCTGGACATATTATGCCTTCAAGCATTTGTTTTTTCCTCTAAAATGTGTGGGGAATATAAATGACAGTATTTGTGGTAGCAATGATTTACAAAGTAAATTTGAAAAAAAATGGGTTTTCATTCTAAACCTAGAATTCTTTCAATAGTTATATAATTGTCTTCTACAAATCCTATCGATTTTGATTCTATGATTATTGAATATAAAAAATTCGAAAATTCAGCTTGAAAACCAACTTTAATTGGTATGTTTAAATCTTTCAAAATAAAGGACAGGTTCTGATTGTGAGATTGATTTAGATCTACAATAGCATCAAAATTCAAGTCGTTTATTTTCTTTATAGTTTTTTTTGAAGTCAATGCACCAAACCAATTTATATTATCCTTTTTAATGATATGTGCATTTGGAATAATACTTTTATTGTAATAGGATAAAGAATCTTCATGTAATATATAACTGAAGTGGAATTTACTTTTTTTGTCATCATATTTTGTAAAGTGAGCAGCTAACTGAGCCTGTTTTTTTTCATCAGGCAATAAAAAGATAACGCTTTTTACGCCTTTGCCTTTCTTACTTATTTTAATTATAGAATCTTTAATTACATTGGATTTAAATATTTTATGCCAATAAAATAATAATTTAATCTTTAATGATATTTTCATAATTATTTATGTAATGTGTAGTGAAATAGTATTCTTACAGTAATTAATGTATAAATTTTAATATTCTATAAATAAAGAAAAATTATATGTCATTAAATAAAAAACTTATTTGGGGTGGACTTGGTTGGGTTATTGGTGGACCGATTGGTGCTATTTTAGGATATACCTATGCCTCAATGAATAATAAAGACCCTCAAAAGCTATCTGCAGCCTCAAATTCTACAAAACATGGTGATTTTATTATTTCAGTATTAGTACTCTTTGCAAAAGTAATGAAGGCAGATGGTAAACTTCTGAAGTCAGAGCTAGATTATATCAAAGATTTCTTGAAACAACAGTTTGGATTACAAAAAGCAAAAGAATTAATGGTTGTTTTTCGAGATATATTAGAGCAAGATTATCCTTTAAAAGATGTATGCCGACAAATTCAACGCTCTATGGACCACCCTAGTAGATTAGAATTAATTCATATTTTATACGGCTTATCAGCATCTGATGGGCATGTTCATCCAGAAGAAATTAGAGTTATCCAAACAATGGCTAATTATTTAAATATAAATAAAAGAGACTACGAATCTATAAAAGCTATGTTTGCAAAAGATGATAAAGCTATTTTTAGAGTTTTAGAGATATCTCCTGATGCCTCCGACCAAGAAATCAAAAGTGCATATAGGAAAATGGCTAATAAATATCATCCAGATAAAGTTTCTCATTTAGGAAAAGAAATGCAAACTTCAGCTGAAGAAAAATTTAAAGCAGTTAATAATGCTTATCAGCAATTAAAAAAAGATAGGAACATATCTTGAAAGATGAAAAACCAGGAACCTATCCATTTACACGTGGAATATACAGTAATATGTATAAGGATAGACTCTGGACAATGCGCCAATATGCAGGCCTCACATCTGCAAAAGAATCAAACAAAAGATATCACTCCTTGCTTAAACAAGGAGTCATGGGCCTTTCCGTTGCCTTTGATCTTCCAACTCAAATAGGGTACGATTCAGATAATCATCTAGCAGCAGGTGAAGTTGGAAAGGTCGGGGTTCCGATTTCTTCAATAGAGAATATGGACACATTGTTTGAGAATATTCCATTGGAAAAAATTTCAACATCAATGACTATTAATGCTACTGCGCCGATACTGCTAGCATTTTATATATCAACAGCTGAAAATCAGGGCGTCGATTCTAAAAAATTAAAAGGCACTATTCAGAATGATATTTTAAAAGAGTATACTGCAAGAGGAACCTATATATATCCACCAGACTCCTCCATGCGTTTGATAACAGATGTTATGGAGTTTTGCGATTCGCATCTACCTTATTGGAATACTATATCAATCTCAGGATATCATATAAGAGAGGCAGGAAGTACAGTTGTTCAAGAGCTTGCATTTACATTTGCTAATGCTATTGCATATACAGAAGCAGCAATAATAAAAGGCTTAGATCCAAATAAATTTGGTGAAAAAATATCATTTTTTTTCAATGCTCATAATGGCTTTTTAGAAGAAATATCTAAATTCAGAGCAGCAAGAAAAATATGGGCAAAAATTATGAAAGAAAGGTTTTCAGTGACAAACAAAAAAGCCCTTCTGTGTAGATTTCATGTACAAACAGGTGGCTCAACTTTAACGGCACAACAAGTTGATAATAATATCGTTAGAACAAGTATTCAAGCACTATCAGCAATATTAGGTGGGACTCAATCCTTGCATACAAATAGTAAAGATGAAGCATTAGCTCTACCATCTTTAGATTCTGCAAAAATAGCTTTAAGAACCCAACAAATTATTGCACATGAAAGTGGTGTTGTCGACCATCCAGACCCTTTTGGTGGAAGTTATGTCATAGAACAAATGACAGAAAAGTTTTTTGATGCATCTATGAAGCTTATTGAAAAAATTGATTCCATGGGTGGTGCAATTGAAGCAATCAATAATGGCTTTGTAGAAAATCAAATATCTGATAGTGCATATGAATATCAGAAGAAGGTTGACTCTAACCAAAAAATTACTGTTGGTGTAAACAAATTTGAGGATGAAGGTGAAGATATCAACATTCTACAAAACATCGATCCCGTTGAAGTAGAAAAACAAATAAAAGGACTGAGTACGTTTAAAGCATCTCGAAATAACATTCAAGTAAATAAATCCTTGAAAAAATTACAAATAACGGCTAAAGGTGTTGAAAATATCATGCCCGATATTATTCATTGTGTTCAAAACAATTGCACATTAGGTGAAATATCTGATTCTTTAAGGCTGATATTTGGCGAGCATTAGTTCTGGTGTATGAAACGTATTGCTAAAACAATATCGGTAATATTCAATCCTTTAGTTATCGCCCCTTTTACTTTCTACATTCTTATTTTCAATAATAATAACCCTAATAGCTATTTATTATTTTTAATTGCCATATTTTTTTCATCTGTACTTCCATTTTCTTCAATAATATATTTTAAAAAAATTGGTAAGATTTCCTCTCTTGAAGCTCCTATACGTAAACAGCGCTTAGAACTATTGGTAATCTCGAGTTTGTACAATTCAATTGCTTTCGTGCTATTAAATTATTTTCATGCATCAGATATTGTTCAAGGGCTAATGTTTTGTTACGCAATCAATACTGCAATAACATGGCTGATCACACGGTATTGGAAAATATCCATTCATATGATCGGTTTGGGCGGACCATTTGTTGCCCTTATACTTTCTGGATATCATAATTTATTTTTGATGGTTGTAATTATTGTTTTAGTATATCTATCTCGAATAAAATTAAAGGCACATAATCACGCTCAATTAATTGCAGGTACATTTTTGGCAATAGTACTAGCTTATGTACAACTCAAATACCTTTTTTTATAAAACATGATATTTACGAATTTAATAGAAACAAACTTGCGCACTAAAGAGCTAGGTAAACAGATAGAATATTATCAGCGAATTGAATCAACCAATAAAGAAGCATGGGAAATATTAGATTCAGAAGACACTAGCCATGGCACAATTGTAATAACGGATAATCAATTATCCGGAAAGGGACGAAGTGGGAATACCTGGTTCATGAGCCCTAGTAAAGGCCTTGCAATGTCTATAGTTTTAAAAAAATCAATCTCAATTCAAGATGGATTATTAATTCCTATTGCTGCTGGAGTTGCTATTGCAAAAACCCTTGAAAATCGAGGTGGAAACCCAAAATTAAAATGGCCAAATGATATTTTAATTAATAACAAAAAGTGTGGCGGGGTTTTATGCGAAACTCGAATTAAAAATAATTGTATTATACAAATGGTTATCGGTATTGGTTTAAATATTAATGAAACTAATAATGACTTTCCTGATACATTATCGAAGTCTGCAACCTCTTTGGCAATTGAAACAAATCAGTCAAACCAACGCGAACTAATTTGCGCTATTATTACTACTTACTTTGAAAGACTTCTTAATGACTTACCTTCATCTTTACCAATTTGGCAAAATTATTGTAACCATATCAATGAATCTGTTTCTTTTTACCAAGGAGGCATTAATCAAAGTGGAATATTCAAGGGATTAAATAATGATGGAAGAGCTATTATTCAAATTGATGCTGAAGAGATTTTATTTAATTCTATTACATTAGAATAATATCAAGAAAAAATTTCAATTTTTCCCTTTAAAAATATTTGAGGAATTGATTTTTACTTTATGAGTTAAAAAAAACTTTTACTTTTATTAAATATAGATTAATTTTTTGTAATCATAATTTAATATGAAAAAAATCTGCCTATTCATAGCTGTATCAATTTTAGGGTTTTCGGGCTGTGCTGATATTCTGTATAAAGAAAAATCACCTGTTAATTTATGGGGAGAGTCTTATGCAATAGAAACCACCTACACGCTAATATTAAATGGTAATGAGCTCTCTGGTCATATTCCTCTTGAAATCGGCAATCTAATAAATCTGATTACTTTAGATTTAAGTAATAACCAACTTTCAGGAAGTATACCTCTTGAATTGACTAACTTAAAAAATTTAAAGCATATTATTTTAAGTGAGAATCAGCTTACAGGTTCCATTCCGCAGGAGATTGGAGACCTTATTAATCTTACTACATTAGACTTACATAATAACCAACTCTCAGGCATTATTCCTGAGACAATCTGTTATATAGAAGATCTGTCAACTAATATTGCTAATAACGAATTTTGTATTCCCTATCCAATTTGCATCATAGACGATGTCGGAATACAGGATACAAGTGCTTGTGAAATCCCTGAAGGGTACATCGCTATTTGGGGGCAATTATATTCAATAGAACAAACTACTGAATTAGATTTAGCTCAGAACGGATTGACAAGTCCTATCCCATCTGAAATCGGTGAATTAATTAACCTCAGGACTCTAAACTTAAGTGAAAACGATTTATCAGGTGAGATCCCATCTGAAATCGGTGAATTAATTAACCTCAGGACTCTAAACTTAAGTGAAAACGATTTATCAGGTGAAATCCCATCTGAAATTGGTAATTTAACTAACCTTACAGTTTTAGATTTAAGTAATAATCAACTATCAGGTATTATTCTTGAAGAAATTTGCAATCAAGGCGACGACTCCCCTAATTTAGAAAATAATCGACTATGTCTTCCTTACCCTACCTGTATTGAGGTATCTGTTGGGCAACAAAATATAGATGATTGTGAAATACCTGAAGGTTATGTCGTCATTTGGGGGCAACTATATTCAATAGAACAAACTACTGAATTAGATTTAGCTCAGAACGGATTGACAGGTCCTATCCCATCTGAAATCGGTGAATTAATCAACCTAACTTACTTAAACTTATCTTTAAATGAACTTTCTGGTAACATACCTTCTGATATTGGCAGTTTAGTTAAGCTAAGAAGCCTTTCTATGTATGAAAATCAATTAACAGGTGAGATACCTCCTGAAATTGGAAATCTTACATATCTAGAAAAATTATTTTTACAGAGAAATCAATTAACAGGTGAG
Organism: Fidelibacterota bacterium; assembly: GCA_045568995.1. Taxonomy (GTDB): domain Bacteria; phylum Fidelibacterota; class Marinisomatia; order Marinisomatales; family UBA1611. Next base: position 15,528 of record JBJKZY010000031.1, on the reverse strand, counting down.
ATACCTCCTGAAATCGGCAGTCTTACAAATATTGAAAAACTGTATTTAAATGATAATCAGATACAAGGCGGGATAGAATTTATTATTGATTTTTTCTTTTTAAGGTATTTAAATATTCAGAATAATCAATTTTCAGGTGAGATACCAGAAGAAATCAATAATCTTACCAACCTTCTTTTCTTTAAATTATATAACAATCAACTCTCCGGTGAGATACCAATAGGTATCTGCGATTTGGATCTTCATTGGTCATCGCTTACATATTTCAATATCAATCAAAATCAATTCTGCCCTCCATATCCATCTTGCATTCAAGGTTATATTGTAGAACAAGATATTGCTAATTGTGAATGAAGCATTAACTTCGGTTTTTAGCTTTTAAGTAAAGTATTCTATAAACATAATTACTTTGAATTACATTGGAAATGTAATGGGCAAATTTCTTACTATTCTACCGACAAAATTCAGTAATATTAAATTGTATGAGCTCTAATAGTTATATTATAAAGATATCTAAAGATTTATCAGATCTAAGAAAGATCCTTAATTCTCACTCGCTTTACAAGTCGCTAAAGTCATTAAATGATGTGAAAATTTTTATGGAAAATCATGTTTTTGCCGTGTGGGACTTTATGTCACTATTAAAGTCACTTCAAAGAGAACTTACTTCTATTTCTGTTCCCTGGATACCTAATGGTAATCCAACACTGACACGATTCATAAATGAAATTGTTTTGGGAGAAGAAAGCGATTTCAATGAACGACATGAACCAAAAAGTCATTTTGAAATGTATCTTGAGTCTATGGATCAAATTAACGCACCAAAGACAGAGATAGAGTCATTAATTAACAATATAAAGCTTGGAAAGGATTTGAAGAGCTCTATCGAATCCCTAGACATACATGACTCAGTAAAAAACTTTGTTCAATATTCATTTGAAATAATTAGATCAAAACAAATGCATAAAATTGCGTCAGCATTCACCTATGGAAGAGAGGATATCATTCCTGATATGTTTATAGCGATAATTAACGAGGTTGATCCTGAAAATAAAAAATATCCAAAATTAAAATATTACTTTGATAGACATATCGAAATTGATGGAGACGTACATGGCCCTCTCTCCCATAAAATGCTTATTGAATTATGTGGGGATAACCAAAAAAAGTGGGATGATGTTTACTTAGTAGGTAAGATTTCTTTGGAGAATAGGGTAAAGTTATGGGATTCAATTTTAGATCAAATTGTAGAAAAGAATTCTATTGTAAGTCGTCAAGAGAATTTGATTAAGATCTAGATTTTAATTTAAAATTCCTTCTGTTTTATATAGCTTGTTTTTATTGCTCTTAAACAAAGCATAATCAAATGACCATTTTAGACAAGCCGCACCCACTTCTCCATCTTTTCTCATTGCAATATATCCAATCTGAAAATCTGGATTCCCATTGTGTAATTTAATAACCCGGTTTAGTGCTTCTTTGCATGCTTCTTCTGGAGGATAGCCCTGTCTCATCATCTCTACAACAAGAAAACTACCTACAGTTTTAATAACTTCCTCCCCTAAACCAGTAGCAGCAGCACTTCCCACTTCATTATCAACAAATAAAGCTGACCCAATGATTGGACTATCTCCTACTCTCCCATGCATTTTATAAGCCCAGCCACTTGTGGTGCAAGCACCAGATAAATCACCATTTGCATCTTGAACTAACACTGAAATTGTATCATGAGTTTCGTGTGGGGTCATTTCCCTCCTGGTTTTTAGCCATTTCTTCCATTCTTTTTCAGATTTAGATGTAAGAAGATTCGTTTCTTTAAAACCGTTTGAAACTGCAAATTGACGTGCTCCTTCTCCTACTAACATTACATGTTTTGTCTCATCCATTACCTTTCTTGCTACCGATACAGGGTGTTTAATATTTTGTAAAAATGCAACGGAACCAGCGTTTCCAGTTGAATCCATTACACATGCATCAAGAGTTACTTTCCCTTTTTCATCAGGAAGCCCACCAATACCTACTGAATTATTTTTTGGATCAGCTTCTGCATGCCTGGCTGCTTTTTCTGCAGCATCCATCGAACTTCCACCGTTATTAAGAACCTTAATAGCTTCTTCATTAGCAGCAAGTCCAAAATCCCAAGTCGATAATACCACTGGATTATTTTTATTGATTTTTAAATTTCCTGATTTAGCTAGGATTAGTGGAGACGATAATCCAACTAAGCTTGTTCGTAAAAAGTTTCTTCTTTTCATGTATTAAAAATACATGATTTTAAATTATATTTTTAGTTTTAATAAGATATAGACACTGCTATTCTTAAACCGAAAGTCTTTTTAAGGTTAGTTCTGTAATTTCAGATGGGATTCCAAGCCGAAGAGGTGGCCCCCAGTAACCAGTCCCTCTATTCACATATATTTGAGTACCATCATGATCATAAAGTCCTGCTAAATAGGCATTTGCTAACTTAGTTGGGAAATTAAATGGAACGAACTGACCACCATGTGTATGCCCTGAAATTTGTAAATCCGCACCACTATCATGTACTGAAAAAATACTATTTGGCTGATGTGCTAAAACTATCTTTGGAACATCATTTGATACATTATTTAGAGCCCTTTTTGGGTTGGATCTATGAGATTTTTTAATTTGGTGTGCTCTAAAATCTGTAATTCCTGCAATACAAATTTTACTTTCTTGTTTTTCGATCATTGAATTTGAATTAATTAAGTTCGTCATTCCTAATCTATCCGTCTCATCCAACCATCGATCAACTCCAGAATAATATTCATGATTTCCAGTTACAAAAAAAGTTCCGTCTTTAGCAATCATATCCTTAAACGGTTCCAAATCAGACCTAAGGTTGTCAACGGAACCATCTACTAAATCACCAGTAACCGCAAGCATATCAGGGTTTACATTAGCAATTGTATCGAAAACTTTTTCAACATATGGTTTCTTTATGGTAGGGCCAACATGCAAATCTGAAATTTGGGCTATCTTATAATTTTCAAATTCAGTAGGAAGGTTTTTTAAAAAAATATTTTCTTTTATTACTTTTGGTCCTTTTCTTGCATTGTAAAATCCGTAAGCGGTGGCACTTCCTGTAAGACCTATGATACCTATACTGAGAGACTTTTCAATGAAGTCTCTTTTGGATTCATCCACAATCTGCTGCTCATTAAAAAAGTTGTTTACAAAAGATATAAATTGGTATAAAAAATCTTTGGCTAATAGAAAAGTAAACGATAAAGTAAAGAATCCTAAACTAGTATAACCGATCAAAGAAATTTTGTCTATTATTTTAGATTCATACCCATTAACTCTAAGGATGATTGGCAGAAGTGGAAGAAAACCCAGAAAAAAAATAAATATATAGGCTGCGACATTACTAAAGGGACTCAAATTTAATGTTGGAATAATTCGCCAGCCGACATACCCATGCATAAGTAAGAAGACAGTAAGCGCGACAACAAAAAACATGTTCTATCTGTTAAATAATTTAAATGTAATATATAGCAGTGGTGTTATCTTATGAATCAAATGCAGAAAGACCGGTTACATTTTCACCAAGAATAAGAGTATGCATTTCGTGTGTTCCTTCATAGGTATATACGGATTCAATATTGGCCATATGTCTTATTGGGGAATAATCTATTGTTACTCCATTTCCACCAAGAATATCTCTAGCCATTCTTGCAATATCTCTAGCCATTGTACAGTTATTACGTTTTGCCATTGAAACCTGTTGGAAATTCATCTTTCCCTTATCTTTTAATGTTCCAAGCCTATAAACCAAAAGCTGCGCTTGAGTAATATTTGTAACCATTTCTGCGAACTTTGCTTGAGTAAGTTGATAACCTGCAATCGGTTTAGAAAACTGTTTTCTTTCTTTTGCATATTCGAGGGAAACATTATAACTATCTACTGCAGCTCCAACCATTCCCCATGCAATTCCATACCTCGCTTGAGTTAGGCAACCCAGTGGGCCTTTAAGTCCTTCGATATTTGGTAAGCGGGAAGAATCAGGAACACGAACATCTGACATAGATAATTCTGAGGTAACTGAGCATCTTAGACTTAGCTTACCATGTATATCACTAGAGGTAAATCCATCCATACCTTTCTCAAGTAAGAATCCCCTTACTATACCCTCCTCATCTCGTGCCCAAACTACAGCAACATCAGCCAAGGAACCATTAGTGATCCACATTTTGTTCCCATTAATTATCCAATCACCCCCATCTTTTTTACAACGTGTTGCCATCCCTCCAGGATTTGATCCGAAATTTGGCTCAGTTAGGCCGAAGCAACCAATTTTAGTACCATCACCTAAACCAGATAACCACTTATCCTTCTGTTCATTTGATCCATATGCATGAATAGGATACATCACTAAAGATCCTTGCACACTTGCAAAAGACCTAAGTCCAGAGTCTCCCCTTTCTAATTCATGTAAAATAAGACCGTATGCAACGTTACTAACACCCGATCCTCCAGATTCAATAGGTAGAGATGATCCCATGAATCCTAATTCTCCTAGTTTGGTAGCTAACTCTAGAGGAAAAGTTCCTTTTTCGTAATGCTCTTCAACAAGTGGCATAAATTCAGTTTGAACAAAATCATAAGCTGTTTTTTGAATCATTAACTCTTCATCAGTCAATAACTCAGATATATTATAAAAATCGGGTCCGTATAACTTCATATTTATCCTAATTTTGAACTATAAATTAAATAAATTTTCTATTAAAAACGGATGCTTTCGTAATCCAAATGAAAAATAATATTAGATTAAAAACACAAGATGAACATTTTATGAATATTGCATTGCAGGAGGCGGCAAAAGCAAAGCATGAAGTATTTCCCAACCCAAAGGTTGGAGCATTAATAGTAATTGATAACAACATAATATCCAGGGGGTATCATAAATGCTATGGCGAGGGGCATGCTGAAGCTAATGCTATACATAAACTAGATAGTTCTATTACAAATGCAACATTATATGTCACGTTAGAACCATGCTCTCATTTAGGAAAAAGAAACCCCTGCACAGATATTATAAAAAGTAAAATGTTTAGCCGAGTAGTTATTGCAGCAAATGATCCTAATCCAAAAGCAAGTGGAGGTGCAAAGATTCTTAGGAATAGCAATATTGAAGTTGTGGAAAATGTATGCACTGAAAAATCAAAAAAATTAAACAGACGCTTCTTCACCTTTTTTGAAAAGAAACGACCATATGTTATTCTAAAGATTGCGTCAACGTTGGATGGCTTTATTGCTGAACCAGATGGACATTCCAAATGGATTACAAATAAAAAATCAAGACAATCTGTTCATAAACTCCGCTCTACTTGTGATGCAATTCTTGTTGGAAGGAAAACAATAGAAGCAGATGACCCCTCACTCACATCTCATGGATACGGAAAAGATCCAAGAATTATTATTTTTGATCCAAAAAATAAAATAAATAAGAAATATAAAGTTCTAGATAAAAACCCCATTATTTTTTCAGGTATGAACTTAAAAAATAATCCTCAAAAAAATATTTTCTATGTTTTAAGTGAGCTTTACACTAAATCATATCAGACGCTATTAGTAGAAGGCGGTGGAGAAACAATATCATCTTTTCTTGATAGCGATTTATTCGATGAATTGCATATATATTATGCACCTAAAATGATTGGAAATGGCAAGCCTTTATATACTGGTTATAACACATTGATAAAAGATTATAAATTACTCCTTCAAAAAGTTGATCATTTTGATAATGATATTAAAATGACGTTTCATAGAGGAGTTTAATGTTTACTGGAATTATCGAAGAGACTGGAATTGTTAAAAAAAAGATTTTAAACCTAGATGGTATGGAACTTACAATCCATGCAAATAAAATTTTAGAGGATTTAAAAGTAAATGATAGTATCTCTTGCTCCGGGATTTGTCTTACAGTCACCAAATTATTTGATACAGATTTTGTTGTTCAACTTGTTGAAGAAACAATTGATAGAACAACTGCAAAATTTTGGGATGTAGATTCTAGAATAAATTTGGAGAGATCATTACTTCCTACTACAAGACTTGGAGGTCATTTTGTCCAAGGTCATGTAGATACTATAACAGAAATTAAAAATATTAAAAAAAATGAGGAGTCTGCCGTTTGGGATTTTGTATTAACTAGCGATATTAAAAATTATGTTGTAGAAAAAGGATCTATTTCCCTTGATGGTATTAGTTTAACAATAGCTAAAAAATTTGAAGATCACTTCTCAGTTGCCCTGATCCCACACACTCTTGATATTACAACCTGGAATGAAAAAAAAATTGGAGACTTTATTAATGTTGAAGCTGATATGATGGCAAAATATTTAGAAAACTTTATAGGAAATAAAAATGCAATTTAGTTCTATTGATTCCGCTATAGAAGATATTATGAATGGAAAAGCTATTATTGTTGTCGATAGTGAAGATCGGGAAAATGAGGGTGATTTAGTAATAGCATCTGAGTTAGTTACTCCAGATGCTATTAACTTTATGGCCAAAGAAGGACGGGGTATGATCTGTGTTTCGATTTCCAATGAAAGAGCTAAAGCTTTAGACCTTATGCCAATGGAGAGAAAATATACAGGTCTTCATGAAACAAACTTTACTACAAGTGTAGATGCTAGGAAAAATACAACAACAGGAATATCAGCCTTTGACAGATTTGAAACTGTAAGAGCATTGATAGATAATAAAACAGTAGCGGAGGATCTTTCAAGGCCAGGGCATATTTTCCCAATTGTTGGTAAAAAAGGTGGAGTATTAAGGCGTGCGGGGCATACAGAAGCAAGTATTGACCTTGCTGAATTAGCAGGCCTAAAACCCAGTGGTGTCATTTGTGAAATAATGGCTGATGACGGATCAATGGCCAGAGGAAATCAACTACAAGATTTTTCAGTAAAACACGATCTAAAAATTATTTCTATTGAAGATTTAATTCGATTTATAAGAAAAAAGAAAAAAATTGTAGAGAAAGTAGAGGATATTCATCTTCCAACTGAAGTAGGAAAATTTCATTTGCATCTTTATGAAGAAATTTTCAACAAAAAAACACATCTTGCATTAACCTATGGAGATTTCTTATCAAACGAATCAGTAATGGTAAGAGTTCACTCAGAATGTCTTACAGGAGATGTATTTAATTCTTTACGATGCGACTGCGGAAAACAACTTAGCACGGCCATTTCAGCAATCGAGAATAATGGATCCGGAATCCTAGTTTATTTAAGGCAAGAAGGTAGAGGGATAGGGCTGAAACATAAAATTAAAGCTTATAAACTACAGGAAGAAGGTTTAGATACAGTAGAAGCAAACGAAAAATTAGGGTTCAAGGCCGACTTAAGAGACTACGGTGTTGGAGCACAAATTCTAAAAGATTTAGGTGTAACCAAGTTAACTGTTTTAACAAACAATCCCAAAAAACTAGTAGGACTTCAAGGCCATGGATTAGAAATAACTTCTAGAATTCCCATTGAAATTGAAGCTAATCAAGAAAATAAAAATTATTTAAATACAAAAAAAGATAAGTTAGGACACATACTTAATCTATGATTGGAATTGTTGTTAGTATTTTTAATAAACCAATTACAGATGGTTTATTAAAAGGTTGCATTAAATCATTAAAAGAGAATGGTTTAACAGATGAAAGCATCAATATATTTTATGTTCCTGGTGCATTTGAGTTACCCGCAAAGGTTAAAAAATTAGCAGAAAACAATAACTATGATTGTATTATTGCCCTTGGTTGTATAATTAAAGGTGAAACTGATCACTATCATTATATTTCTCAAGCTGTCACCAACGGAATTATGTCTGTAACTCTAGAAAAAACTGAAACTAATCCACATGTAATATTTGGTGTTTTGACTTGTCAAAATAAAGAACTAGCCTATGCTAGGTCTGGAGATAATCAAAAAAACAAAGGGTTTGAGGCTGGTATGGCAGCTATCCACCAGATTAATAGTTAAAAAATTTTATATTAAACTTCTCTGACCTTCAAGTCCTAGGGATATTAAAAAAGGATCTTTTCTTTGTTGCTCTAAAAAATATTTTTTTGATTTTATACCATTCCATTTATTTTTAACTAATATTTGACCAATTATGCCTCCTAAAGAATTTCCAGGACCCATTAGTAAAACCTTATCTGGGCAAAACTCTTTAAGCGCAACGGACATTGCTTTTGAAAAATTAAAAACATCAGATACCTGATCTCTTAATGTATACTCAAATAGAGAGCTTACATTCGTACTAAATGGACTCCAAATATTTCCTTTACCATCAATAATTGGAATGGAGGGTTCTTGAAAATTTTTTGGAGAGATCAAATTAAAAGCTTTTTTAGAAATTGATTTAAGAAGAGGGGTGTGAAAAGCAGCATGATAAGGTAATTGAAATGGATAGTGGTCTTTTTTGGGTAATTCTTTTAACAAAAGATCTAAGGATGTTTGCTCACCTCCTATTACTACATAACCACCTAACTCTATTGAAATATAGCAACCCGCTTTTTTTACTTGTGAAAGGATATTAGATCTTTTTTCTTTATTACCAATCCAATCATCATCTACCACTGGATAAATAATTTGCCCTCCAATAATCTGGTTTTTCATCATTGAACCCATAGTATGAATAAGATCGTATCCTCCTTCAATTGATAATACATTTCCCAATACAAGTGTAGTATACCAGCCCATTGAATTTCCAATAATTGAAACTACCTCATATTTTTTCTGATCAATAAATGAAAAATCAGAAATACTACAAGCAAAAATCAACGTTGATGCATTTTCTCCAGCCATATGAATTTTAGATTGAAAAGGTTTTAAATCTAGGGAAGACAAACTTGGCAGCCCCTCATCTTCTCTTTTTTTATCCATCCAACTAATTTGATCTTTTCTAAACTTTCCATATTTAGCTAGATATCCTGAAGTCTCTCTAGTATAAGTACCCCTACCTGGGCAAACAACAACTACTCTTTTTTTATCCATTTATTAAGTCTATGGCCTTTTGGATAATTGATTTTTTACTTGGTAATGTTGACGTTGCCGAGACTCCTAAAGGTATAAAACTATCTTTAGCAGCATGTAACTCAATTTTAGATTTGCCATTAAGCACACTTAACAGTTCTGCTAAAATACCTTCTCCGTGACATCCAGTCTTACGACATTCGTCCACTATAAGAATATTTTTACAGTTTTCTATGCTGCTTATAAGTCCTTCATAATTAACTGGAGCAAGCCATCTTAAATCAATTACCTTTATTTTCTTCCTTATCTTTTTCTCAATTTCTTTCTTTGCCTGCAAAGATAGATATAAACCATTTCCATATGTGATAATAGTTAAGGTTTCACTTTTACCGTACACAGCGAATTCACCTACAGGGATTTCATTTTCCAATTCTGGATAGGTACATAACCATTCTCCATCTTTCGGTTTGTGAAGATCTTTTGTCATATACAATGCAATTGGCTCTACAAATACGATTACTCGTCCATTTTTGTAAGCTTCTTTGACTGATGTTCTAAGCATTTTTACGGCATCAGATCCATTTGAAGGAACGGCAAGAATAATTCCAGGGATATCCCGGAAAACTGTTAACGAATTATCATTATGGAAATGTCCACCAAATCCCTTTTGATATGCTAAACCGGGTACTCGCAATACCATTGGATTCGTAAACTGTCCTTTGGAAAAAAAAGAAAGAGTAGCTGCCTCCCCACGTAACTGGTCTTCTGCGTTATGAAAATATGCTAAAAATTGTATCTCCGGTATCGGGATAAATCCATTGTGAGCAAATCCTATCCCAAAGCCAATAATAGAAGTCTCATCCAAAGGACTATTAAAAACTCTTCTCTCTCCAAATTGTTTATATAAATCTGCTGTTATATGATAAACACCGCCTTTTCTTGCTACATCTTCGCCAAAAATAAGTGTATTTGGATACTGAAGCAGGAGATCTGATAAAGAATAATTTAATAACTTACCCATATGCTGAGGGATTTTCAATCTTTCAAATTCTTTCCCAAAAATATTTTTTCGTGATTTAACACTAGATAGATGCGGTATACTTTTCCGTTTATTTTTATTCGCTTCAATTGCACTCATTACATCTTCATACTTAAGCAAGTATGGTCTTAAAACTGCAGAGTTAAAAACAAAACTTATTTGCTTCCTAGTTTTTTCATATAAAGATAATATTTCAGAGGATGTTAAACATTTTTTCTCTATCATAATTCTTGCGGAGTGAAGCAATGGGTCATTTGATTCTATCTTTTCAATATCGCTAAGAGATTTATAACCAACCTCAATATCTGATCCCGCATGCCCCATAAGTCTAACTGTTTTCATATGAAGGAAGATTGGACATCTTTGTTTTCTACAAATTTCTTCCGCTTCTTTTGTTTTTTTTACCAAGTCCACAAGATGTAAACCATCTGTCTGAATATATTGGATGCCAGTTTTGTTAGAAAAATTATCCTTAATCCAACCTTCTTGGGTAGGAACAGATATACCTGTCCCATTATCTTCACATAAAAAAATAATTGGAACATGGCCTCCCAAATTTTTTATCCATGAAGCAGTATTAAAGGCCGATAAAGCAGACGCATGATTTGCACTAGCATCTCCAAAGCTGCATATGACTATACTATTTTTCTCTAAATTTCTTTCTTTAATTTCAAGATCTTTCGCTCTATCGATTGAAAAAGCTGTCCCTACAGCTTTTGGCAAATGACTTGCAATCGTACTTGTTTGAGGTGGAATGTTCAGCTCCTTGCTTCCTATAACTTTATGCCTACCTCCGCTGATTGGATCTTCTGATGAAGCCATAAAAGATAAAGCCGTATCATAGAATGGTGTAAGCCCAGAGACTTGTTTAGATCTCTGAAGAAAAAATGGCGTACTACGATAATGAAGAAATGCCATATCAGTATATGGGAACATATGACCAAAAACTGCATTGCCTTCATGCCCAGAACTACCTATAGTATAATAGCACTTACCTTGATCCTTAAGTAATCTGGCTTTTAAATCCATATGCCGACTAGCTATCTGAGATTCAAAGATTGAGATTAACTCTGAATTAGAAATACATTGATCTGAGTTTAGTAAATCGATTTTTGATTCAGGAAAATTTTCTTCTTTAACCAGTTTTGTAAAATTAGAATCTACAACCTTTGCCCTATTAAATAATGACATGGCAAAATTAATTTAATAAAGTCATCTTAATTTTTTAAAGAATCTAGTTTATCCTTAAACTCACGTAATTCACGAACATTTCCTGATTCAATTTCACCAGACTCCCATTTCAATTTAAAGTCTTCTTCTGAATCCAGACCTCCTTGTTTTTTATACAAAGGATATATCTCTTTTTCATTTCTAGGCTTATTGGTATGAAGAGTTGCAGTAATTTGGTATGCAATATCCTCTAGGATATCTTGAATAACCCTATTCGGTAATTGTTTTTCAAGAATATTTTGTTCAATTCTGGAAAATCTTAATCCGCTCACAGCATAATCTTGATATGCTTCCCAGGCAAAAGGAGCAACAGCCTTAACAGATTTAGCCATGGCATCAGAAAAAACACGAATCTCATACTGCGCATGACTATCAGATCTTAAACCTATAAAATGCAGTAAATTGTGAAGGTCATTCTTCCAATACCATTCAGTGTATAAATTTACTGGCAAAATTGCCCTAGCCAACTCCCTAGCCACTCCTGCATTATTTAATTCTGAATAAATCTCAAAACTTCTATCAGATATCTCTTTAAAGTAATCTTGTACCTTTATCTTCAAATCTTCAGAAACGGTACCCATCCGGCCCTGTTTATTAAGAGAACTTTGAAATTGAATATGCTCAGGGTCAGGAACATAAAATTCATCTCTTGCTTCTGAATAACGAAGTGAATATTCATTAATATTTGCTGTACGATGTCTAACCCACTGCCTAGCAACAAAAATTGGCATTTTGCAATGATACTTAAATTCAACCATTTCAAAAGGAGTTGTGTGTCTGTGCCTCATAAGATATCTAATAAGACCTCGATCTTGTGATACCTTACTTGTACCCTTACCATAACTAACTCTTGCTGCTTGTACGATGGCGTCATCTCCACCCATTGAGTCAACAAGACGAACAAAACCTTTATCTAAACATTGTATTGCATCTTCTGGTATTTTCGACATTTTTATCCCTATTCAATTTTTTGGTAGACCATGACTCCATCTCTTACAGGTAATAAGAGCGGAGACAATTTATCATTGTTTCTAATTAATTCAGCAGTTTCTCTTAAAGCAATTGATTCTTTATCAGAAGGCTCTATTACTTTCCCACTCCAAAGCATATTATCTAGAACACCTACTCCACCTTTTTTTAATAAATCTAAAGATATATTATGATAACTTGGATAATTGAATTTATCCGCATCAATAAAAACTAAATCGAATGTCAGATGTTTCATCTTTTCTAATGACTGCAGAGCAGGGCCCTTATGAACTGAGATTTTATAACCATTTTCTGATTTTTTAAACCATTCACTTGCAGTTTTTATATGTTTATCCATTAATTCACAGGTATGAATTTTTCCATTTTCAGGCAAAGCCTCTGCCATTTTCAGAGCACTATATCCAGTGAACATCCCAATTTCCAAAATGTTTACAGCTCTACTAAGTCTAATTAGTGTTTGTAACAATCCACCTACTAAGGAGCCTGATAACATTTGAGGGATATCTTCTGAACTCCATGTTGATTCAGTCAACTCGCTTAAAAGTGGAGAGTCTTTGAACGAAAAATCTTTACAATACTTTTCAACTTCTTCTAAAGAAAAGTTCATAAAACCTTTAAAACAGAAAATGTTTTTTCAACTGCATTAATCTTTCCTGCAATCAGTCCAGGTGAGATAAGCGTATCTTCTTGATTATATTTTCTCTCTTCACCGAATAAATCAATTAATTTACCACCTGCTTCATTTATGATACAATTTCCTGCACATATATCCCATTCATTTTTAGGTCTTAAAGAAGCAAATATATCCGCCTTGCCAGCAGCAGTAAGACCTAATTTATATGCAACCGAGCCAATAGGCTTAAGTTCTTCAAAAGTGTCAATATACGGATCCCATAGTCCTTTTTTGGCCTCAGATCTACTATTCAATATTATCATACTACTTAAACTATCTTTAGATGAACACATAATAATTTTATTATTTAATTTTGCACCATTTCCTCTTGAGGCTTCAAATAATTCAGCGGTAACAGGATTATATAAAACGCCAATAATTGGTATCCCATTTTCAACAAGAGCAATGCTTACTACAAAATGTGGAACTCCTTCAATAAATTCTTTAGTGCCATCTAACGGATCGACAACCCAAACTCTTTCATTCTTAAGCCTATCTTTAGAATCTACTGTTTCTTCAGATAACCAACCATATTCTGGAAAAGATTGGACTAAGATCTCTTTTATTCTGTTATCGGAAGCGTGGTCGGCAGTTGTTACAGGATTATGATATCCTTTATCTCTTATTTCATAATCAGCTTTGTAAAAACTAAGAATCAAATTACCTGCTTCTAATGCGGCTTCTTTTGCTATTCTTATTTCTTTATTCATCTTATTATTTTTAATTAATAACTATTTCATCAGAAAAAACCCAAGAAGGGGCCTCCTGAACCAGGATGATATTCTGGGCATTCATTTATATTCATCGCTTTAACTCTAACATATCTCGTTTTGATATTTTTTGGATTAACACTATACGTGAAAATTTTTTGAACAAAACTAAAGTCATTTTTTGGGAATGATTCATAGAGTAACTCAAAATTCTTACCATCTATCGAATGTTCAATCTCGATCTTTTTTGGTAAAAATATCCAAAAAACCTGACTCTGCAAAAAACGAGTTTTCACCTCATTAATTGCAGTTAACTTACCTAGATCAATTGTTGCAATTAAATCTTTTGCTTCAAATCCTTGCCAAGATAAACCCTCATAATTTATAGTCCCACCAAAACCATTAATAAGGGATTCATTACTTTCACCAGGATACTTTTTATCGGCTTTATTTACAAGAAAAATATCTTTCCCGACCGCAGAATGAGGTATCTTTACTACGTCTGGAGCATAACCACAATTTGTTTCGTACGACTCACTACCTATCTTATTAGTAATTTTATCTCCAAAAATTGAACGTGCTTCTTCGCCTAATTGCTCTAATTCTTGAACTATTTCAGGATATATTACCGCAACATCTTCTTTTTCTCCAATATCCTGTTCAAGATTGTATAACTCTAAACCTGACTTTCCTTTTCCATAAGGGCCTGGAAAAAGATTTTTCCCCGGCTCGACATTTTCATAAGAACGATACGTGTGTGGAAAGACCAATTTCCATTCATTTTTTCGAACTGCAATTAATTTTTCGGGCATAATAGTAATATAAGTGATCTCTAGGATTTGCACCTGGCTCTTTCTCCAAGATAGGGAAGAAGACTAACTCCATCTATATTTGAAGTTAAGTTTTTCGCACCAATTATTTCTGCAATAGTTGGAAATATATCAATGGTCGCAGCTATATTAGAAGAGATACTATTTTCTTCTATTCGATTAGGCCATCGCATAAGACAGGGGACTCTTGCTCCGCCTTCCCACATGGTTCCTTTCCCTTCTCTTAAAGGACCAGCGGAACCTCCCCATTCACCAAAATTTAACCAAGGGGCCATTATCACTAGCAAATATCACCAAAGTATTATCGTCAATTTTGTTTTCTTTTAATGATTTAATTATCTCACCTACAGACCAATCAATTTCCATAATTACATCACCATAAAGTCCTAACTCACTCTTACCTTTAAATTTATCTGATACTGCTATAGGCTGATGTGGCATTGGATGAGGGATATAAAGAAAAAATGGTTTGTCATTATTCCTATTGATAAAGTCAACCGCTCTTTCTGTTATTTTGGTTGTAAGTTGAGATTGGTCCTTAAAATCTTTTATATTAAATGAAGGACTATTGCCCTCCCAAAAAGACATAGTAGGATAATAACTTTTTTTTGTTGATTGAACTGGTTTACCATCGTAACCAACTGGCCACATATCATTTGAACAAATCAATCCTGCATATTCATCAAATCCATTTTGAAGAGGTAAATATTCATTCCTATGTCCTAAATGCCATTTCCCAAAAATCGCGGTGGTATATTCATGAGTCTTTAAAAGTTTGGCTATCGTTTGAATCTTAGGATCAAGTCCACCAACTTCCCACGGGCTCAAGGCTCCTTGTATTCCAACCCGCTCTGCATAACTACCAGTCATCAAAGAAGCTCTAGAAGCACTACATACAGCCTGCGAGACATAAAAATCTGTAAACAATAATCCTTCCTTTGCCATAGAATCAATATTTGGAGTGTCAAACTTTGTTGCTCCATAGCACCCCAAGTCTCCATATCCTTGATCATCCGTAAAAATGATTATAATATTCGGATTTTTATTTTTTTCT
>JBJKZY010000030.1:0-38300 GCA_045568995.1 Fidelibacterota bacterium | reverse complement strand
AGATGAATTTCCACCAAGGGATCCTGAACCAGGCGGGGATATAATTACTACCATCGATTTGGATATCCAAAATCAGTTAGAGAATGTAATGACCAATAAGAGAGGAGTAATCATTGTAGGGATACCTGAAACCGGAGAGATTCTTGGTGCAGTGAGCATGCCTGATTTTGAGCCTGAATTATTTACAGGCCGAATAAAAGAAAGTGATTGGCATCAAATTTTAAATCACCCAGACAAACCATTGGTAAACCGGTTTAACCAAGGATTATATCCGCCTGGATCTATCGTAAAGATGATAACTGAAGTAGCCCTCTTGGATAATGTGAATTTTAACCCTCTGGATGAATTTAAATGCGATGGAGCTTTCCAATTTGGAGATAGAATTTTTGGATGTTGGTATACTAAAGGGCATGGGAATATGAATCTAAGTTCTGCAATTTCTTTATCATGCGATATATATTTTTATAAAACAATAAAATACTATGACTTTGATAAACTTAGTTCTTTTTATAAAATGTTTGGCTTTGGCAAACCCACTGGAGTAGATATTCAAGGTGAATCTCATGGTGTAGTTCCTACAACTGATTATATGAATAAAAGGTATGGTAGGTCTGGGTGGAGTAAAGGTTCACTATTAAATTATTGCATAGGACAGGGAGAATTATTAGTAACTCCAATGCAGATTTTCAATTATACTAATCTTTTAGCTACAAAAGGAAGTACTCATAAGCCTCATTTCGTCAAAAATAAGGTTTTGGTACAAACCGATACCATAAAAATTTCAAATGAAATATGGGATAAAATTATTATTGATATGGGAAAAGTTGTTTCTGATGAAAAAGGAACTGGAAAGGGAGCTGACCCATTAAATACAAACGCTAAGGTTTTTGGGAAAACCGGTACGGCTGAGAATCCCCATGGTGAAGATCATGCCTGGTTTATTGGTTGGATGAAATATTATGATAAGAATTATTCTATCGTTGTCCTTTTAGAAAACTCGGGGTCAGGTGGTGCTGTTGCTGCGCCAATAGCAAAAAATATTTTTGATGAGATTATTAATTATGCAAATATTCAAAAATGAATTTAATTAGATTAAATAGTTTTAAGGAGGTCCCTACTAAACTAATATGGTATGTTTTATTTCTATCATCTATTGGCTTAGTTATTCTTAAAAGTATATCTAATCATCACCCAAATGGTTTAGTATATACCCCTTTTTTTAAACAGCTAATAATCTTGATGGTTGCTATCTTTATTTTACTTTGCGTTACATTCTTACCTAGATACTCCATTCATAAATATTCTTATGTTTTATTCTTACTCGGAATCTTAATTGTAATTTTACCTTTTTTTGGAAGTGCTCATGCGAAAACCTATAGATGGCTACATATTGGGTTGCCTTTTGGAATTCAAACAAGTGAATTTGCTAAAGTCTTCACAACACTTGCTTTAGCAAGATATCTATCTGATCATACTCTGAAAATGAAAAAAATCAGTTCTATCATTATTCCAGTGCTAATTACACTTTTTCCAACTTTAATAGTTATGAATCAGCCAGATTTAGGCACATCAATTGTAATGATGACTCCATTACTTCCAATGCTTTATTGGGCAGGTGCAAGACCATTTTACCTCTTTTTAATGATGGCTCCGATATTTAGTATGTTGACAGCCTTTCATACATTGTCTTTCACTTTTTGGGCTTTTGTACTTGGCTCTGTAATTATCGTAGCACGGCCAACGTTATTCTTATCAGTTTTTCTTTTTTTTGGTAATATATTCCTTGGATTATTATCTCCATTTGCATGGAACACGTTATCTCCTTATCAACAAAATAGGATTTTAACTTTTTTGAACCCTGAAAAAGATCCGTTGGGAGTAGCATATCAAATAATTCAAAGTAAAACAGCCATAGGTTCTGGAGGTCTTTTTGGGAAGGGTTGGGGGCAAGGAACACAAACACACTTAAAGTTTTTACCTGTTCAAGAATCGGACTTTATATTATCGGTGATCGGGGAGGAATTAGGGTTTGTAACAATAGCAATGGTATTACTTATGATTGGTTATTTTATAATGCAGATTATCAGATTTGCATATTTATCAAAAGATCGCTTTTCTAGTCTTGCATTAATTGGTATTGCAACAATTTTCCTTTCACACGTTTTTATAAACACCGCTATGACTGTAGGGCTAATTCCAGTGAAAGGTTTACCTTTCCCTTTTATTTCAGCAGGCGGATCATTTCTGATTACAAGTTTCCTAATGACAGGAATTGTACTAAAATTAAGTGGAAACTATACAGATTGATAAACTTATTTGAAGGAATGGTATAAGTCGGTAAATTAGAATTGTCTATTAATTAGAAAGGACATGGAAATGTCGAATGACCTCAAACATATTATTAAAATATTAGTTATGTTTTTAGTACTTAGTACTTCATTATATAGTCAAGGTAAAGATGTTGGGCGTGAATTAAAAAGATTGAATGCTAAGATAGACAGAGTAAGAGTTTTAGTTGATTCTCTTGAGCTAGATAATCAAATTTTGTTGCCAGAGTTAATGTCTGCTTTTAGACAAGCAGTAAAAAGTAAAGCTCAGCAAGATTCAATTACACTTGTAGTACTTAAGAGACTAAATACTCTTTCTAATAAAATTGTAAACCTTGAAAATCAATCAAAATATATGGATAGTACTGCCTTGGAAATTTTTAATAAACTTGTTCTTGTTGAAAATAAGATTGTGACTTTAACAAATAGTTATAATGAAATGGCCAGATTAAGATCGGGAGAGCCTATATCTTCTGAACCTCAATTTAACTCAGCACAGTATAAAGAAACCTATATGAAAAGTCTGGGCCATTTTCAAAATCAAAATTTCAAAAGTGCAATATCTGGTTTTGAAGAGCTAGTAAAATCAGATGCTACAAATGATTTAGCAGATAATAGTCAGTATTGGTTAGCAGAGTGCTATTATTCTCAAAAAGATTTTAAACGTTCTATTGCAGAATTTGAAAAAGTATTTACTTATGCTGGTACAGATAAGGATGATGATGCTCAACTCAAAATAGGCTTATCCTATCAAAGTATTGGTAATATTGATAAAGCTAGAGAAGAATTTCAGAGGTTTATAGATTATTTTCCAGGAAGTGAATACTATCCAAAAGCCAAAGAAGCGCTCAAGCAATTATCTGTCAATTAATTAAATTTATTTTCCTTAAAAATGCCAAAAAAACTATATTTTATTACCACTGAAATAATCCCATTTGCAAATGTTACTTCATTAGCTGATTTTTCTACGAAGGTGCCTTTATTCCTTCAAGAGTATGGGCATGATATTAGAACCATTATTCCAAAGTACGGCTATGTTAGTGAGCGTAAATATATTCTAAGAGAAGTGATTAGGTTGCGTGAGATACCTTTTGTTTTTAAAGGCGATGAGCATGTTACTAGCGCTAAAAGTGCTTTTATACCAAAAACTAGAGTACAGGTATATTTTCTTGAAGATGAGTACTGGTTCAAGCCTTTGACGAACTTAGTTTACAAATCTAAAAACGGTAGGGTCCTTGCTGATAATGCAGAAAGATATGGATATTATTCAAAGGCTGTTTTAAGCACGTTACCACATTTATTTTGGGCTCCAGATATTTTTATTTGTAATGGATGGCAAAGTGCCTTGATACCTGGTTTGTTCAAAAAGCATTTTGAGGGAATCAATCAGTTTTACAAAAAAATCCAAACAGTTTTAATAATTCATGAATTGAATGATTATTCCGATATATCAAGGAAAGAATTAGAGGATATGGAAGTCCCAATACATAAATCCTTAAAAGGAGATTCCTTAAATGTTTATGATGTTGCATCCTTTTCTGCTGACCAAATAATTATTATTGATAAACAAGAGGAAGTAATATCAGAAAAATTATTGAATTATGCTGGTATTGCAAAAAACAAAGAAAAGCTATCTATAATCAAATACTCTGATGATGAGATGCCGGATTTTATAGATATTGCAAGTCAATTGGATAAAATTATTAAAAATATACCAAGCTGATTTTTCATATCAAAGCATATGAAACCTCATTTATTTTTTCATCATAAAGTAAACCTACTTTTTATTCTTCTTATCTATATTTGTTGTACTGAGCAACCCATAGAGTCCGATTTTGAATCTAATCTGATTATTAAGACACTATCAATAAATAATTTAAATATCTCTAATTATTCTGTTCCTCCCAATTTATCAACGAATGAAAGGCTCTATATTGGTGAAAAAAATGGAATTCAAATTCCTTTTTCGTTTATAAAAATTGGATCTTCAAACTATTGGTCATATTTTAATGATAGCACAGTTACTTTAGATAGCGTCCAATTTAAATTATATTTTAATGATAGCTTGAAAAGCTCTGATTTAGGACCATTAGAATTATATTTTAGTCCTGATTCTCATTTTAATGAAAATTTAAGCACGTATTTAGATTATGAAGGGTTTTCGATATCTGGCTGGTATGCATTAGGTGCTCCAATGGTTTTAGACAAAACCGACTCTAGTGATTTCTATACTCATTCAGAGTTAGTATGGGGCATTGATTCTTTAATGTCGTTATTGTCGGATTCGGGTATAACTAGAACTTTTGCACTAAAATTTGCCAATAGCGATTCTAATTTTATAGAATTATTTAGTGAAGAAGCATCAATTGAAGAAAAGGACCCAAAGGTTGTTTTATATTATAGGCGAACGAGCACTTCTTCAACTGATTCAATTATAATAGATACTCTTTCAAATTCAATTTATAGTTCAGCTGATTTATCAATTTTTGATCCGAGAAATGTTGAAAATATTTTGAGTCCCATTAGTCTTAGTAATGGAGTTGGTGAAAGAGTTTTATTGACGTTTCCATTTAATGCTAGCAGTCTTCAATACGGTTCTGTTATTAGGAGTGCTAATTTGATTATGCCAATAGCTTCAGCCAATATTTCAGAAGATTATTATATTATTATTGATCCTATTGAAAACGATAGTCTAAATAATATTGATTCTACTAATGAATTTTCCGAAGATCCTTACACGGGTATTGGCTATCCATATCGACTTTCAAATATGCCAGACAGTACTGAATACATTGTTTCTATAAAAAACATATTACAAAATATTATCTTGGAAAATAAAAATAACTATGGATTTAAAATCGTTTCTGAAGAAAAAAATAATCCGTTTGACTCTATTCTGTTTTTAGCAAATGACTCCTTAAAGTCTCCAAGAATAGAAATCATTTATATCTATAATGAAGATTAGAATAGTAAAGTTAATTCTCATTTTTGTTTCCTTTAGTTTTAGTCAAGGATATATGAACGCTATAGGATTAGGAAAGTTCTACTCAAACCAAGGTGTCTATAATGCAATGGATGGGGTAAATGTTTTATCTCCTTCCATATTAAAAGATGTCAATTTTTCAAATCCATCGACATGGCACAATCTAAAATTTACTTATCTCTCTTTAAGTTATAGTGCGGATCAGATATCTTTTGAAACCTTACCATTGGTAAATCGGTATTCAGGTTTATCCAATGCGTTATGGATTATCCCTATAAAGTCGAGATACTCAATTGGATTATCAATCTCGCCTTACATTAATCAAAAAGTTGCTTTGATTGAACAGGATACTACTATATTTACTGCTTTTGAGGATACTTTACAGATTTCTCGCTCGTTTAAAAGATCTGGAGGTTTATTATCTCTTAATATGGGTTCATCCTATCAGCTTACTCAAAAATTTTCTTTGGGAATTATGACAAGAGTTTTATTTGGATCATCAAGACAGAGCGAATCTGTAAATTTTAGTGGCAGCAACATTATACAAACTTCTCGGAGTAGGTATAATGGATTAATAAGTGATTTTTTCTTATCAATGAAGCTTGGAAATGAGATAACCTTATACAGTTCATTCAAAAAAACTTTGAAACCTGTTGAAAATGCGCAATTAGATAAACATCTTTTTGATGATGCTAATTCAAATGGGTTCCACGATTGGAATTCTCCATACTTTGATTTTCCTTTTCCAGATAGTGTTACTTCATATTCTGAATATCGAATTTCAGATGTTCACAATCCTGCGGGGTTTCATTTTGGAATAAGTAAATTACTTAATAAAAAGTGGTCTTTAGCTTTTGAATGGTCTTCTGAAATAGATAATTCAAAAGAACTAAACAATTTTGATTTCCCTCTTAATAATTGGATATACCAAACCAACTCTTTTAAATATTCATTTTCACGATTTGCAAACCCTTCATCCTTAAAATTTTTTGATAAAGTATCCATCCGTTCTGGATTAAAATACTCTTCATACACCTTAGGAGATAGCGAAAAAGTTATACGAGAATATGGATGTTCAATAGGAAGTGGATTTAAATTTAAAACTATTGGTAATCAAATTGATTTAAATTTTTGTTTTGGATATAGGGATTATCCAATGAGTCCAAGTCGAGAATTATACCAACAGCTTCAAATGTCGATTAGTCTTGCTGATATTTGGTTCATAAAAAGGAGACAAAAATAATTATGTATATAGTTAGATTATTTTCATTACTGATAGTTACCTTGATTCTAATGATGTGTGTGCCACCAGCGGATTCTGGTAAGGATCCTGCAGTAAATAAAAAAAGATTAGATTCTCTTAGAAATCTTAGGTGCCCAAGGTTGATGAGTAGCGCTGCAGAGTATTACCGAAATAGAGATTGGAAGCAGACTGTAAAGATATATAAAGAGATTACTACTTTAGATTGCGATGAGTGGAATCCAGTATATGCACCTCCTCAAGAAATTTACCAATATTATGCTATTGCATACGAACAAATGGGGAAATTTGATAGTTCTGAATTTGTGTTATTAGATGGTTTGCAAAAACTACCGGAAAATATTGAATTAAGAAAAAGGCTTGCTTATTCTTATAAAAAACAAGGAAAGTTCAGTAATGAAATTATTGAATATGAACGTCTTGTTGAGATGGATCCAAAAAATGTTAGCATAATGAATGACCTATCAAAACTATACAAAGAGAATGAGAGATTTGAGGATCAAATTTATATTCTAGAAAAAATCCTCTCTGTTGAGGGAAATAATGAAATAGCACAAAGCGAACTTGCTATGGCATTTGAGAATAGTGGAAAGGATCCACTAGATGTTTATAGGAAAAGGTATGAAGATAATCCCGGGAATTTAAGTTATGGTATTGATTATGCTGATAGATTAAGCGAAGCAGATCGAGCTGAGGATGCAATACCTATTTTGCAAGAAGTAATAAAACAGGATCCTAGTAGTAAAATAGCGCATAGAAAGCTAGCAGAAGCTAATATCTCTATTGATGCATTGGGTTTAGGTGCAAAAGCTTATGAAGAACTTTTTAAAATTGATCCTAGAGATGTGAGAATTGCTATCAACATATCGGATGTCTATCTTGATAATAGTGATTATAGACAAGCAATAAAATGGGCAGATAAAGCTACAGATATTGATTCAAAAAGTGCGGATGCTTTAGGCCAAAAAGGAAAAGTCTATTATTATGGTTGGGATAACTTCAGACAGAACCCATTCACTAATGATGATAGATTAGTTGCAAAACTTGCTTATGATTATTTTGTTAGAGCAGAAAAAAGAGGCTATAGAGGGTTCTCAAAAAGCTCATGGCTTAAAGAAAACGAAAAAGATATATTATATGGAAAAGCACAGTGGTTTATGGCAGATGATAAAGTTAAAAGGAATAGGAAAATATCCACTTTCAAATCAGACTATAGTTGGGTTACTGAATCATTAATTGCTGAGGACGGTTGGAAATAGTTTTATGAAAAATATTCATAAATATGATAATGAGTTATATGATATACTGAATAAAGAAATCGACAGAGAGGAATCAACTCTTGAATTAATTGCCTCCGAAAATTTTACTAGTAAAGCTGTTATGGAGATGGCTGGTAGTGTAATGACAAATAAGTATGCTGAGGGCTATCCAGGGAAGAGATATTATGGAGGATGTGAGTTTGTTGACGAAGCTGAAAATTTAGCGAGAGAACGTTTGAAAAAACTATTTAACGCAAAATATACTAACGTGCAACCTCATTCCGGTTCACAAGCAAATATGGCTGTTTTTTTAACTTTTCTTAATCCAGGTGATACTATTATGGGCTTGGATCTTGCACATGGCGGGCACCTTACCCATGGAAGCCCTGTGAATTTTTCGGGACAACTTTATAAAGCTGTTTCCTATGGTGTCGAAAAAGAAACTGGTCTAGTTAATTTTAATAAGGTTTTGGAAATTGCTAAAGAAGCAAAGCCTAGAATGATTATATGTGGAGGAAGTGCTTATCCACGCTTTGTAGAGTTTGAAAAATATAAAGAAATTGCAAAAGAGGTAAATGCATACCTAATGGCAGATATTGCTCATCCCAGCGGCTTAATAGCAGCAGGTTGTCATCCTTCTCCTGTGCCGTACTGTGATGTAATAACTAGTACAACGCATAAAACACTTCGAGGTCCCCGTGGTGGAATAATTATGATGGGAGAAGATTTTGAAAATAAATGGGGTAAAGTCGCTCCTAAATCCGGAAGAGTGAAAATGGTATCTGAATTATTAGATGCTTCGGTAATGCCAGGTGTGCAGGGGGGACCGCTAATGCATATTATAGCTGCAAAGGCGATTGCTTTTCGTGAAGCCCTTAATCCTAATTTCAAACAATATGCAAATTCTATTGTACTTAATGCTAAAACAATGGCGGAAGAGTTAATGAATATGGATTATAATTTGATTACAGGCGGGACAGATACTCACGTCATTCTTATAGACCTAAGTAATAAAAATATTACTGGTAAGACTGCAGAACTTATTTTAGGTAAGGCAGGAATTACTGCAAATAAAAATATGGTCCCTTTTGATACAAAAAGTCCATTTGTAACAAGTGGAATAAGATTAGGAACACCTGCAATTACAACCAGGGGGATGGGTGAAAATGAGATGAGAATGATAGCTTCCTGGATTGATTTGGCAATTAGTAAACATGACAATGATGCCATTTTATTAGATATAAAATGCAAAGTAAATGAACTTTGCTCAAGCTTTCCTATCTACGAGAATTAGAATGATATAAGGAACATTGTGAAGCTGAATATTATCTTATTGGTCCTTATACCAATCTCCTTCTCATGCTCACCAACTAGTACAATTCTTAATCGAACCAGATTAATATCTTTTTATTTTGATAAAAAAATATCCAAGATGAGTGAAAAAGATTTTGAAAATATATCTCATCAACGAGATCTAATTCAAACAAAAATTGAATACGCATATGGTATCCTCATGGAAAAAGGAGATAGGCTAATTGATGATGACTACAGTAGAGGAATGAGATATTACAAAAAGGCAAATAAATTATTTTTGGAAGCAAAGCAATCTTCCCTTACCATTTTATTAGAAAGATATCCAAACTTTAATCAGTGGATAAAAAAAGATTTGAATATCAATTTCGATACCAGGGATACTCATGATTTATATTGGCTGGCAGCTTCTATGGCAGGGGCAATACAATCAAGTAGAGGGTCGAACCCATACGAACTAATAAATATTCCAACGATTGGAAAACTATTAGAAACTGCAATTTTCTTGGATTCAAACTGGGGAAGCGGCGCTTTATATTCTGCCATGATGAGTTATTCAGCTATAAGACCTGATCTAAGTGGAAAAGCAATGAAAGATACTGTAGATTACTATTTTAAGAAAGCCTTACAATTATCGGATAGTTTAGATGCAAGTGTTTATGTTAGCTATGCTGAATTAATTCACAAGCCTAGGCAAGAAAGAAATGATTTTGAGGATAAACTAAGATATGCTATAAATATGGATCTAAATAAAAACAAAAAAATTAAATTAAACAATTTAATTTCCATTAATCGAGCTAAATGGCTAATCTCAAGCACAGAGGATTATTTTTTAGAATGAATAAGTTCTTACTATCTTTAGTTTTATTTATTTCTATCGGTATATCAAGAAAAACAGTAGTGAAACTAGCTACTCTAGCTCCTGAGGGTACTGAGTGGCATGGTATGCTTCTTGATATGGGACAGGAATGGAAAAAACTATCAAAGAAATCTGTCCATCTTAGGGTGTATCCAGGAGGAGTGATCGGTGATGAAAGGGATATGGTTCGTAAAATGAGGATTGGTCAAATACATGCTGCTGCTATAACTACTGAAGGATTATCCGAAATAGTTCCTGATTTTTCAGCTTACTATGTCCCCTTAGCTTTTCAAAATTCAGAAGATGTAATGTCGGTAACAGAAGCCTTGTTACCAAGTCTAGAAAAGCAATTAGAGGAACAAGGATTTAAATTACTTCATATTGGTGAGCTTGGTTGGGCCTATTGGTTTACCTCTAAACCAATAAAAACTCCTAGTGATCTGAAATCTATGAAGATTTTTACATGGGCAGGCGATTTTAAATGGGAAAGACTATGGGAAAAGGCTGGATATAATCCAGTACCATTAGCATCTGTTGATATTTTATCTGGACTGCAAACTGGGCTCATTAATTCATTTTCCACCATACCACTTTATGCTCTGTCTCAACAATCCTTTGGAATAGCTAAACATATGCTTGATTTAAAATGGGGAGTATTAATGGCTGGAATCGTTATCGATAATAGAGTTTGGAGTAGAATTTCAAAAAAATACCATGATGATTTAATAAAAATAACTAAATCTATTCAGAATAAGCAGAAAAATTTAAATGCCAATGCTGAAAAGGAATCTATAAAAGCAATGCAGGATTATGGATTAAAGGTTCATTCAATAGATGAAAACGGTTTAAAAATATGGAAGGATGAAGTAAAGAAAATGGAACCAGAACTTCGTGGTAATATCATTCCTGCAAAAATTTATGATAAAGTTATAGAATTAACTCAATAAACAGTAGTCTGATGAATTTATCCTCAAGGATTCCTCCTTATTTTAAAAGATTAAAATGGTTTGAGGGTACAGTTGCTACTATTACTTTTTCTATAATGGCTTTACTCCCATTTATAGAAGCATTTACAAGGATATTTGGGTTATTAAGCATTCCAGCTTCGCAAGTAATTGTTCAGCATCTAACTTTATGGATAGGGTTAATAGGTGCCATTTTTGCTACTCGCCGAAATAAATTATTAGCACTTACTCAAAGGCCATTATTTGCAGCAGAAGAAAAATTTCATCTTGGTCGATATATAGCTAAGTTGATGACCTTTTTAGTTCTTATTGCATTGGCATGGGGTAGTTGGGAACTCGTAAAAGTTGAAATGCAATATCCTATGGATATTGCGCCCAATATTCCAAGGTGGGTTGCTATGCTAATAATGCCTATTGGATTTGCTTTAATGAGTCTGCAGATTTTTTAAAAAGTTACTCAAATCAATACTATCGTCTTACTTTTATATTGGTATCCGTTTTGTTTTCTTTTACAACTTTACCAGAAGTCCTTTTTGATGTTTTTCCTGGTCTCTATATTGGTTCCTTAATCATAGTATTTTCTTTATTTTTTGGAGCTCCGATTTTTGTAGGACTTGGAGGCCTTTCAATTATTTTATTTTGGGTTGATTTTACCCCTATTTCCGCAATCTCTGCAGAAGCGTACAGAATTGTAGTTTCACCAACTCTTCCTACGATTCCTCTTTTTACGATGGCTGGTTACTTTTTGGCTGAAAGTAAAGCTTCAAAGAGATTAATTATTATTTTCCAAGAATTATTTGGATGGATTCCAGGCGGAACGCCAATAATAATAATTTTACTTTGTGGGTTTTTTACTGCTTTAACAGGTGGCTCTGGAGTCACGATTCTTGCACTTGGAGGACTATTGCTTCCTATGCTTTTAAAAGAAGGCTATAGTAAATCTTTTTCATTAGGATTGTTGACAGTCTCTGGTTCAATTGGATTACTCTTCCCACCAAGTCTACCCGCTATTATTTATGGTGTCACTGCAGGAGTTTCAGTAAAAAAGGTTTTTATTGCAGGTTTATTTCCGGGCCTTTTGCTAATTATTTTAATTTCAAGCTGGGCCCTGTATCAAGGTAAGATAAATAAGATTACGTTAAATAGATTTTCTCCAAGAAATGCACTGAACGCATGTAGTCAGGGTAAATGGGAATTATTTTTACCATTTCTAATTCTATATGGGGTGTTTGGTGGCTTTGCAACTTTAGTAGAAACTGCAGCAATAACAGTAATTTATGTATTTTTTATTGAAGTATTTATTTATAAAGATATATCTTTAAGTAATGTTCCCAAAATATTTGTTGATTGTTCTTCGCTTATTGGAGGGGTTTTGATAATTCTTGGGGTTGCTATGGGATTAACTAGCTATCTTGTCGATGCTCAGGTACCAATGACCCTTTTATCATGGGCTAAAACTACGATTAATAACAAATACGTATTTCTTTTGTTATTAAACCTTTTTCTGTTAGCAGTTGGTTGTTTGATGGATATATTTTCAGCAATTATTGTAATTGTGCCATTAATAACGCCACTTGGAATTTATTTTGGAATAGATCCAGTTCATTTGGCAATTATATTTATTGCTAATTTAGAACTTGGGTTTTTAACCCCTCCTGTTGGAATGAATCTATTTTTATCTGCATATAGATTTAATGAACCAATGCCAAAAATTTATAAAGCGACACTTCCATTCTTTATTATAAAGCTAATTGCTGTTGGATTAATCACATATATACCAATTTTAACACTTGGACTTTTTAATTTTTAAGAGAATATTCACACCCTAATCGATGCTTGATTTTCAAGGGTATCAAAAGATATATTGTAATTATTAATCTTAGGATAATCATATATAAATAACGCTATAATTTTGTCAGACATAGATATTTGTACTATTAATAATTACGAAGGAGACTTTTGATGAAGCGTATAGTGATGGCGCTATTTATTTTTTTAGTTCCTTACAACACTCTCTTTGCACAAAGCGAAGCAGGAGCAATTTTTCTACTTATCGCACCCGGTGCCAGGGCTGGAGGTATGGGAGAAGCTCAAGTTGCGGTGGCTAATGACGCCTACGCAAGTTACTGGAACCCCGCTGGATTGGGATTTCTTGAAGGACAAGAACTTGCAATGATGCATGTCAATTGGTTACCAGGTCTTGCTGATGATCTATACTACGAATTTCTAGCCTTTAGGAAAAAATATCCTACACTTGGCACCATCGGAGGCCATTTGATTTTTCTTAATTTGGGTGAGCAAATTCGTACAAGTGAAACCGGAGATGAGTTGGGTACATTTACTAGCTACATGACAGCAATGTCTCTTTCTTATAGTGCTCTTATTTCTCCTACCCAATCTTTTGGAATAAATTCAAAAATATCCTACCAACATCTTGTCGAAATTGGTGCAGGAAGTGAAAAGGGTAGTGGAACATCAATTGATTTTGGATTTGATTTGGGCTACTTGCACAAAGAATGGCTGTTGCCAAATCTAACATTTGGATTGAACTTATCCAATCTAGGTCCTAAAGTATCTTTTATTGATCCAGATCAAGCAGATCCTCAGCCTACGAATTTAACGCTAGGATTCAATTATGCTTTAGTAAATGGAGAGTACAATAAATTTAATATTGTATATGATGTTGATAAGCTTTTGGTATCTTCATATCCAGATATGGATTGGAATGGTGATGGTAAAATTGGTGGTTATGACGAATATGGAAATGAAAGTCCAGGCAATGATTATAATTCAGATGGGAAACTGGAAATTGCTCACACGGATCTCCAATTTATCTTGCATTATTCACCTCATGGGTTAATGATTGGTTATTAGGAGGGGATATAGATTATGGATATTCAGGACCAGGGAATGGAGATGGAATTATTGGAGGCTATGATTGGATTGATGCTGATGAGGATGGGAATGTAGATGGTGGGAAGTGGTTTGATGCAGATTCGAATGGAATTGTAGACCCAGGAGAAAACGAGATGATTTCAACAGGAGGAGATCCTGGAGATCCGGGATGGGGAGATTACAATGAATATGGTGTGAAAGAAGTTGGTAATGCTAAATCTCGTTCAATCTCTAATGAATTAGACCGACTCGTGCATAATATCGGTATGGAATATTGGTATGGGAAATATTTTGCAATCCGAACCGGATTTTACTATGATAAAACTGGTAAGATTAGCAATCCAACATTTGGTATAGGCCTTAGGTTTGCAGGCTACGGTTTTGATTTTGGGTACACTTACGGAGAGCAAGGACATCCACTAACAAATACTATGCGCTTTTCCCTTAATATGGAATTCTGAATTACTTAAATATACGGTATCTATCTTTGCGCAGATTTTCAATTTTTATCTGTCTTCAAGCATTCCTTTTCGCTTCTATTACTGAACCAATAAGTGTGGCCTTGATTCGTATTTCATTTAAGGAAGACAGCACTAATAGCACAACAGGAAATGGCCAATTTTTATTAACAAATGATGGCATTGATTGTGGTTCATACACAATCGATCCTCCTCCGCATGATTATAATTACTTTTTATCTCAGCTTCATTCAGTAAATCAATATTTTGTAAATGTTTCCTATGGTAAGTTTGGTATAGATTTAGAACAATCAAGTATTTACCCTGCTTCATTAAATGGAGACTATCAGTTGTCAAATACTATGGATTTTTATAATCCATATGGTGATCCTTTGGTGCAAGAGGAAAAACTTACAAAACTCTTTAAGGATGCAATTGAACAATCATATGATGAAGACAAAATTGAGTTTTCAAAATATGATTTAGTTGTAATTTTTCACGCTGGTATTGGCCAAGATTTTTCTCTACCTTTTTTAGACCCAACTCCAGAGGATATCCCCTCTACATTTATTGATGGGGATATGATACAAGAGTACTTAGGAAATCCACAGATTAATGTTGGTAATCATACGATTCAAAAAGGTATTATACTTCCAGAAACACAAAATCATTTGCTGTTTGATATCTCTGAATCAATGTTTTTCGATGCAGAGAACCCATGTGAATATCAATATGGTTTAACTGGAACCTTCTCACTTATGATTGGTTTTGCGATTGGGCTACCGCCATTATGGAATATCCTAACTGGTGAAAGCGGTGTCGGTGTTTTTGGATTAATGGATCAAGGTTCGAATAATGGGCGAGGAATTATACCATCTCCACCTACAGCATGGACTAGGATCTATGCTGGCTGGGAAAATTATGTAATCGGAGAATTCGGTTTAGAATATGCTTTACCGAAAAGAAGTGAAAATGCAATAATAAAAATCCCCATAAGAGAGGATGAATATTATTTAATTGAATCTAGATCTAATTGGATTAAACCTAATGTAAGCATAGACTCTTTAAGGTATGAAATTGGATCTAATTCATTGTCTAATACTTATCCACCTTATATTGAGATGCTAATTGACTCCGCAGGATTAGAGAAGGATTCAAATGGTGTTTTTACTTTTGTGCCAAATTATGATATTGGTCTTCCTGAGTCTGGCCTTCTTATATGGCATGTAGATGAAGCTATAATCAATGATGGGCTTTTTTCATACAGTATTAATAGTGATTTGCTTTATAGAGGTGTTGATTTGGAAGAGGCAGATGGTGCGCAAGACATTGGATATGTATCTCTTGATATTTTCAATGACCCTACGTCTGGTTGGTTTGGTGATATGTGGTACAAGGGCAATAGCCAATATATGTTTGCAAACCCTAATATGGATGGATTAGCTCCTCTTTTTGGACCTGGAACTTATCCATCTACACAAGCAAATGACCAGAGTCATTCATATATAATGATAGGTGATATTAGTAAAGCTAGAGATACTATGAGTTTTACTTTGACTAATGCATATATCCCAAATTCATTTCCTGATACTACTTTAGCTTATAAAGCTTCTTTTGATTTCAACAATGATGGTCTAGACGATATTGTTGGCGGTGAGGATTCGTTATATATCCAACTAACTGAAGAGAATAAAATTAGAAAATATTTTCATTATCCTGGAGTCCAAAATTTTGATTTAATTTTTAAAAAACATGAATATAGATCAGACATACATGTTTTTGAATATTTTTCAGAATCAGTTAAACATTATCAATATAATTATAACAGGCTCAATGATTCTATTAGTTTTGTATCATTTTTTTTACTGGATACTTTATTGCGCCCTGTAATTAGCGAAGACTCCATTGGATTTACTTGGAAAACTATTCCTCAATGGGATAGCCACAAAAAAAGAGTAATTGCATCTCCAAACAATTTTCATATCAGCATAGATAATCGAGGAATACAAGTAGAAAAATTTGGAGATTCGTTAATTAAGTGGAAAACCAAAAAGTTTACTTATTTAGCTGGGATTGATATAGATATGGATGCCAATGTTGACTTAATTGCATTGGATACTAACGGCACGCTTTATCTATTTAATCATGATTTGGTTCTAATGCCATCTTTTCCATTAAATATAAAACTGTCACCTCCTATTTTATCTCAAAATATAATTGGTGATGAATTTCCAGAAATTATAGGAAAATCTAAAGATAATAACAGATTACATATATTTAATAGTAAAGGTATGGAAATTTTGGACATTGCAACTTCTGAAGAAGATAGCCTTTTAGCTTTAGGCGAATATTATGGATTCAATAGTATTTTTACTCAATCAACCATTTATCAATTTGATACTTATGAAGATCCTTTAGGAAATAAATGGTCAATGGAACATGGAGATGTAGGTAGGTCTAGGAAGTTAATTCTAAATTATAATTTTGAAGAAGAAAGTAAAAACCTCCTACATAATGCCTATTGCTATCCGAATCCAATAAGTGAAAATCAAGGTATTATTAGAGTTGAAACTTTTGGTTCCACTGACGTCAATGCAAGTATTTATGATTTAGCTGGATATTTTGTCAAGTCTTTCAAAGGCAAATCCACACATAATGGGATTCAGATTGAAGAATTTCAATGGGAGACATCAAATATAACACCAGGACTGTATTTCGTACATGTCTCTGCTATCAATGATAACGAAACCCAGACTAAAATTATAAAAATTGCTGTGGTTGATTGATGAAATATATCTCTCTATCATTACTTAGTGTTTTTTGTGTTTTATTTGGGGAAGTTGAATACAACCATCCGGAATTTAATTGGCAAACATTTGAGACGGATCATTTTAAAATACATTTTTATGATGAAACTGAAATTTCTGCAAGAGAGGCTGCTTCAGTAGCTGAAAAAATATATGGACCTATAACAAACTTTTATGATTTTTACCCGAAAGAAAAAACTCATATAATACTGACTGATCCTGATGATTACTCAAATGGTGCAGCGTACTATTATGATAATAAAATTAAAATATGGGCAACACCTCTTGACTTTGAATTAAGAGGAAGTCACAGATGGTTGCAAAATGTAATTACACATGAATTTGCTCATATAGTTTCGCTTCAAAAAGCTATGAAAGCTGGAACTAAAATTCCAGGGTTATATCTTCAGCTTATGCAGTATGAGAAGGAAAAACGGCCTGATGTGCTGTATGGATTTCCTAATACTTTGATAAGTTACCCCATTCCAGGGACTGTAATCCCTCCTTGGCTAGCAGAAGGTACTGCCCAATATATGTACGGGAATGCTGATTGGGACACTTGGGATTCTCATAGGGATATGATTCTTAGAGATAGAGTCATTTTTGATAAAATGATGACCTTTAATGAGATTAATACTTTTGGTAAAAAAGGTATAGGAAATGAATCTACATATAATACTGGTTTTGCTTTTGCTACATATATTGCAAATCGATTTGGGTCAGAATCAATAAAAAATATATTCCAAGAATTATCATCTCCATTTGAATTTTCAATTGATAATGCTCTTTATAAGACGTACGACATTGGTGGTGTTGAGTTATATAATGACTTTAAAGATGAATTAGAGACTAGGTATAAACGTTTAGTCGAGCCCCTTAGGTTGTTGCCTATTAATGGGAAAATTATCAGAAGTGAGGGTACTACAAATATTCATCCTAAATGGAGTCCTGATGGAAAAAGCTTTATTTATTTGTCAAATAAAAATAATGATTATTTTGGTCAGACTACCCTTTACCATTATGACGTTGAGAAATTAGAAGAAAAGAAAATTAAGTCCAGTGTCTATTCAGCCCCTACTTGGCATTCTAATGGTGAAATTGTTTTTTATTCTAAAAAGACCAAATACCCCAATAAGAAAGGTTCAAGGTTTTATGACATATATTCTTTTAATTTAGATACGGATAAAGAGGAACGATTGACATTTGATAGTCGGGCTTATAGTCCAGTCTTTATATCTAAGGATAGCTCAATAGCATTCATTTCTACGTATGATGGTGGGCAGAATTTGAATATATTCAATCCAAAAACGAATAAAAGTAAACAAATAACCAACTTTGACGAAAGACCAATGATTAGCCATCTTAATTATGATGAGTCATCTCATTCTTTGTACTTTGATATAACTTTTCACCATTTTAGAGAAATTTATAATTACAACTTAAATGATAGCGTAATAACTATTATCAAAAATAATACTTTATTTGATGAAAGAAATATGGCTGTAGATTCATTTTCAGGAGTCAAAATTTACTCTAGAGATAAAAGTGGAATATTTAATCTATATATGATTGATGAAAAAAATGAATCGGAAGGATATATCTCAAACGTGACTGGAGGAGCTTTTATGCCAGATATATCAAATGATGGCAAAATAATTTTTTCTCTTTTTCAAAATGGAGGTTACAAAATATCGGTCTTAGAAGAATCTGTGTTTATTAATGATAATTTTGTTGGATATGATAAAAATTACTTTTTCAATAACAGAGATTTGGCTCCACCAATAACTAGTATCAATAATAGCAAAGCTAAAAAGTATGAAGACCAGTTTCCTAACATGTTTATTATGCCAAAGTTGATGTATGATTATAATACATTAAAACCTGGCTTCTATTTTCAATCAAGTGAGATAATTGATAGGCTTTCATTATTTGGCGAAGCTTCTATGAATAGTATTAAAGATGTTGATTATATGTTTAGACTGAATTTCAGAAGATTTTATCAAACTGTATTTTTTGAAACTTATTATTTAACTAGAAATACCGCAGATAATAGCCTCTATCAAAATGTTTATAAAATTGCAGATGATATCAAATTTAGACTTGTTCAATTTAGATTGGGGTTAAAACAACCATTTTTCGGTAGTCAATTTGAGTATTCTATTAGTCGACAATGGTATAGAGCTTTTATTCAACAGACAATTCAAACAAATGAATACGGTAGATTAGATGCTGGTGCTGCATATGATTATTTTCGTGGTTGGGTTTTAAATACGAACTGGTCTCTTAATAGAGTTAAAAGAGGTGTAAACTCTTCAATTAACCCTTCAAGCGGATTTAAGGTTTCTTCAAACATTAGTTTTGAAAAAAATGATTTTATTGAAGGGTTAAACTTATCTGATGCAGGAACTCTCCTTGAAGAATTTAGACCAAACAATTTAGTTCGCTTAGATCTACACGGTAGTTACTATTCCAAAATCCCTTTTATCAATTATATGAATCTATCGATCGGTGGGGAATTAGGATGGATAAGTAAAAATACGGTAGACTCATTCTTCCATTTTTATTTAGGAGGGATACCAGGTATCAAAGGATATTCTTTTTATTCAATCCAAGGCACAAAAAAAATATTTTTAGATTTTACCTTTAGGATTCCAATATTTACTCAACAACATTATAAAATAGGTTGGGTTACCATACAAAACAGTACCATTGGATTAATCAATCAAATTGGAGATGCATGGGATCCTGATAAACTTTTATTGAAAAAATCAGTTGGAATTCAATGGCGCATTAATGGCTTTTCTTTTTATAACTTTCCTACTGCAATAGAGTTAGAATATCATCAACCACGGACAACTTTTAGTAGAACAATAAATAACGATAAAATAACCTATGGAGATAGAAGTAAAACCTATGTTAAAATATTATTTGATTTTTAAAATTTTACTTTTTCAAAGTTTCTTTATTAATGCTCAAGATTCAACTGTGGATTATAAAAGCTCTTCATCAGAGCAGGTATCTCTTTTGAAAAAAGATAAACAAAAACCTATCTATCCTGGAAAGCCATTGGTTATGTCTCTTGTGGTCCCTGGAGCTGGTCAGTTTTATAACCAATCCCCAGTTTGGAAAACTGCACTATTTTTCGGTACAGAAATTGTTAGCCTATTAGCATGGAGAAATTTTAAGAATACTGCTGATAAATATCGTAAGAACTATCAAAGTTTTGCGGATGATAATTGGTCTTTAGATAATTGGGTATTTAATAGATTTGATTCAGTTATCCAGCAAGAATGGTCTGATATTTCTAGTTTAGGAAGTTTGAATGGGACTCACGATCTGAGGTTGGTTGTGTCTGGTAATTTAGCTAATGATTTAAATATTTTTGGTCACATATCATCCGATAGTTTAGAAAAACACCCTGAATGGTTTTATAGTGGTGATGTAACAGAAGTCAGGGACAGACATTTTTATGAGAACATAGGTAAGTATGATCAATTTGTTGGAGGATGGACAGATGCTCGAGATAACTGGTATCAGGAAGAAAAAAATGTTGGTGATAGCACGGAAATTGTTATAAAAACTCCATATAAACAATCTTATATTGATGATAGGTATGATGCAAACCAAATGTTAGATTATGCAAAATATAGTATAACAATATTGATGTTTAATCATGTAATCTCTGGAATTGAGTCTGTCTGGTACAGTCAAAAAAAAGCTAGTCAAAAATTAGAAAATGCATCAAATTTTCCTAACCGAATTAATTTAGTTTTCAACCCTCAAAACCCAATGGGTATTGGAGGACTTGAAATGGCATGGTGCTTTTAATGAAATTTATAATTTTTACATTTTTTCTTTTTTTAACATCTTGCGCCGGCACAAAAAATAATAGTGAAGAGACGATTAAGGATAAGTTCAATATGGGTTTAGAGAACCTTGAGAATGAAAAATATCTTCAAGCTCAATCAGATTTTAAAAATGTTCTTATTAGAGGTACTGGCACGGATCTTGGTGATGATGCTCAATATTATCTTGGAGAATCTTATTATAGGAATAAAGAATATTTACTTGCTATCTCTGAATATGAGAAACTCGCAAGAAAAATGGGGTATAGTCCTTTTGTGGAAGATGCTAGATTCAAAATATGTGAGGCATATAGTATTGAATCACCGAGTTATTACCATGACCAAGAGTATACTTTAAAAGCATTAGAAAGATACCAAGAATTTCTTGATGATTATCCTAACTCAAAACTTCTAGATGATGTTTTGTCATCTGTTAGTATTTTAAGAGAAAAGTTAGCAAAAAAAGCTTTTGAAACTGGAATCCTTTACATGAAAATGGATGAGTATGAATCAGCAAAACTAGCTTTCCAAATTGTAATTGATGAATATTATGATACTTCCTTTTTAGTTCTTTCTCAAAAGGAAATGGTTATTTCTTTAGCTAAAAATAGAGAAATTGAGAACGCAATAACCTTCCTTGAATTAAATAAAAATCATCTAACTAAAAATGACCTTTATGATGAAGCACTTGATGTGATTGGATATATGAAATCTAGAATTTCAAGCGAATAATAATGAGAGTCTGTATTTTTGGTGGTACCTTTGATCCTCCACATATTGGACATTTATTGATTGCTCAAACTGTATGTGAGGCAGAAAAATTTGATAAAATATTATTTATGCCTGCTAATAGGCCTCCTCATAAAAAGAATATTTCAGGAGTGGAAGATAGACTTGCTATGTTAAATATTGCAATTGAAGGGAATCCTAATTTTGAAATTTCAGATATGGAAATAAAGAGAGGAGGTGTGTCGTATACAATTGATACCTTAAAAGCTTTGAAGTCTAGTATTATAAGAGAAGAAGACGATTTATTCTATTTAATTGGTAGTGATAGTTTATTAGAACTGATCCATTGGAAAGAACCTAGAGATATATTGAAAAATTGTAATGTAGTAGTGGCAATTAGGCCTGGTTTTCGTCCGAGCGATATACCCGCATGGATATTGCATAGAATTCAGTTTGCTAATATTCCTAGATTTGAAATTTCTTCTAGCAATATTCGAACAAGATGGCGAGAAAATAAAACTATAAGATATCTAGTTACCTTACCTGTTTGGGAATATATTAACCAAAATAAACTTTATGGTTAGCCCGCAAAATCAAAATACCATCTTATTAAATTTATGGATACTAGGAGAGCTCCCTCAGCTCTGCTAATTTTCCATTTAGTCCTTATTAATAACAAGGTAAGACCAACCATCAATACTAAAATAAAAACACTATCAAATATATCTTGAGTGATTATAGAAGGGTTTATAATCCCAGCTAGACCGAGTACACCGAGTAAATTGAAAAGGTCACTTCCAATTAAGTTTCCAATAGCAATACCATGTCGACCTTTAATTGCCGCAGCTATAGATGTTGCAAATTCAGGTGCAGAGGTTCCTGCTGCTACAATAGTAACTGCAATAACCCAATCTGAAATACCATAAAATCTTGCAATATTAGAGGCATGGGTCACCATTAAATGTCCACCAAAAACAATTAAAATTAATCCAATAAAGAAAAAAACATACGACATAATTGTTGCTTTGTCAGGTCTGATTTCTTCAGGCGGATCTTTTTTTATAAATAGAAATGTAATATAACCAATAAGCAAAGAAAAAAGTAGTAGACCTTCAATTCTTGTATAATTATCATCAGATGTCCAACCGTTAAATCCAAAAAATAAAAAAAAGATTAAGGCTGTAACAATAAGAAGAAATAATCCATCCCTATTAAACATTTTTTCATTTGTTGAAATCGGACGAATTATTGCGGTGCCGCCAAGAATAAATCCTAGATTAAATATATTGGATCCAATAACATTACCTATTGATATGTCTGTTTGTTTTGTGAGAGCCGCACTTATTGTAACAGCAAATTCAGGAGCTGAAGTCCCAAAGGCAACCACCGTAAGCCCTATAATTAAATCAGATACTTTAAGACTATGCGCTATCTCAGCTGCGGAGTCAACAAGCCAGTCAGCTCCTTTCCAGAGCATTATAATTGATAATAATACTAAAATAAAGTCAAGAATTACATCCATGGTATTATATAAATATTTAAGATAATTTTAAGTAGTGCAAATTTTATTTTATTTAAAATTTGCTCAACAGAAAATACTATTTAATTTCTTAAAAATAAAAACCATTAATCAGACAATTATTTTTAATATCTTTGTAGCTTAAATTATGATCTAATAATAAATGATTGAATTACAAAATGTATCCTATTCCCATAATAAAGGTTATGGGGTTAACAGTCTAAATATGTCAATTAAAAGTGGTGATTTTACATTTTTAATTGGTCCTACAGGTTCAGGGAAAACGACATTAATGCGTCTGCTATATTTTGATTTATTGCCAGATTCAGGCATTGTAAAAGTTAATGGTTATTCATCTAATAAGATGAACAGTCGTAAAGTCTCTAAAGCTAGGATTAATATTGGGATGGTATTTCAAGATTACAAACTACTTCTAGATAGGAACCTTTTTGATAATATAGCACTTCCTCTCCACGTCATGGGTCTTACGTCTAGTCAAATATCTTCCCGTGTTGATGAAGCTATAGAACTAGTTGGACTGGAGGGTAAAGAAAATCACTTTCCTGATGAGCTCTCCGGTGGTGAACAGCAAAGAGCCTCTCTTGCTAGAGCATTTATAAAAGAACCAGATATTATCTTAGCAGATGAGCCTACAGGTAACCTGGATCCTGTTGCTTCATTTGAACTTGTAAGGCTATTAGAGACGATACATGAGACTGGAACTACTGTTTTAATGGCCTCTCATAATTATAATTTAATTAAAGGGAGAGGGAGACCAATTTTTGAACTAAAAAATGGTATCCTGAGGGTTAGATGATGGATAAATTTTTTTATTTAATTATTGAGGGAATGAAAAATACTTGGCGTCATAAAGTTACTGCATTAACAGCAATTTTTTCTCTTTTTATTTTATTATACATTATTGGTATAATGAATATTGCCGAAAAAAATTCTTTTAAAGTATTACAGTATTTAAGGTCAAAATATAAAATTGAAGTATTTTTTAGTGAAGACTTAAGCAATGAAGAAGCGATTGGTGTGATTCATAAAATAAAAAAAATAAAAGGAGTTAAGACTGCAACTTTGATTGATAAAGAGGATGCTCTAAGAATCTTTAAAGATCAATTTGGAGAAAGTATTATAGATTTATTAGGATATAATCCTCTTCCTGCAAGCTCTGTTGTTAATGTAGACAGAAATATTCGTCACACACTTAAGATTGAACCTATTATTAAAGAAATTAGATCTATTCAGTATGTAGACGAAATAAATTATCAAGGTAACCTTATAAGAAAAATAGAGGGCATTTATAAAAAAGTAGCAGACTATATTCCCTATTTTTTAGGGATTGTGATTTTTATCATTGGGCTTATTATCTATAATATGATAAAAGTATCGATCTATTCTAGACGTGAAACAATTAAATCATTGCAACTTATTGGAGCTACTAAACTTTTTATAAAGTTGCCATTTATTTTTGAAGGTATGTTGATAAGCTTAATTTCCGTATCACTAGTATCTCCAGCTCTAATTTTAACATCAATAGGTTCAAACTATTTAATAAGTAATTTTACAGTATATAGTTTTAATCTAAATATTGATCCATATTTATTTTTATGGTTATTAATTTTAGTTACCTTTATATCAATTTTGGCTAGTTATAGAGCAGTATCTATGTTTTTAAAATAATATTACACCTTGCTTTGGTTCAGGGTGCACATCTGCAGTAGTTTAGACATATATAATAATAAGATTCACATAATTTTGAGGAAAAAGTGACAAAAGATAATAAGGTAAAAAAAGAAAAATTGACTAAAAAGGTTTCCAAACAAGTTCTGAAAAAGAAAAATGATATAAAAAAGGTTGAATCAGAATTAAATAGCCTAAAAGATAAACACATTCGATTAAAGGCAGAGTTTGAAAATTTTAGAAGAAGAAAATCTGAAGAAATTTCTAGGTTACTTCAATATGAGGGTGAAACTGTAATTAAAGGGTTTCTACCAATATTAGATGATTTTAATAGAATGATGGCTTTAAATAATATATCAGAAAAATCATTGAAAGATGGCATGGTTTTGGTCGATTCCAAAATACAAAAGTTTTTTGAGAATCTTGAGATTATTCCATTTGGTGATAAAGGAGATTTGATGGATCCAGAAATACATGATGCTATGCTTACTCAAGAGGATAAAAATTTTGAAGATGGTGCGATTTTAGATGTATTTGAAAAAGGATATCGATACAGAGATAAAGTTGTAAGGCATGCAAAAGTTATAGTAAATAAAAAATGAAAGATTTATATGACAT
Organism: Fidelibacterota bacterium; assembly: GCA_045568995.1. GTDB lineage: Bacteria > Fidelibacterota > Marinisomatia > Marinisomatales > UBA1611. The sequence goes on along the minus strand of JBJKZY010000030.1, from coordinate 12,775 downwards.
AATTGGTGTTTCAAAAAATTCAAGCCAAGATGAAATTAAAAAATCTTACAGAAAACTTGCCTTGAAATTCCATCCAGATAAAAATCCTGACAATAAAGAAGCCGAAAAAAAATTTAAAGAAGCTGCTGAAGCGTATGCTGTATTAAGTGACCAACAAAAACGGGCAAGGTATGATCAGTTTGGGCATGCTGGTGTTGGTATGGGTGAAAGTCCTGGTCAAGGTGGTTTCAGTGGCGGAGGGGTTCATATGAGTATGGACGATATCTTTTCACAATTTGGGGATATTTTTGGAGGCAGCCCTTTTGAAAGTATTTTTGGTGGCCGTTCCGGTAGCCAGAATAGTAGAAGTAATGGTTCTGATATACGTATTAAATTAAAAATTTCACTTGAAGAAGTAGCTAAAGGATTAGAAAAAAAAATAAGACTTAAAAGATCTGTTTTAGCTGATGGGGTAGAATTGAAAACCTGTCCGACATGCAATGGCTCTGGACAAGTAACTACTATTCAAAATACAATTCTAGGTCAGATGAGATCTGCGTCTGTTTGCCCTCATTGTGTAGGATCTGGAAAGGTAGTAGGTAAGAAACCTCCTGGAGTTGGTCCTGATGGAATGACTAAAAAGGAAGAAACTATTAAAATAAAAATTCCTGCTGGTGTGGAGGAAGGAAACTATATGACAATGAGCGGGCAAGGTAATCAAAATGTCGCTGGAGTTTCTGGCGATCTCGTTATTGTTTTTGAAGAGGAAGACCACTCTTATTTTGTAAGAGATGGGGAAAATTTAATTTTAGAACTCCATATATCATTTCCCCTTGCAGTTCTTGGTGGGAAAATAGAAATACCAACTTTAAATGGAAAAGTGGGGCTGAAAATTCCGAAAGGCATACAGTCCGGACAAATTTTAAGGTTGAAAGGTAAAGGATTCCCAAGAATTAGAAGCAATTATTTTGGTGATCAACTCGTTAAAGTACAGATACATACTCCAAATAAAATATCAAGATCTACAAAAGGATTGATAGACGATTTAAAAGATAATTTATACCCTATTGATAATCCTTTTAGGAAAATTGAATTATAGCATATTATATTGATTGGATTGTCATTTAGAATCAGCTATTTTTAATGCTATAATCTGTATAGTAACAATTTCAATTTCTATTTAAAAATTAGCACTTTTAAATAGAATCTCTTTTTCTGGGAAAATTACTTGATATGAATCAGCAAAATAAATCAGATGCGCTAGAAATATTAATCATTTTAGCAATGTTTTTGTTAGTAGTAGTTATTTACGTACCCGTAGCAATATGGGAAGAGGAAACATATTATGAAAAAGAAAGTCGTTACAGGATGCAAAATTTAAATGATATTCAATCCTTTTTTTCAAGGTTAACTGGGGGATACACCTCTTCATTTTCGGAAGCTTTGTCTGTTGTAAATGCAGTTCGAGATTCTACTATCGCTGATTCTTTGTATGTTGGAGAACAAAACCTCCTTATAAATAATGTAAATTATATAGTTAATGTGAACCAATCCTATGGTTTTGAGTATGATACCACTTTCGGTATCAAAAGTTTCAGAAAAGACACTCTACTTGACACTATTTTGCAAATAAGTGTCTTCTCAGAAGAGTTAGGTCGAGATGACACGTCTTTTATTCAGAAAAAAGAACTATATAATTATCAAAGTTCATCAGATTTTAGGAGTATTCTGAAAGAAGAGCCGATTAATCGGGTTCAAGCAATCGAATATTATAAAACATATATTCCTGATTCTATTAACTATTTTTGTCCATTAACGAGTGAACCTTTTAACATGAATGTTAGTGAAGATGGTTCAATTTTTACGGTCTCTAGCCCGATTGATATTCCAATTGTTGATAGGCATTACCTTCTTTTTGCATTTAAGGCGAAAAACCATGGATCTATAAAAGGCGGAAGAAAAAGTTGGGAATGATTTAGCCATTTTCTTATGGTTGGTTTAGTTATTTCAGATTCATTTCTTTTGGTAGGTGAATGGGATTCAAGTCTTGATTATTTATCTCTTAAAGGTGTATCGAAAATTGATTATGCTGAACCTATAACTCAATCTATATTTAATGAAGCAAGTTTAAGCAATATATTAGCTTCATCACTCAGGAAAGCGCAGGAAACATTTAATTTCTCTGGTAAAAAAGTTATTGTTGGTATACCAGATCATTTTGTTGAACATTCAGTCCTAAATATTGAGCAGGACCTATCCCATAATGAACATATGGAATACATCAGGTGGATGGATTATCAAAAAAATCGACCCGAAGGCAAATCTGTTTATATTTTTGGACAAATTTATTATCCATCTCAAGAAAATATTCATATATGTACAATATCTAGGTCCTTAATTCGTACATTGAAGCTTTCAATAGCAGAAATGGGTGGGAAGCCCTTATGGATGGGCCCTTTAAGCTCAATGTATCTTGATGGAAAAGGGGAGCGAGAATCAGCCGTTATTAGTAGAACAGGTAATAAATATTTATTTTTAAAATTACAGAATAATATATTTGACATTGGTACTATCGCATTTTCTGGAGGAGTTCCTCGCATTATTTCAAGTACAGATAATTCTGAAGATAATATTTTTTCAGCTTTGGGATTTGAAGAAAATAATGAAGAGAGCATCCCCGTTTTTTGTGCCCAGAAACTTGGTAGGCAGGCAAAAAATGCTTGGGAATTATCCGATTACAGACCAAGTGTTCCATTCGAAAATATAAAATTAGAGTCTAGATTGGATAGGCTTCCATTTTATGAAGCAAACATGTTTTCTGCATTAATAACCAACCAAGCTATTAATTTTTCTTTTAATTTTTTTGAAGACGAAGGCATTATAGAATTCTTTTTTGATGAAGTTTATTCAAAAATTGATTATTTAGACGATGAAAATGAAGTTGAAAAAAATAGCCAAATTATAATTGATCAAACAAAAGATATTCAAGAATCGAACGAAGAAGAAACTGAAACTAAGGATGAAAATGAAGTTGGAAAAAATAAAAAAACATCGGTAAGCCTTTCTAGTTATGCTCTTGCAGTAGTTGTTATTGTCGTTTGCTTCATAGGGTTCAATTATTTAAAACTACAAAATCAAATAAATAATAATTTTTTTGGTTTTGGTAAAAATTTTAAAATTGAAACTTCTGGAGTTGATCAAATCAATAAACAATTTAATAACAATGAACCACCGTTAGATTTAATTAAAGAATCTCGCGCAATTTCAACAGCAGTTATAAAATTATTAACTCAGACTGATTTAAATAGATATAATGGATTAACTATTACAAAATCTTTCTTAAGCTTAGAATACTTGAGTGGTACAAATCCCAACATAGAAACCATTTTAGGCTTAGATCCTACTTCTTTCACTGTTGAAGCAATAGGAAGTGATAGCACGATTTTTCTTTGGTATTATAGCTTTGAATTACCAACAGCTGAAGAATACCTAACTGAAGGTAAAATAGATAAGATAGATTTAATGGTACAACTTGATACTACCCTTACTGATTATAATTTAAAATACTTTGAGCAAGTATATACAAGAAATCAAATATATGGGCCATTATTGTTGTGGGTGAAAGGTAAAGGTGACATCCTTTCCGCAAGTGCAATTATTGCGAAGTTAAATGATGACATCCTCTTAAGAAAATTTGTTTTATTTAATAAAACTGATAGGCCAAACCCTAAAGCTGGGTTTTATATTTCAGTTCTTGAAGATTAAATGAATATTTTATCCGGAATATTCAAGAGAGTCTCAATTAAAACTAGTAAAAACCTTTCCTACAGACCTACAAAATCCTTAGTAAGGAAAAGCATATTTGATTCTTTGCATTTCTTTAATTTTAATTCTGTTTGTGATTTGTTTTCTGGTACTGGTATCATTGGTTTTGAGTCAGCTAGCAGAGGCGCAGAATTTGTAACTTTTGTTGATAATGATTACAGGACTATTAAGTTGATCCAGGAAAATGCTAAAATACTAGAAGGGCCTCAATATACATATTTCCAAAAGGATGTTTTTAATTTTATTAAGAATTGTAATTCTTATGATTTAATCTTTGCAGATCCTCCATATGGAAAATATGATACTGTGAGATTAGTTAAAGAAGTGCAAAAACATTTAAATAAAAAAGGCAAGTTATTTTTAGAGTGTGATAAAAATCAGACTCCGTTCCTAAATAGCGTAGTCCGAGATTATGGCCAAACTAGAATTTTACAATGGGAAAACACATGAAGAAAATTTTATATCCTGGTACTTTTGATCCCATTCATAATGGACATATTGATATTGCAAGTCGAGCAGCAGAATTATTTGATCAATTAGAATTTGTTGTTGCAGTTAATCCAGATAAAAAAACACTATTTTCTATTAATAAAAGGATTGACTTAATTAAAGAATCCGTAAGAGAAAAGGAAAATATAAAAGTCAATTTTTTTAATGGATTGGTAGTAGACTATGCTTCAAGCCAAGGCCATTCCGCAATTATTAGAGGGTTGAGGCACGTCAGCGACTTTGAATTTGAATTTCAAATGGCAATGATGAATTTTCACCTTAACAAAAATATCACATCATTATTTATGATGCCTGATGAAAAATATATACATTTGAATTCTTCCGTTGTGAAAGACGTTTCTAAAAACGGAGGTGATGTTTCTGCTTTTGTTCCATCCTGCGTCCAAGAGGCATTATTTACTAAATTTTCTAAATAAAATAGTCTAAACTTACATCTGTAAATTTTATATAATTCTAGGAATTTATGCCCACATACGATTATTTATGCAGAGAATGCGGAGACAGGTTTGAGCATTTTCAATCAATGTCAAGCCCTTCACTAAAGGCCCGTCCTGATTGCGAAGTGAAAAATTGTAGTGTTGAACGAATAATAAGCGGTGGAACTGGCTTAATATTTAAAGGTTCTGGGTTTTATCTCACAGATTATAAAAATACAAAAAGTGATAGTAAAAAATCTAAATCTGATAAATCTGAAACTAAACCTAAGCAGAAAAAAACAAAAAATAGTATAAAAGGAGATCAAACTGCATGAGCACATCACAAACTATAAGAATGGAAAATGGTTCCTTACATGTTCCAAATAATCCTATTATCCCATATATTGAAGGAGATGGAATTGGGCCGGATATTTGGAACGCTTCTGTAAATGTTTTTGATAATGCAGTAGATAAGGCGTACGATGGTACAAGGAAAATATCTTGGCTTGAAATACTTGCAGGTGAAAAAGCTTTTACTCAGAAAGGAGAGTGGCTTCCACAAAAAACTCTTGATCTTATCTCAGACCATCTGATTGCTATAAAAGGACCATTGACTACTCCTGTAGGTGGAGGCATTCGATCTTTAAATGTAGCGTTAAGACAGAAATTAGATTTGTATGCTTGTGTTCGGCCTGTTCGTTGGTTTGAGGGTGTTCCTTCTCCTGTTAAAAAACCTGATTTAGTAGATATGGTGATCTTTAGAGAAAATACAGAGGACATATATGCTGGGATAGAATATATGCAGGGTGATGATGATTTAGAAAAGGTTAAAAGCTTTTTGATGGAAGAAATGGGAGTAACTAATATTCGATTTCCTGACACAGTAAGTTTAGGAGTTAAACCAGTATCAAAAGAAGGTACTTCAAGATTAGTGAAAGCTGCATTTGATGAGGCAATTAAACAAAAAAGAAAATCAGTCACATTAGTGCATAAAGGAAATATAATGAAGTTCACTGAAGGTGCTTTTCGAGACTGGGGTTACGAACTGGCTAAAAACGAATATAAATCTGAGGATTTAGATGGGGGTCCTTGGCAGGTAGTTAGAAAAGAAGGTCATGAGTTTATTGTAAAAGACGTAATAGCTGATGCATTTTTGCAACAAATTCTTTTACGTCCTTCAGAGTATGATGTTATAGCAACTTTAAATTTAAATGGTGATTATATTTCGGATGCTTTGGCTGCGATTGTAGGTGGGATAGGAATTGCTCCAGGTGCTAATATAAATTATAGTACTGGACATGCAATTTTTGAGGCTACTCATGGTACAGCCCCTAAATATGCTGGGAAAGATCAAGTTAACCCTAGCTCTGTAATTTTATCTGGGGTAATGATGTTAGAATATATGGGCTGGAATGAAGCAGCAGATTTAATTGTTAAAGGTATCGAAGGTGCGATTGCTAAAAAACAAGTAACTTATGATTTCCATAGATTAATGGAAGGGGCTAATAAATTAAAATGTTCTGAATTTGGTCATGAAATCATTGCAAATATGGTTTGATCCTAAAACATCTTTCAATGTCTATTTTCACTTTTTAATAATAGTTTTTTAACCTCAGATTTTTGGGTTATAAATCTTAAGATTATTCCTAATCCAAGTATGAAAAAAATAATCAATAAGAATGTTTATCGATTTTACAGAAGTTGAACTTTCTGCGGGGAAAGGTGGTAAAGGATCTGTTCATTTTCGAAGAGAAAAATTTGTTCCAAAAGGGGGCCCAGATGGGGGAGATGGTGGAAGAGGTGGACATGTAATTTTCCGTACAGATTCAAATCTTCATACACTTCAAGATATTAGATACCATAAGAAATATAATGCTGAAGATGGTAGTAATGGAGGCGGATCAAGAAAAACTGGTAGATGTGGAAGGGATATAATAATTAAAGTTCCTGTGGGGACACTAATAAGAGAAAAAATATCATCAAATATCATTGCGGATTTAACTGAAAATAATTTTTCGTTTATTATATGTAAAGGAGGAAAGGGCGGTCATGGGAACATTCGATACAAAACATCAACTAATCAAGCTCCAAGAAGATTTCAACCGGGTGAAGAAGGAGAAAATGGATTATTTGAAATTGAATTAAAGGTTTTAGCTGATGTTGGGTTAGTTGGCCTACCTAATGCTGGTAAGTCTACTTTACTATCTAAAATTTCCTCTGCTCGACCTAAAATAGCTAACTATCCTTTTACAACTTTGGAACCAAAATTAGGTATTGTGAAATATGAGGAGTATAGTTCTTTTGTTATGGCAGATATTCCAGGGTTAATTGAGGGTGCAAGCAAAGGGAAAGGGCTAGGGCATCAATTCCTTAGACATATTGAGCGTAATAAAGTATTGTTATTCCTGATCGATTCACAAGACCCTAATCCAAATAAGACTTACAGGACATTGAAGAATGAAATATATCAATATAACTCTGATTTAAAAATAAAGCCGATTGTTATATGTCAAACTAAAATTGATTTGGAATATCAAGAGTCAAATGAATGGGATAATATAGAAGAAGAAATAATCAAAATTTCTTCATTGTCGGGTAAAGGAATAAATACTCTAATTAAGAAAGTTACGGCAATCATATACTAAAGCATTAGAAGAAATATAAATGCCTATTTTGGTTTTATGCTTTAAATATATGTAGTAAAATATATTTAATTAAAAAGCCAAATCTGGAGAGGTGGCCGAGTGGCTGAAGGCGCTCGCCTGCTAAGTGAGTAAGGGGTTTATAGCCTCTTCGAGGGTTCGAATCCCTCCCTCTCCGCAGTCGAAAACCCCTACTTATGTGGGGGTTTTTCTGTTATGTAACAAAAATGCCAGTTATTGGTTATTTATCACTGAAAATTAGCAATATTACTTGCATATTACTTGCACTTTTAAATTATGACGGACTTTCTTTGGTATATTAATTTTTTGCACCAACGGACTTTGTTGGACTTTAATTAACCTACCATAAATGCACTCTTAAGGCTTATGGACTTTCTTTTCAAATACTTTGTGGGGAATGAGGATTTACACAAACAAAAAACCCTACGATTGTGGGGCTTGATGCATAAAGATAATTCTATTTCAATAATATCATTTTCTTAGTTTGCCTGAACTCTCCTGCTTCGATGCTATAAAGATATACACCCGCTGATACAGGTTGACCTTGATTATTTGTTGCATCCCATTTGACTGTTTTATAGCCAGAATTTTGAACCTCATTTACTAACTGATTGATTACATTTCCAAGTATATCGAATACAGTAATTTTCACAAATCCATCCTCTGGAAGATTGTAGAGTATATTTGTTACGGGATTAAATGGATTTGGATAGTTTTGTTGAATCAAAAAACTATTAATGATATGACTATCTTGAATTGAAAGAACCTGACTTTCACAATTTCCTCCAGGAGGTATTATCCAATCACATCCTTCTACATTTTCCGGCCTATTGATCCAGCACTGAATGAGTTCATTATAGTCTTCAGATAAAGCTCCAGGCTGATATGGTGGCATAAAATCATTTATCATTACATGTCCTAAAGCTTCAAAATTTTCATAAGCGAGAATCATGTTTGATCTATGACAATTCAAACATTGATTGTCTTCAATATGTATGCTCCTGTTATCCCATTGGCTTCCATATCCTCCAACCGCAAAATATAGTAAATCTGGAGATTCCAATTTAGGTACCACTGTTTGAGTGGGATCATTCGGTAATTTAGCTTGATCGATCCAGGGATCATGAACAAAAGGGTCACTTGTATGACATGATATACAATTAGCTTGAGAAACAGCAGGTGAATGCCATGCCTCATCAAACCAAGGATTACCATAACCAGGCAATTCTCCATCTAATAAACCATTTTCATCAAATTCTAAATATTCTGACTGAGTCATATCACCAACAGCGTCTGGTGATTCGAAAAAACAGGTTGCTCCTGTTTCTGTATTATATCCTATCATTTGTACAGATACAATGCCAAATTCATTGAAATATTCCTGGCCAGCGGAACGACAAAAATATACCCAAATAACTTCAGGCATAGGCTCACCATCTATATCTATACCTTGCACCCTTCCAACTCTAGAGCCAACGAAACAACCACCCTTGAAATCTGGATGATCACATTCTCCTTGTGGTTGATCAACATTCATCAATATGCCATCAACATAAACAGGAATAGGTACGCCATCTCCACAATCAACACTAGGAGGAAACCCTACATAATCAATACACATTTCAGCATATTCGGTGGTGCTTGTGGGGATTGGAGTAATGTCATTATATGGAATACAATCATAGTTAAAACTCAATGTGTCTAGAGCAATTTCTTGGCACTGATCAAAATTTTGATCCCAATGGCAATACTCAGCGTATTGGACACATTGCAATGAATCAAGATCAGAACATTCAGCCATTAAATGATTAAAGGATACTAAAAAAATAATTAATGGTATAATTTTTTTAGGGAGTGCCATATTAAAAACTACTGATTATCGTGGAGATAGAAAACTTCGGACTTTCTTTTCAAATACTTTGTAGAAAATGAGGATTTACATTAATTCCTAAAATGCCATACGCCTATAGGTTTGTCCCCCAAACGGGTATAAATGGATATTTATGACTAAGTATGAAAACAAAAAAGCCTCATCGTTTGACGAGGCTTCTCTGACGAGACAAGTATGTTGCTCTCATTGTCGGGGTAGAGAGATTTGAACTCCCGATCTCCTGCTCCCAAAGTAGGTAACTTAACTGCAAGTTTTTCCTTGTATATTCAATAATACTAAAATTTATAAATAATCACAAAAAAGAGGTGTAGTTGTTTTTGAGCAACTACAACTACTTTTAAGCATAAATAAAATCTAAGTTTATCAAGATGAATTGTAGTTGTCGATGTAGTTGTTATTTTTAGACCTTTTTAACGAAACGACTACAAATAAAAATTTCAATTCATAATTTTTAGTTATTTATACAATTTAATAATGACAGGTTACATGATTAACATTTATCAGACCTAGCATACTTTGTCTGCTTTCTATGGTTAGAGCTTTGGCAAAAGAAACAATCTTTTCCTCCTGCATTAATGTCAAATTATCAAGGCTTAGCTTAGATAATTCCTCAACTTTAAATAACTCAGATTCATCAATTACATCACCCAATTTTCCTTTACCTATGTAAAACTTTATTTTAGCGATTTCACTATGTGCATTAATCTTTAATCCTGAAGTTCTCCGATCCCTAAATATTTTGACTTTATCTATCTCATATTCAGCTGTATTGTAATCTCCCAAAGTAAAACTATTGATTATTAAAATGATGGGCACAAGATTAAATCCCACAAAAGCAGATACAACATATTCAAGTTTTTCACCTTCCACTCTCCAAATTGATTTATTAATCACTTTAGGTATTACTAAGTAAATTACAATTCCACTTAACAAAGACAAAATAGGCCACATTACAAAAAAGTACAATCTTTCGAAGTAAATGCCTACTCCATCAGTAAAATGAATCAAGGTTAATGCCCAAATCATTATGTATACAACAGCACCTGAAATGTATAAAAAAGAGTATAAATTAACTTTTCCTTCGCTAGAACCTTCTTTATTTATATTATTCATAGTCCTTTTAATTAATTATTAATTAAATCTAACCATCATCCTACAAACAAAAAACCCCACGAATGTGGAGCTTTGTACCTAAAAATAATTCTATTTCAATAATATCATTTTTTTAGTCTGCCTAAAATTTCCTGCTTTAATGCTATAGAGATATACTCCTGCAGAAACTAGCTGACCTTGATTATTCGTAGCATTCCATTTGATGGTTTTTTTCCCAGATTTTTGGGTTTCATTGATAATATTTCTTACAACATTACCAAGCAAATCATAAATAGTTATATTGACAAATACGTCATGAAATAGATCATATTGTAAAGTAGTAACAGGATTAAATGGGTTTGGGTAATTCTGAAACACTTGAAATTGCTCTGAGTTAATATGTTTATCTTTTGCAATATTTAAAAGATCACCAGTGTAGTATAAACCAAATAAAACCATCATTTCATCAGTGCTTAATAATCCGAAATTAATTTCTTCATCTGTATTATTATAAAACGTAGCCTCCATTTCAAAACCATCATCACTTTCAAATGTTAATGGAGGATCGAATCTCATAATTGGAGGGTGCTCCCAGTCATATGAAACATATATCAATTCTCTAAATTCATCATCATTCTGGTTAACTTTAAAAATTTTAAAATTTAGATTATGTTTATGTGCATGTGTAAATAATTGAAATACATTAACTGCTTCTCCAAACTCCTCGCTTACCCAAAATAATACATTCAATGTAGTTTCTTGCTGAGGAGGTAGGGAAATATCCAAGTGTGTAAGTTGTAAAATTTCCGCCTCCCTTTCAATCTCATCAGGATTTGAAAAATAAAAATTATTATAAATTTCCCCAATTATTGTATCATTTGAATAATTAGCATAATGTGAGTTCAAGTCAAAGCCAAAGTTTGGATCTATTTTTAATGCAACACCTTCAGGAAAAGAATATTCAAATATTCTTGTCTGGGTTCCTGATATGAATTTATGAAGCTGCATTTGAAAAAGTACCCAATCATTTGTGGATCCATCAAAATTTCTTATGTCACGATAAACTCCAGGAGGGGGTAAGAAATTTTGTCCTGACTCATCAAAAGTATAAACTATAAAGTGATGACTTCCTGGTCTCATAGTTGTTTTAATACGATTAATGTATAAAAAATCAAGCGTATCTAACTCTACATAATAAAATAGTTCCCTTTCAAAATTTGGTGGTACTTCAAAGGGGGGTAAATGAACCTGCAAACCATTTTCTGGTATTTCAAGTGCAGCAAAATTTGGAGGAATATATCTAGTGGTATCTAATAAAAGTGCTTGATCAGCAACATGTCCAGTCATAGGAGCACCAGCGATTATCCATTGCCTCATATATTCAAGTTCACCATTTGTTAGAAAATCTAAACCTAAAGGCATTATTGAACCATACTCAGGATGATCTTCATAAAAATGTTCCGAATTAGGAGCATTGATTTTTTCCCATAAAAAGCTCGAATACAAACTACTTATCCCTTCAGTACCTACTAGTTCTAAACCATCTTCTGCAGCATGTATATTTGTTGGAGTAGCATTAATTAATTCTTCGTATGCAACTTCTTCGGTTAAAATTAACCCAGATTGTTCTGCAAAAGAGGTTCCTTCAGTATGGCATATAATACATTTTGGATTTAATATAGATTGTTGTATCACCTGCCAAGTATCATCACCAAGACATATTGCTACGTTTAAAGTGAAAAATAAAAAAATTTGCTTTAACATATACCTAATCTAGATACATTAATTATCAAAGACTCACACCTTATTTTTAATAGACTACCGTTAAACAATTAGTGTTTGCTTTGGTTTAAAATAATTGAATCTATTTTTGCATTCATTTTCTTTTCATTATTAATTTTTTCAATTATTTCAAGAGCATTCAGTTCTGGCTTTCGTTTTTGAAAGTTAAGTGGATGACCTTGCCAAGTAGGATGATTTTTTATAAAATTTTCTTGTTGCCTTAATGCATCATCACGGGTTGAAGCACAACTCCAAAAAGCTAAAAAGATAAATATTAATAATGGGAGGTGTTTAGTCATTATAAAGTCCCTTTCAAATATTTCATTAAAAGAGTAATTACTATACCAAAAATAATACCAAAAATAACTGATATGAGAGTTATCTTTGTTGCATTATTCCATTCCCATTTGTCAGTCATATCCCATTTATTATCCATGGCCAAATCTACTCATCATCCAACAAACAAAAAACCCAACGAATGTAGGGCTTTTTATTTTGAAAAGGTTAAAATTATTTTGTTATATAAACTACTCCTAAAACTGTAAATCCTATCAATAACCCCATAAATGTTTGTTTTAGAAAAGATAAATCTTTTGTGTTTTTGTAATGAGCATAAA
>JBJKZY010000029.1:0-5718 GCA_045568995.1 Fidelibacterota bacterium | reverse complement strand
CACCTGGTTTAAAGTCAATTCAATGGAATTCCACTAATAATCAAGGAGAATCAGTATCTGCAGGAGTCTATTTATATAGCATTGAAGCAGGAAATTTTAGACAAACTAAAAAAATGATACTTTTAAAGTAATTGCATTATATCTAATTATTGCTCAATATAAAGAGATAAGTTGCAGTGAAATACTGGTTATCTGCCCACAATGGGGTTGTGGGGGTCTCAGGTTCAAATCCTGTCGTTCCGACTCTCTTTAAACTACAAAATAATTATTTTAGTTATATACAATACTACTAAAATCTTTAATGTTTTTATTTCCAAATTTCATATTTGATTTGTGTATGAATAGTTTTTTAAAAAACATCCTACTTTCATTTTTGGTTTTTTCTTTTGCAAAAGCTCAAGACACATTATTTCAATGTAGCCCTTGGGAAGAATATTCCTTTGGTCCATACTTATTGCAAAACAATACTTGGGGACAGGGAGATATAACCGATTTTTCACAATGTATTTTTACAACATCGGATTCTATTTTTGGATGGAATTGGGATTGGCCAAACATAGGAAATAATGTTAAAGCATATCCAGAGATTATTTTTGGAAAAAAACCATGGAGTTCTAGTTCGACAAATAATTTATTGCCAATAGCCTTGGGTAGAGTAGAGAATTTTGAAGTTGAATTTGATATTCAAACAGAAGCTAATGGTAATTATAACTCAGCCTTTGAATTTTGGATTACTGAAGATTCTTTATCAAATGAAAATGGTATAACCACTGAGGTCATGATTTGGACTTCAAATAGTTTTTTGCAGCCTGCAGGAAATCAAATTTCAATTGTTTACGTTGATGGGTATTTTTACAAAATGTATCGGGCTGATTTTGACAATTGGGTATACTATGCTTTTGTATCTGAAATTGACCAATATAATGGTACTCTAAAAATTCATGACTTTATCAATTATATGGTCTCAACTGGTCACTTAAACCCAAATGAGTTTTTGGGAAGTTTTGAATTTGGAAATGAGATTGTGCATGGAAGTGGTCAAACTATAATAAATCAATACTCAATATCTTTAAATGAGACATTAGGAAAAATAAAAGGTCCAAATAGAATATTAAACAGTTATTATAATTTAAACGATAATTACCCTAACCCATTTAACCCTAATACAAGTATAACATATAGACTTTACACCGATGGCTTAGTAAGAATTACAATTTATGATATGCTTGGAAATGTTATTAAACAGATAGTAAATGAGGTACAAAACTCTGGATATAAAAGAGTCGAATGGAATGCTACGGACAATCTTGGCCAACCAGTATCAGCAGGAGTATATCTTTATAGCATTGAAGCAGGAGATTTTAGACAAACGAAAAAGATGATATTATTAAAATAGAATTATCTTTACGCATAAAGCCCCACATTCGTGGGGTTTTTTGTTTGTGGGATGATATTATTATATAATAATATCAAAAATGTGTAATGTTCTTTATGAAGATTATAAATATTTTTTACTTTTTACCTTTTTTCATTCAAATCATATGGGCAGACTGCTCTGATTTAAATTATGATGATTGTATATATTGGGGTTGTGATTGGAATGATGAGACTCAAGAATGTAGTGAAGTTGGCGGTGGAGGAGATTTAGTATACGGACCATACAATTTTGAATTTATTAATGAGGCTAATGGTCTTAGGGATGGTCCTGATTATCAAGATGGAATATTATATTATCCGATTGATGCAAACTTTCTTTTAGGTTCCATAATTTTTACTCCTGGATTTGGTGGTGGTAGTTCAACTATGTTGAACTGGGGAGAGTATTTTGCTTCTTATGGTTTTATTTCAATGGTTATTGGTCCGAATGATGAAATTAACGATTCTCATGAGCAAAGAGCTTTTGGCTTATTAGATGCAATCCAAACCATAAAAGAAGAGAATTGGAGAATCGAATCGCCTTTAAATAACTTGATTGATACATCTCGTTTTGTTGTTGCAGGTCACTCTATGGGAGGAGGAGCATCGCAAATAGCTCTTACCATTGAATCTATCCATAATAACCAAATTGTAGGTGCTATTGCTCTAAATCCCACCATATTGATTGAAGACTGTGATGTGTGTTCTGATAGTGAATATTGTATTTGTCTTGTTCCAGAATTTTTGGAGCATGAAATACCAACATTAGTAATCGCTGGACAAAATGAGTTAGACGATTTGTCTAACGATTATGCTGGTTTGATAGGTCAAGATATTTACCTTAATACGCCAGAAACAACAATAAAAATTCTTTATGAAATTGGTAATGGGGGTCACTCTTCGGCAGAATCTCCAACAGGCTTTATTGGAAATAAAACTTTAGAATGGGTGCAATACATTTTAATGGGTAATGAGTCTTTTTGTGACTCATTATTAGTGTCTCCAGAAGATGCTTCTCAGTATTTAACAACGCTTCAATGTGGGGAAAGTTTTAGCTATGATTTAGATGAAGATGGTAACATTGATAATGCTGATTTGGTTGTATTGGTTGTTGCAATCCTAAATAGCTCTGAAATTGATTTCGATATTAATAATGACCAAATCACAAATATTTTTGATATACTAATTTTTTCTTCTTTTATAGATGATATATAATATTATAATCAAAATAAAGTCTACAAATCCATGAAAGTACGTTTATGGTAGAGTATAATATCCTTCTGTCCTTTTAATACTTGAGGGACAAAAGGACAAGTTTCCTAAACACACATTCGTGGGGTTTTTTGTTTGTGGGATGATGGTTAGATTTAAATTTTAAATATTTGTTATTTAATAACCATTTTACTATTATTAAATAATACTTAACTATAATAGATAATAAGATATGATTAAACATTTACCGCTACTGCTATTCATTGGATTAACTTGGGGGCAAAATTTAAAATTTGTTAATACTGATGGTCAGTCAATTACCATACTAAATAGTGACTTGGTATATTTAAATGGGACTAAATATTTTTTAAAGGATGTAAATTTTAAAGAAAAAGTAGTCAAGGTAAAAAAGGTATACCGCACCAGCATAGGTCAGATGATTAATTATAACAAATACGAAGAAATTCCCTTTGATTCTTTTCGTTCCTTTAGGTACTTAAAACGAAGTTTTAGTATCATTCCAATGTTAATTGGTGGTGGTCTTGGAGTTCATTTTTTCTCAAAAGGCGATACCCCATCATTATACTTTGGAACTATCCCTGCTTTCACATTTGGTGTTTTATTATCATTTATACCACAATTTAGTGAAGAGTTATTTTTAAATGATGAAGGTTGGTCTATCGTTAATGACTAAACACCTCACATTATTACTATTTATTGGGTTGGCTTTTTGGAATTGTGCTTCAACCAGTGATGATGCATTAAGGCAACAAGAAAATTTTATAAAAAATCATCCTACTTGGGAAAGTCATCCACTTAATTTTGAAAAACGAAAGCCAGAACTAAATGCTCTTGAAATAATTGAAAAAATTAATAATGAAAAGAAAATGAATGCAAAAATAGATTCAATTATTTTAAACCAAAGCAAACACTAATTGTTTAACGATAGTCCATTAAAATAAGGTATGAGTTTAAGCTGATACGTCCAGTATAATGTCCTTCTGTCCTTTTAACAATCAAGGGACAAAAGGACAAGTTTCCTAACACACATTCGTGGGGTTTTTTGTTTGTGGGATGATGGTAGTCTTTTAACTTTTTTAAAATATCTTTTAACTTTTTTAAAATACTTGAGTTCAATATAAAGAAATAAGTTGTAGTGAGATACTGTTTATCTACTCACAATAAGGTTGTGGGGTCGCAGGTTCAAATCCTGTCGTTCCGACTTTCTTAAAAGTCAAATCCAAGTAATGCAACCTATTAGTTACTAACACATTAAACTTGGGGTTTACCTTAAGGTTTTTTGTTTGTGAAATAATAGGTAATTTTTGATATGAATAAATTTATAGCAATGAACAGATTTAAGATTGTAATTGGAAGAGAATCTGATTTTGAAGATATTTGGAAAAATAGAGAAACTCATCTTGATGATGTAAAAGGCTTTCAAAAATTTAATCTATTACGGGGCGATACTAGAGAAAATTACACCTTGTTTACTTCCCATAGTACCTGGGATTCTAAAACTGATTTTGAAAATTGGAAAAAATCAGAAGCATTTAGAAAAGCACATAGTGGAGGAGGACAGCACCAAGGCATTTATTTAGGACATCCTGAATTTGAAGGATTTGAAGTAATCCTCTGAATTGAATATCACATTTAAATTTTAATTGATAAATAAAAACTATTTTATTTTTGTTTTTCTGACTACAAGTTATGCTAGTCAAGTAACTTTTATTGTTAATATGTCAGAAGAAACAATTGTTTCTGGAGATGGAGATTATCCTGCGGTTTATCTTTCAGGAGCTAATATCAACGGTCCTAGCGGTCATGAAATGAGCGATAATGGTGATGGAACATGGCAAATAACAATTAATCTCCAACCTGGAGATTATACATATAAATTTAGGAATGGTTTTTATGATTACTGGGATTCACCAGGTTGGGAAAGTGATAATACTTTGATTGACGGTGGCTGTGCTCATGGGACATATTTTGATAGGCTAGTAAGTGTACAAAATAACGATTTGATTGAGGGGCCCTTTTGCTTTGGAAATTGTGATGAGATTTGTTTTGACGAATCTCCCTTTGAATATGAATTGGTTTGGTTTGATGAATTTGATGGTAATGGGGCAATAGACACTTCAAAATGGTATCATCAAACACAGTTACCAAATGGGAATAGTTGGTATAATGGTGAAATTCAGCATTATACTGATAGAGTGCAAAATTCTAATGTAAGTGATGGTAGTTTGAAAATAGTAGCACAGAGGGAAACGTATACAGACCAAGGGCATACAAAGGATTTTACTTCAGCACGTTTAAATTCAAAGTTTGCATTTACATATGGGAAAGTTGAGGTTAGAGCAAGATTGCCAGAAGGCGTTGGAACCTGGCCTGCTATTTGGATGTTAGGTCAAAATATTAGTGAGTCAGGTGCGTATTGGGAAACTCAAGGTTATGGTACAACTGGATGGCCTTCTTGTGGAGAAATTGATATTATGGAACACTGGGGAGGCAATCAAAATTATATTCAAAGTGCTATCCATACACCCTCTAGCTACGGAGGAACTATAAACCATGGAGGTCAGTATGTTTCTAACTCAACAAATGATTTTAATATTTACACCCTAGAGTGGACCGAAGAAAAAATGGTTTTTAGCGTGAATGATATTGCTCATTATACTTATAACCCCGCTATAAAAAATTCTGATACTTGGCCATTTGAGAGTCCTCAATACCTTATTCTTAATATCGCAATTGAGCAAAGTATTTCTCAAAATTTTACAGCAACAAGTATGGAAATTGATTATGTCAAGATTTATGAAGCAGTAACATTATTAAATCATAAAAATTTAAATCCAAGAAGATTTCAATTGCTTCAAAATTATCCAAATCCATTTAATCCCAGTACAACTTTAAAATATATTTTACCATCTGATAATTTAGTGAAAATCACTATCCATGATATACTTGGTAACGAGGTTAAGAATCTTGTTAGTACTAATCAATCACCTGGTTTAAAGTCAATTCAATGGAATTCCACTAATAATCAAGGAGAATCAGTATCTGCAGGAGTCTATTTATATAGCATTG
>JBJKZY010000028.1:0-42040 GCA_045568995.1 Fidelibacterota bacterium | reverse complement strand
ATCTAAATATTGAATTTTATTATCTGGGTCATTTTGAATTTTTTTAAATTGTTCTACTCCTGCATTAAATTCTTTGGCCCAATAGAATTCAATGTAATTATTAACTGCATCTTTAACAGGAATGAATGAGCCCCGAATTTCAACGACTTTATCTGGGTTTATATCCATTGCTCTATTAAGTAAGCTTATCATGTCGCTCCATTTCTCATTTTCAGCATGTATATCAATTGCCATTACAATAGGGATCTCAGGATTGTCTGGTTCAACAGCCATTGCTTTTGGCAGCCACTCTGCAGCTTTCTTAAAATCTGATTGTTGAATAGCAAGCTTTGCGGTGGTGTATTCTTGGCTACTACAAGCAAAAAAAACCATTATCAATGATATACTTAAATAACTTTGTATTATTTTCATTTCGAGACCTGTTTTATTCGTGAATTATGGGCTGAAGAATATACAAGAGAGTAAAAAACTTTCGCCACACTATATTTATTTTTGAAATCAAATTCAAAAAATTTGAGATCGTATTTGACTCATCTTATTTTTGTCAAACTGAGCCCCATTAATTTGAATTATTTCTTCGGCAAGTGCAGAGCCTATTTTACCTGAAGCTATATAATCATTTGTTTTAAAAAACTGTGATAAAAAACCTGCAGCATACATATCTCCGGCGCCTGTTGTATCTTTTGCTGAGATTAGTTTTGGTTCTATATTTTTCTTTTCAAGATTATTAAAAACAACAGAACCTTTTTTACCTAGCTTTACCCCTCCACATTTTACAATATTCATTAGCCGTTGAATTGCCTGATCAATATCCTCAGATTGAAACAGAATAAGTAATTCAGGTTGATTTGCAAAAACAATATCTACATTATTTTTTATAAATTTGAAAAATTCTTCTCTATTCCTTTCTACAACAAAAGGATCTGCTACATCAAAACAAATTTTTAAATTACTTGATTGAGCGATATCAACTGCTTTTTGAACTGCCTCTTTTTGAGAGTCTGTATCCCACATATAACCTGTAAAATATAGAAATGACGAGCTCATTAATAATTTTTCATCAAGGTCTTTCACATTGTATTCTCTACACATTCCTAAATGAGTATTCATTGTTCTCTCCGCATCTGGAGTAATCAGAACAACACTTGTTCCAGTAGGTCCATTACCTTGAACAACTTTTGAGACCACATCATATTTATTTAATTGGTCTAAGTATATTTCCCCAAATTTATCATCTCCAATTTTACCTGAAAGAACTGAAGGAACGCCTAAACCATTACAGGCCATAACAGTATTAGGAGCAGATCCTCCTGGAAAAATTGAAGCATTTTCTATTTGTAAATAATTAATTATTTCTGTTTGTCGTTTTTTAGTCACTAAACTCATAGTGCCTTTCTGAAGTCCTAAAGTTTTTATATCATTATCACTCACATGAAATATTATATCTACAATAGGGTTACCAATACCATAAATAGCAGGAAAATTTTTCATATCTTTTTTTAATTTTATTATCTTTTTTTACGATTTCAAAGTATGAAAAAATAATACTATAATAAGGTTTAATAAAATAAGACTTTTACTGATAAACATTGTTTTAATTAATATGCTTGCTCAGCAAAAACTAAAAAAAGTATATTCCATCGCTATGGATACAAAAACCTTTGCAATAATTACAGATATTCACTCTAATTTGGAGTCCCTAAAACAGGCACTTAAAATTATTGATAAAAGAAAAGACATTAATCAAATAATTTGCCTTGGTGATTGCTTTGCATTAGGTCCAGAGCCTGAAAAAACTATGTCCACTCTAAAAAACATACCTGGTTGTATATTTATTAGAGGTAATCACGATCGATATCTACTAGAAAAATTATGGGAGGATGAGTCTCCTTCCCTTGAGGGCATGGATCCGAATGATCCAATTTGTAAAGCTATCGTTAAAAATGAAAAGTGGACAGCAGATCTGCTAGGACCTGAAGGATTTGATTTCTGTTCTAAAATGAAAATTGCACACAGGGAGATTGTTGGTCAAACTTTAATTGAGTTTTCCCACGCATGGTATAAGAGAGATGATAAACCTCCATCTGTCAAAGAAGCTATTAAATGGAGAAACCACGTGGAAAAGTTGCACCCTAATATAAAAAGTTTTGTTTTCATTCATGGCCATGTTCATGTCCCAAGATATCAGGTGGTTGAAAATTTAACCATCCTATGCCAAGGAGCTACCGGACTCCCTTTTGATCGAGACCAGAGAGGATCAGTTGCTTTTTTAAAAGTAATGAATGATAGAATAAATTGGGATGTTGATCGATATGATTATAAAAAAGATAAAACATCCGCTCAATTAGAAAAAAGAAAACCACCTTTCTATACTAATCTTATGAACACAATTAGGTTAGCTTCTATCCGAAATGATATTTAACAAATAATTTTAATTATATTTATAAAATCTATTTTGATTTAAATGTATTTTGATCATAGCGCAACGACACCAGTTCATCCTGATGTTCAAAACTTAATAAATATTACTCAAAAAGAGATCTATGGGAATCCTTCCTCTACTTATTCCCCAGGAAAGAAAGCTCGTTTATTATTAGAAAAATCTAGAGAACAAGTTGCAAAATCAATAAATACAATACCCTCAAAAATTATTTTTAATAGTGGCGGGACTGAGGCAAATAATCATGTCCTTTGGTCAATGTTAGGAAACAATAAAAATCATATTATCTCCAATGAGATTGAACATCCTGCAGTTACGAAAGTACTTCAAAAACTTCAAAAGCTTGGTTTGGATTATTGTCTAATTAAAGTAGATAAAAATGGTTTTATCAATCTTGGAGAATTAGAGTCCAAAATTAAAAATAACACTGGCCTATTAAGTATTATGCTAGCAAATAATGAAATTGGGACCATCCAACCTTTAGAGCAAGTTGTCAAAATAGCAAAGAAGCGTGGCATATTAGTTCACACTGACGCTGTACAATGCTTAGGAAAAATGAATATTGATGTTCAAAAGTTAGGTGTTGATTTTTTAAGTCTATCCGCGCACAAGTTCTATGGGCCAAAAGGAGTAGGCGCTCTTTATGCTAAAAACCCAAAAATACTAAAACCACTTATTATTGGAGGAAATCAAGAAGGCTCTCTTAGAGCTGGGACTGAAAATATTCCATACATTGCAGCAATGGGACTGGCTTCTAAACTTGCAACAAAATCATTAAAAAAAAATATTGCCCACCTTAAATCTCTTGAAACACTATTTAAACAAAAATTACAAAACCGCTTTAAAAACTTAATTTTTAATGGCTCTCAATCCCAAAAAATTCCTGGTGTTGTTAGTGTTTCATTTCCAGGTTTTAGTTCTGATCTTCTTATAATTAAGCTCGACCGTGAAGAAATTTATGTATCAAATGGTTCTGCATGTGGATCTGGTATAGTTAAACCTTCTCATGTTTTAACAGCAATTGGATTAGATGAGTCTACTAATCTTTCTACTTTACGATTCAGCTTTGGCCTGTCTAACAATTTAAAAGAAATAGAAACTTTAATTCATATTCTAAAAAATAAAATACTTAAATGAAGGAAAAAATTATTGTTGGTATGAGTGGTGGTGTTGATAGTGCAGTAGCCTCAGCAATTTTAAAAGAGGAGGGTTTTGAGGTTGAGGGTTTGTTTATGAAGAATTGGGAAGAAGATTCAGAATTTTGCCATTCAGAGCAAGATTATAAAGATGCATTGCAAGTTTGCGATATACTAAACATACCACTTCGGTCTGTGAATTTTTCCAAACAATATTGGGACCGCGTTTTTAAATATTTTTTAGATGAATATAAAAAAGGTCGCACACCAAATCCTGATATCCTATGTAATACGGAAATAAAATTTAAAGAGTTCTACAATTATTCCCTTGAATTGGGCGCACAACGCATTGCAACTGGACATTATGTTCAAACAAAAACATACAAAAATAATATACAATTATTAAAAGGGGAAGATCCTAATAAAGACCAGAGTTATTTCTTACATAGATTAGACCAAAAACAGATTTCTAGTGCCTTATTCCCTATTGGAAAACTTAAAAAAAAGCATGTCCGATCTTTTGCAAATAAATATCGCTTTGCAAATTTTAGCAAAAAAGATAGTGTTGGAATATGCTTTATTGGAAAACGGGATTTGATAAAATTTCTTTCAAATTATATTCCCAAAAAAACTGGATATATAATTGATGAAAAAGGAAATAAACTTGGAACTCATCAAGGAGTAATGTTCTACACCATAGGCCAACGTAAAGGCCTTGGGATTGGGGGTATGAATAATGGTAAAGATGGTGCATGGTACGTTGCTGATAAGGATATAACAAACAATGAACTTATAGCTGTTCAAGGTCACGCACACCCAGCTCTTTATCATACAAAAATTATTGCTTCAAATCTTAACTGGATATCTGGATCTGAGCCAAGTAAAATCCAATTAAAAGCTAAAATACGATATCGAGGAAAAGAAAAAATATGTAGTATCAAAAAATTAGATAATGATATGATTTTAGTCTCTTTTGAAGATCCTTGTTTTGCTATTTCCCCTGGTCAATCAGTAGTTTTTTATCAAAATAATATTTGTTTAGGAGGCGCATTAATTGAATACCCCAAAAATTAAAATAAAATTTTATCTCTTTTATTTCGGATCTTTAATACCTTTATTAAATTCAAATAGTTATGATTAGCAAATTTAATTCAATTGTTGTAGTATTTATTTTATCTACTTTAAATGCCCAGTTTATTTCTGAATTACCAATAAATAATGTCCCAAAAAACCTTGGTGGGCAGGAAGAGAACTATACGGATGTAATAAAAACTCCAAGTCGTTTCAATATTAACCACGGATTTTCAACATCAATGATATCTGATGGGAAAACTTTTTATTCAATTTCTGGGATTAATAATAATTTTTCATATAGCCTTTTAAATAATTTAACATTTAATGGTAACATTGGTTTATATCTCATGCAATCTCCTCTTCAGAACCAAAACCCCTTAATGGAACAATTATCGATGGCCTACGACGCATCAATTACATATCAACCTTTTAAAAATTCTATTTTACAATTTAGAATCCAGAAAATCCCACATCAAAAAAGCTATTCCCCATTTTATAAAAGGCTTAATCAATAATTGGCAAATAAACCATCTCGTCGAAAAAAAAATTCGCATCCTTATAAAAACCTTCCACTAGATATAGCAATTGGTATCGCAGGAATTTTACTGATAGGTTTTATTTACTCACTATCACAAAATACATTTCATACTGGAGTTCCAATTGAAGTAACATTCCCTGAAATTGATACCCCAAAAATGCTCGCAAAAGAACTTTATATTGCCGACCCTATTAAAGATATAAAAGTGGAAATTTTGAATGGGTGTGGGATAAAAGGAATCGCGGCGAAAACTTCAGAGTTTTTAAGATCAAAACATAGAATAGATGTAATTAGATCTGATAATGCTGATAAATATAATTATTCAAAAACAATCATTATTGGAAGAAATGAGGACTTAGATAAAATACTTTCTATTTCTAAGGCATTTGATATATCTATTAACGATAGAAATCATATACAACATATTCCAGATGAAACATTGGGTGTAGATGTAACAATTATACTAGGAAAAGATATTAATTCCTTTCCACATATTTCTGAATACATTTCGCAATCTCAATGAATAAATCCAAGCTGGATAATAATTCCAGTCAATCATTGCTTAAAGAAATAGTACAGCTCGCATTTGAGAAAAAAGCTCAAAACCTAATCTCATTAGATTTGAGAGGCCTTTCTTATTTAAGTGATTACTTTATTATATGTCATGGAAAATCAGAACCCCAGGTTAAAGCAATTGTTGACAACATAAGAAAAGGGACTAGCTTTAAACCAAGGCACCTCGAAGGATACGAAAATAAAAAATGGGTCTTGTTAGATTATTTTAATATTATTGTACATGTATTTGATGAAGAAGAAAGAGATTACTATTCAATAGAAAATATATGGGCGGATGCACCAAAAAACGAATTTAATGATGAAAAAACTTAAATTATATCTTATTGAAAATATTTCATCTACTCTAACATCTTTATCACTCCCAAAAATAGATTTTAACCTTTCCCAGCCAAAAAACAAAGAATTTGGCGACTTATCATCTAACTTGCCATTATTAATTGGAAGCAAACAAAAAATAGAACCATTAAAAATAGGAAAATTAATTTCAGAGGGTTTAAAAGAAAAAAAACTAAAATATATTCTTGATATTAATGTAACAGCACCAGGATTTTTAAATTTTAAAATTTCCCCAATATTTTTCCAGAAACAAGTGAATCTCATTTTAAAAGAACATAAGAATTTTGGTAAAGGGTCAATCGGTTTTGGTAAATCTGCAAATGTAGAATTTGTCAGCGCCAATCCTACAGGACCACTAACTGTAGGCCATGGTCGTAATGCAGTACTGGGAGATACAATTTCAAAAATATTGGAGTGGCAAAGTTTTGATGTCACAAGAGAATATTATTTTAATGATGCAGGTCGGCAAATGAGAGTATTGGGAAAATCTGTTGAAGCCAGGTACTATGAAACATTAGGCGAAAATTTTGATTTCCCTGAAGATGGCTATAAAGGGAAATATATAATTAATATAGCAAAAAATATTTTGAAGCAGAAAGGAAATAATATCAAACACGGTGATGATATTTTTCAAAAAAGTGCAGAAGAGATAATTTTTAAAGAAATAAAAAGCTCTTTAATAAATCTAGGTATAAAGTTCGATCAATTTACTAATGAAAAATCTTTCTATGAAAATGGTGATATTGATGAACTACTAAAAGCATTGTCTGATAAAAAGCTTATATATAAAAAGGATGATGCCATATGGTTTAAATCATCATCTTTAGGAAAAGAACAAGATAGGGTTTATATAAAAAGCTCAGGAGAACCAACGTATCGAGTTCCAGATACAGCCTACCATTTAAATAAAATCAAAAGAAATTATGACTTAATTGTGGATGTTTTCGGTGCTGATCACGCGGACACCTATCCGGATGTAATTATTGCTCTTAAATCCTTGGGATTTAAGACTGATCATATTAGAGTACTTTTATATCAATTTGTTACATTAATTCAAAATGGTGAGAAAGTTAAAATGTCTACTAGACAAGCTAATTTTATCACATTAGATCAATTAATTGAAGAACTTGGATCGGATGTTGTACGCTACTTCTTTGTCATGAGGAGCATGAACAGCCATTTAGATTTCGATTTAGATATGGCAAAAGATCAATCAGAAAAAAATCCTGTATTTTATTTACAATATGCATATGCCAGAATATGTAACATAATTAAACAAGCGAATAAAGAAAAACTAAATAGAAAAAAATTTTATGACCTTACGATGCTTGAGCATAAAGATGAGATTATTATGTTAAAACATATGGTGCGATTTCCTGAAATTATTGATATTGCATATGAGAATTTAGAGCCTCAATATATTGCAAACTATCTACAACAATTAGCTTCATTCTTTCACAAATTTTATAGCCACTGTAAGGTAATTACCAATGATGCTAATTTAACGAATGCTAGAATTCAATTAATTGAAGCTGTGAAAATTATCCTAAATAACGGGTTTAATATTCTTGGCATTAGTGCACCAGAGAGAATGTGAAATGTATGATTTTTTGCAACACGAAATACAATTTTTTATTTTCTGCTTAACCACTTTATTTACTCTAATAAATCCAATAGGAATTTCTCCTATACTGATAATAATGACGGAGAGATTCCCACAAGAAGAAAAGGTTAATATCGCGAGAAAGGGTTCTTTAACTGCATTTATCACATTAATATTATTTTCAATACTTGGATCTGTTATCTTCAATTTTTTTGGAATTACTATAGAAGCATTTCAAATTATGGGTGGAATACTCTTTTTTAGAAATGGTCTTAGAATGCTTGATTCAAAAATAGGACGATCAAGAACCACTCCAGCGGAACAAGAAGAATCTGAGGAAAGCGATGACATCGCAGTAAGTCCCATCGGGATTCCTTTAATTGCAGGACCCGGTGCTATTACAGCTGCAATGTTATTATCAAGCCAAACACCACAAATATATAGCTACTTTACTTTAATATTTTCAATATTTTTTGTTTTATCTCTAGTCTATCTCATACTTAGAAATGGGGATATACTTCTAAAATTACTTGGAACAACTGGCATAAGAATTATACAAAGGCTAATGGGCTTAATTCTTATGGTAATTGCAGTGCAATTTATAATTAATGGTGTAATATCTATCTATAAACCACTGATAACATGACACACTATTGAGCCGACATTATCTTTTTTTCTTTATAATTAAATATTTCAGGCTTATCGATTTTGATATTTTGTTCATCTATGAGCTCACTTGCTTTAAAAACTCTTAGAGTATGGTCCCCTGCTTCAAGATCAAGACGAATATTATCAATATCCCAATAATGTTCTCCATTCAGCTCAAACACTAAACCTTTTTCCTTAGTTTTAAACTTACAATTATGCACAGGATTCAAGAAAAAATCAATTTCAACCGCCTTTGAAGGGTTTACAATTAATTCATATTTAAGAGGAGCGTACCCTTTCTTTTTTATTTCAAAAACATGTGGCCCTGGTATTATTCGTTCATTCCGAATTGGAGATGTACCTAAGTTTATATCATCTAAGTACACGTTAACCTCATCTGGAATAGTATTTACATCTAACTTTATTTGAGAATAAATTGATGATACACAAAAAAAGAAAATAATATTGTACTTGATTAAAGAATACATTCTGTTAGTTAATAATTTTTCGTATTGAGTTTAAATTTAATTCTTTCAAATCGGTTCGATTAATCCATCCTTCCATCATCACATTTTCACCACTCTCAACCTCGACCTCTAAAAAACCATGATAAGAACCAGGAGTGATTCTATCCACAGAAATCACCTCTCCCTGATTTAATAAAAACAATATTTCAGCTCCTATATCCGGTCCTTTTTTAAAATGGACGTTGTTTTTTTCAGTAATATAAAGAGGACCTCTCAATGCTCTGCTTGGCCCTAGTAGAGCATTAATTTTTAATTTTCTTGAGTTTTTAAAAATTAACTTTTGAGAAAAAGGCTTGAAAATAAGATCCTCGCCAACAACAATTCTTAAATTTTCAGAAAATCTAGACTCTCCAGGAATGGCTATTTGATAAAAACCCGAATCATTTGAAGAAGTAGTGAAAATAACATCCTCAGAATCTTTTATTGCAACCTTGACCTTTGGAAGAATGCTAGCATCATTTTTTAAAGAAGTTTTTCCAGATATAATCAATTGGCCTGATCTTATCAACTTGGGGGGTAATACTATTCTCCCAAATCCAATACCTTTAAACCGAACCGATACAGGATCAAAATTTTCATCTTGAGGTATAATTTTAATTAAATTAGTCTTTTCAGTAATATCAAGTGAGCCTTGAGGTAATGTAGTTCTAAACTCAATTGGTGCCTCTTGCAAAAAAGAAATTACTGGATTCATTGTGTCAGCTTTAGCAAACACTTTAAACAAAATATTTTCCGGAATATCTCCATCATATTGTATTGGAAGAATAATTTGTATTTCTCCGTATTCATATTTAACTGAAATAAGTGGCTGTTTATTATTATAAATTATTTCTGGATATTTTGGACCTCTAAATTGAGCACAGCTAACGTAAAGAAGTACAACTAGCCCAAATAATAAATTATAAAAGTATTTAAAAAAGCATTTCATTATATAGTGTAATTTATAATCTTAATTAAAACATTTCCTTAAACCGAAACAAATATTTTAAAATTATTTATTTTAAAAAATATATATCTTTAAGTGATTTACTATTTAGTAACATTTATTTAAGAACTATATACATCTTCTGACCTTTATGTCTATTAATGAAAAAACACTTATTAAAAATGTTAAGGATTCAAATAGAATCTCATTCCAAAAACTTTTTTATCAATTTCATGATCAATTATTTCGTTTTGTTGTATATCGAGTCCAAGATGCAGATATTGCTAAAGACATTACCCAGGAAACATTTCTTAGAATATGGGAAAAAAGAGAATCTTTGCAACCTGAAAAATCATTTTTTTCATTACTAGCTCGTATTTCAACTAATTTATGCTACGATCATTTTAGATATACAGAGGTACGATTAAGAAATAAGGATCGTATACCCGAATTCGGAAAATCTCATTTCGACAATCCTGAAGAAGTTGTTCAAGCAAAAGCAATTGAGGAAATCATTAGAAAATTAGTTAATGAGAAACTTCCTCAAAGATGTAGAGTTATTTTCATATTGAGCAGAATAGAAGGATTTTCTAATCAAGAAATTTCTACCAAACTTAGTCTTAGTATCAGAACAGTTGAAAATCAAATTTACAGAGCCCTTAAAATCTTAAAAAAACATATGAAAAAATATCTGTGAGTATATAATAGCTATACTTCGTTATTTTTTAAGAGTACAATAAATTTAAATGGATCAAAAAAAAATAGAAAAATTAATTTGGGATTTAAGTTCAAAAACTAAAATACCTGATTCTCCTAACAAAGAAGAAGCTTGGGATAATCTTGTCTATAATATGGATAACTTTAGATCACCTAAACTTGAAAAAAAGTCTTCCTTTTTCCAGGGCATAATTAAGTTTTGGATGCCTTCTTTTTATAAACCTAATTATGCTTTATTTCTACCTGTAATATTAATTTTGGCACTACCTGTTTATTTTAATTTTTATCAAGATAAAGACTTTACAACTAAACCGGGTGAAAGCTTATCGTTATTACTTCCTGATAATTCAAAGGCAATTTTAAATTCTAGTAGTTCTATCGTATACAAAAAAGGATTTAATGCAAGTCATCGAACCCTTCATTTAGAAGGCGAAGCATATTTCGAAGTACAAAACCTTACCTTACCCTTTATTGTCAAAACTAAACATGGGGAAATAACCGTATTAGGTACTGCTTTTAATGTAAGATCTCGAAATGATGGATTTGAGGTTGGCGTTAACTATGGGCAAGTGAAAGTATCTAACGGTAATTCTTTTGTAGAACTTAATCCAAAACAATGTTTAATGGAGTCTAAGAACTTTAACCAAAATACCATCGTAAATATAGAAAATGAAAAATATCCAGGATGGATAAACCAAAAACTTTATTGTAAGCAGACCAATCTTGAATCAATATGTAGAGAAATAGAAAGAATTCACAATGTGAAAATCAAATTTTCTAATCAAAAAATGAAACAGATTACTATAACCGGGACAATTGACACGTCTGATCTAAAAACCATGTTGAACACTATTGCGTTATTATCACAACATTCATTTAAATTAGAGGATGGAACCTACACAGTCATCTAAAGCACTGGTAACCTATAAAAAATACTTCAGAATCATTCCTGTACTATCTTTTTTTCTCTTCGGACTTCATGGACAGGAAAAAATTACATATAGTTTTGAAAAAACAGAGGTTTCCTCTGTAATTAATTATTTAATAGCTCAACATGACCTTATAATTGTTTATCCTGACGATATAGACGATCACAAAATATCAAGCACTTGTGAAAACTGCAATGGTGAAGAAGCATTATCGTCTATCCTTAAAGGAACAACTTTATCTTTTGAAAAATTTGGAGATCAATTTGTAGTCTACTTTGAAAAAAGAGAAACTATTTTTTCATTATATGGTCAGTCGATTGATGGAGAATCAGGGGAACCCATCTCCTATGCGAACATTCATATCCCCCATTTAAATGTTGGTGATATATCAAATCAAAATGGAATTTTCTCAATACCCAGAGTATCAAGTGACTTATGTACATTAGTAGTGTCTTACATCGGATATGAAACCGTAGTAAAAGAATTAAAGTTCCCTAAAGATGAAAATATATTTCATAAAATTAAATTGAACCCAAAAATAATTAACTCTGATGAAATTTCGATTTTAGGTGCAAATAGAGAATTCATGGGTGATTCAGATATACCTGGTCAAATTTCTTTCTCCCCTAAGCATGTAGCAACACTTCCAAATTTAGGGGAAGTTGATATATTTCGATCTATCCAACATCTACCAGGAGTCCAATTTTCTTTAGGATCCACATCTGACCTTTATATCAGGGGAGGATCTCCGGATCAAAATCTAATTACACTTGATGGAATGACTTTATATCAAACTAGTCACATGTTTGGATTTTTGAGTAGTGTTTCCACAGAAACTATTAAAGATGTTCAGATTTTTAAAGGACATATCCCTGCAAATTTTGGAGGGCGAACCTCTAGCGTTATTGAGTTAATGGGTAGATCTGGAAATAATTCTAATTATAGAGGGTCATTATATGGAAATTTAATGAGCAGTGGAATTTCAGCTGAAATTCCAATCTTTAAAAAAGGAAGTGCTATAGTTAACTTTAGAAAATCTAGGCCTTCAAATCAATTTTCAAAGGTTTATGAATCAATTGAAAAATACATGACAGTAGATAATAAATTTAACTTAATAACAGAAACTGGAGAGCAAAATATAAATCAAAGTACCGAATACGATTTATTTTCTTCCTATGAAGACTTTTTTAATCGTTTTTCATATTTAATAGATTCAAAACACAGATTTACCTTTACTTTAATAAGTAGTAAAGACTCTATCTTTGAAGATAGAAGCTATTATGGTTTTAGTAATATTTTAGAATCTGATACTGCATACATTGAAGAAAAAAACTCATTTAAAAACCTTGGGCAAAGTATTAATCTTTATTCTCAGTGGAATAATAAATACAGTACCCACTTGAGTATCTCAAGCTATTCTTATGAGAATAATTATTTTTCTATACAATCTTCACCACGGAGTAATAATATTTCCATAATTGGGACTGCTAATAAATTTCATTCTTTATCAGACCATAGCTTTCGGTTTATTCAGCAATACCGAAACATGAAAAACCATAATCTCTCTATAGGATTTGAAGAAACATACTTTTCAACCCATTTTAAAAATAAAAACACTGAAAACTCTTCTTTAAATACTTCTTTTATGATACAAGATGGATATCTGTATTCCTTTTTTGTTAAGAATTCTTGGTCAGTGAAAAACAACTGGAATTTTGATACTGGTATTAGATATTCATACTTTGATAATTTAGACAAACATTACTTTGAACCACGCATTGCAATTATATGCAAAGTTAGACAAAATTTATCCTTAGAATTATCTTATGGTGAGCATAATCAATTCATCCATAAACTAGGAAAAGAAAACAATTCAAATTTTAATATAAACAGCAGATTTTTATCCTCGCTTAAAATCCCATCAATTTTATCTAAAAATTTTCAATCTGGAATTAGTTGGAATAAAAATGATTACAGTTTTTCAACAACTTTTTACGTAAAAAATTTGAACCGCTTTTTCCAATCAAAATGGTCATTCTCTTTCGAAGATTACCTATCTTTTAATAATGAAATTATTAACCCTGGATATGGAAAAATTAGGGGGCTAGAAATTCAATTTCGAAAAAAATCTGGTATGATTACAGGATGGATATCGTATCACAATAGTAATGCTAAATATCAGATATTAAACTTTAATGAAGGGAACCTTTTTTTCGCTGACCATAATAAAAATCACGAAATAAAGACTGTAGTTTTAGGAAAAATTTTTAATGCAAACTTGTCTGCATCTTGGGTTTTTTCCTCTGGTCGTCCATTTACTAGCTTAGAAAATTTGTACGTAGAGTCTGGATCAGGTTATGAAATATTTTCAAGAGGAAATTATAATAATAAAAGAGTTAAATCCTCACATCACCTTGATATTAGCGTTGTTAAAAGTCTTGAAATATCAAAGGTTGGAATTGAAATAGGATTTTCAATATACAACTTATATAATAGAAAAAATATAGCCCATAAAAGATATAATCCTTTCTCAAGAGGACTATCCATTAAAGATATATCTATGTTTGGAATTACTCCAAGTGTTTTTACAAAAATTCATTTTTAATATTTGTGGAGGCGGGGAGAATCGAACTCCCGTCCGAAATAGAGTAATGAAAAACATCTACAAGCTTAGTTTCCTGATTAATTTTTTCATTTAATTTTGTATCAGGAACAAAAACAAAATTAAACTAGCTTTCTTTTATTTTATCTCAAATTCAAAAGCAAATTTGAGACTAGCCTATGTTAGTGACGCCCTTAGCTAAGACCATAGACTCATCTACACCAGGACGGACTGCTAGACTTAAGCTGCAGCCATGTAGCCGTAATCGGCATTTATAGTTGTAACAGATGATTAAGGAGGGAACTGTCATCCTCCGCTTGCAGTTCAACACATCTCATATATCGTCGATACCGGTCGCCCCCAATTTTCAATGAACTAGCAAATTTAAAGAATTTATGCATAAAAAGCAGAAAAGGCTTCTAGCGCCAACCCGAAGCCTTTCCAAAAAGCTGATTTTTTTACCAACTTTATTGTATTTGTCATTCTCTTTTCTCAAAAACTATCTTTTAAAAATTTTTTACCGAAAAGAGGTTAAAGAGTATAAATATTTGAGAAAACTATTAGCAACTGATAAATTATTTTTGTTCCAAATTTTTTATTTTTTAAAAAATATCAAAGCTATATTTCTTTTGAAAAACGTCATTAATAATAATTAAAATTAAAAAATAGGGTGATTACAAATGAAATCGTACTTACAAGGTTTTATTACTGGAACAGCTTTTATAAGCTCATTTTTTATGTTTATCGGATCTACTTCCTCTCAACTAAACGCAATCGAAAATGAGATTATCAAAATTTGGGAGAAAGAAAAGGAGCATCATAGAATGATAAAAAATAATAAAACCACAATATCAAACCTTGAAGATGATATTGATATACATTCAAAGAGTATAAACTTGCATATTAAATCTTTAATAAAAGATTTTGATAATTTAAGAAACCAGCTAGATGAACATTGTGAATGTTATAGAAATCAAATTTTTCTTCATTAAAGATTTATCTATGATATTATTTCTGAAACTTATATTTCACCTTCCATGGATATATTTGTTTTTTTGAACTTCTTTTAATTATTGAAGATTCTATTTCTTTAATTTTACCTGTACTTAAAATTGCTTTTCTATATCCTGAAAAATTCACATTCATATCCCAATCCAAATATCTAGAACTTAAAAGATCTTTGTGAGATATAACTTTATGTTTTTGTATTAATTTAATGATCTCTCTTGTTCTTGCATTGTGAACAGACTTTACACCGTTTATAGTTTTATTAATTAAACGATTAATTATTTTCACTTTTTTTAAAAAATTATGCTTATTAATTAATTCTCCAATGGATTTTTCTACGATTAAATTTCTAAATTGAGGATCATTCAAGTATTTATTTAAAAGTCTAATTAAATCTTTATTCGATTTATAAAAAGTAGATTCTCCGTATAGTTTTTTGGAGACCACAGAACCATAGATGATAAAAGGAACCCCAGATTTAATACCTTGCATAATAGTTTTATCCCAATCATAAAATTGATTTTTTGGTGAAACACCAACACAGCAGCTCCTCAAATATTTAAAAAACATTCTTTTAGTTATGCTATCATTATTTAAAATCCAATCATGCTTTAGAAAATGATGATTCCTTTTTAGAAGTGGTACCCAAACTTTAAAATCCGTTCTTTTTTTTCTCAACTGTTCAATAGAAGACTGAAATTCAATAAAACTTTTTGTCCTACCAGCAACATCTCCCCAATAAATAATTTTCTGATAATTACCAGTCTTACTTGGCTTGATATCACTTGGAACCACAAGTTTTGGTAATACTTCTAACTTTTCTTTAAGTACCCCACATATTGAACTACTAAATGTTTTTCGAGCCTCTTCAATAATTAACTGTTTCTGAAAATTAGTATTGACAAAACAAACAACCATTTCTGTGATCCCTAAAATATTGTATTCAAAAATCCCTTTCCAATCTAATTTCGGCAACTCCATCAGGTGGGAATACCCAAAAATGGGGGGGTCTAAATTGGTGTCATTTTTAAAAAATAGTTTTAAATTCTTGGATATTTCCAATTGATGACAAAAAATTATATCAATAGGATAATCTCTCCATTTTAATTTTTTCCTTAATTCATTTACATTGAAATGAATTTGATTTTGTGGATATTTAGGTATATCTAAACTAATAAAAAGAGAATTATTAGAATTCAGTTTCTTCTTAATATTGCTGTATAGTTTTTTTTCATTCAATCTCAATTTTGGTATTAAAATATACCAAAATACATCCTGTCTTTGATTATTCATCAAATCTAGAAAGTTTTCAAGAAATAAAGCATATGAGCTTTGTTCAATACTTCCCCCAAAAACGATTAATGAATGATTTGGTACAAGTAAAATACGAGTCATAAACTGATAAACTTATTCATTTAATATTATTTGTAAGTCGAATAAAAAAAGTAAAAGTTATAATCAATCATTTTCTATCTGAGAATCTCTCTTTGCCTGTGGTTTAACTTTTTTTATAAGATCTTCTGAAAGCGCATGTTGTAATTTCATCCAAAAACTAGAGTTTTGATGCTGTAAATTTTTCAACCGATCACTTTTCCATGAAATAAATATTACCTCACCTCTCGCATGCACATCGGCGGATGCAGGTTCTCCTGTTAAAAAACTAATTTCAGCAATAAAAGATCCCCTTTCTAAATTCGCAATTGGTTTACCATTTACTTCAACTTCAGAAATACCTGACAAAACCAATAAAAGGTTCTTTTGTTTTTCTCCTGAATGAATAAGGTAACCATCTGTAACCGATTTTATTGTCCCCATATTCCAAAAATATAGAAATTCACTTGTGGTTAAATTCCTAAAAATACCTTCATATAAGTCCCGTATTTCATCGGGAATTATTTTTGGTCTTCTCTCCAATAAAATTTTTACAATATTATATGTATTAACAAAAACAAAAATTGCTGTCCAAAATGCAGCAGTATTGTTGCCCACGTAAAAGTGGTGATAGATAAAAAGAGAAACCTGAGCGGCTGTCAAAGTAATTCTAAGCCACAAAACTTCTCTTATTGCTAACGCTATAAAAGTAAGCGCGTAACCAATATTTAATATAATTAATGATTCATTCATAACATTCTTAGATTTAATATGATTAGTTTATTATTTTTAAATGATAATAATCGGCGAGGAATATATAAATATTAATTTCTTATCTCCAATACTCTGATAATTAAAAAAATATGGAAAAAAAATTTAAATGGGGCATTATCGGTACCGGTGGAATTGCAAATGCCTTTGCTAATGATTTACAGTACTTAAAAAATCATATTGTTGAATCCGTTCTATCCCGCAATATGAAAACAGCAAAAATTTTCGCATCTAAACATGGAGGCTGCAAGTCTTATGATAAGGAAAAGTTGTTTTTTAAAGATAAGGATCTTGACGCCATCTATATAGCAACACCAAACACTTTGCATGCACATCAATCTATTAAATCACTTCAACATAAAATCCCTGTTTTATGTGAAAAACCTTTTGCTATGAATTCAAAAGAAACAAGTCATATGATCTCTGCATCTAGAGATAATAACACGGCTCTACTAGAAGCCATGTGGATGCGATACCTGCCACATATAAAATTTTTAAAAACGATATTAAAAGAAAACCATATTGGTGAAATACATTCTCTTTATGCATGTCATGGCCAAAACTTAAGAAACATTAAAAATCCAAGGTTGTGGAAAAAAGAACTTGGTGGTGGTTCTCTCCTAGATTTAGGAATCTATGTAGTCTCACTATCTCAAATGATACTTGGAACTCCAAAAAATATATTAGCGAAATCTATTTTTACTAAAAAAAGAGTTGATGCAAAAACATCCATGATTTTTGAATATGAAAAAGGGAAAGTTGCAAATCTAAGTTGCACTATGTATGATTCTCAACCAAATCGGGCTGTTATATCAGGAGAGGAAGGATGGATAGAGATCAATCCTACTTTTTATGCACCAACCACAATAAAAGTAATAACTAAAAATAAAAAAGAAATTACATTTGCAGAAAACTATATCGGCCACGGTCTTCGAGAGCAAGCCTTAGAAATGCAAAACTGTATAATTAATAATAATATAGATTCTAAAAAAATGACACACTCCGACAGCATTTCCGTAATGAAAATAATGGACAGGGTTCGAAACAAGGTTGGCTTAGAGTACTAGTCTAAAAAATGACAAAAAAAACTGTAAACATATTTTTTATTACACTTGGAATAATCATTGTAACTATCTCAATTCAAAAACTTTTATTAATTCCTCTTCTAATTGGTATAGTTGCAACTATACAAGGCATTTGGGGATTTATGAAAAAGTGACAAAAAAACTATCAATATATAACTTAATTTTTTTTGGCCTTGCCACTATCTATCCTCAAAAAGAATACAACATAACTTCCTTGATAAAAGTTGATGGTTCATATCAAGAAATAGGAAATAAAAAACTGCAACACTCGGTAAGTGTTTATAAGCTAGATAATTATAAAAAAATAACTCTCGGAAATTTAATTAATGGGAAAAAACATGGGACTTGGACGGAAACACACCCAAATAAACGAACCCTTGTTGAAAATTACAAAGATGGTAATCTCGAAGGGCCAGTAAGTTTGTTTTATAAAAACGGACAAAAAGAATGGAGATATAATTACACAAAAGGCATACTAAATGGCACTTATTCACGTTGGTATGCAAATAGGAAAAAAGCAGTAAATGGATACTTTGAAAATGGCGAGCCAGTAGGAGTATGGGCTTGGTGGGATCAAACTGGTAAATTTTTTAGGAAAGAAAAATATTCACCAAAAAAAAATGGAATTATAAATCACCATAATCAATACACAAAAAAAATAGATATTTATAATTAACTTTTTTCAAAAAGTATATAATATATTCTAGCTTAATTTCTATTTATTAATGATGCTAAGCATACCTTAAAATAAAATAAGGAAAATTATAGATGAAAAAATTTCGAAAACTTAAAAGTGGTGAATCAGTAGAAGAGCTGGAAAACTCCATTAAGCTAATCATAAAAACAAAATGCCCGACAAAGTGGATTATCGAAGACCTTGAAACAGGTCAAAGATATAGAGCCAATGGTAATACAGAAATAGGGAAAATGTTTACACAAATGGAAAATCACAATGACAAATAAAAATGACTTTTTAACTCATGTTCCTCCAATGGGGATTTACGAAACACTTTATAAGTTTTTAAATTCCTTTGGTACATATATGGGAGAAAAAGGCACTCACCCATGGAGCCAAGGTTTTCCACTTACATCGCAAATTCCTGGTGGACCTGAAATGCCAAAATCCATACCAATTGCTTCAACAGATCTAAAATATCCCAAAGCGTGGGGACAACCAAAGCTTCGTCAAACAATTGCTGAATATTATAACCATTACTACAATTCATCTTTAGACTATGAGAACATAATGATTTTTGCGGGTGGCAGGCCTGGATTAACTGCTTTATTGATGTTCCTAAAGCCTGATATAAAAGTACGCATCGCATCTACTGAGTACACGCCCTATTATGATATGCTTCGTTTTTTTAATCGGAATTACAAATTAATTGATAGTACAGAAGAAAATGCCTTTTACCCAACTACGGATGAATACTTTGGAAAAAATAGGAATGAACGCGAACTCTTATTGTTAAGCAACCCCTGTAATCCAACTGGAATAACAAGAAAGGGAGATGAATTAAAAGAACTAATTGAAAAAGCTGAAGCGAGCGGCAATGGAGTGCTTTTCGATGAGGCATATGAATTTTTTCATACACCACCAATAAGCTCTTTACAATTCGTAAATGATATTAATAATTCTAATATTTTTGTAACAGGAGCGGCTACGAAAGGTTTACAAGCACCTGGCATACGAATTGGTTGGGTGGTTGCATCAAAAAAATATATTGAGATTCTTGGAAATTTTTCTTCTTTTGGGATGGGAGGTGTATCACAACCTTCACAGCTATATGCTTTAAAATTATTTGATAAAACAAGAATAGAATTAGCAAGGAATACTATATCTCAGTTCTACGATGAGCAACGTGAAAAATACGAAAAAGGTTTTTTAGAATTAGGATTGAAATTATTTTCTGGTGATGGTGGGTTTTATCACTGGTGTAAACTTCCTGATAGCCTTACCGCGGAGAAATTAAATGAAAAACTATTTAAAAAAGGTGCAGCAATATTAAAAGGTGCAGACTGTGATATGCACCGTCTTGGTGACAATTCTCATCTTAAAAAATTTTTCAGATTCTCTTTTGGACCACTTTTCCCTGACTCATATGATAATGACATTAAAATACTAGGTGAGGCCATCAATTCTAAAAAAGGATAGAAAAATAATTAACCTGCCATAATTTTTTTATTCCTTATGATTCAATTCTCACCTTATCTTTAGTAATAATAGATATAGCTTATTATGGGTAAAGTTAGAGATCAGGTAAAAAAAATCATTTTTGGTACGGAAACCTTTGGTGGGCGACTTTTTGACCTTTTACTAATTGTTGCTATCATTACTAGTGTATTAATAGTAATGCTAGATAGCGTATCAGAATATCATATTTCTTATGGAAATATTTTTTTAAAAGCTGAATGGGTTTTTACTATTTTATTTACAATTGAATATTTTTTAAGAATATATTGTATTCGGTTACCGTCAAGTTACATGTTTAGTTTTTTTGGAATCATCGACTTTCTAGCAATTTTACCAACCTATCTAAGTCTTTTAATCCCAGGAGCAGGGGTCTTTTCTGTAATACGAATTTTACGTGTTCTGCGCGTCTTTAGAGTATTAAAATTAGTTCAATTCATGGGAGAAGCAGAACTTCTCAGGCAAGCAATGGTAGCAAGTAAAAGAAAAATATTTGTTTATTTATTTTTTCTATTAAATCTGGTAATAGTTTTAGGATCTTTAATGTATTTAATTGAGGGAGAGGAGTCAGGATTTGATAGTATCCCAAGAAGTATATACTGGGCAATCGTGACACTCACAACAGTTGGCTATGGAGACATATCACCTACAACTAACCTTGGACAATTCATTGCAGCAATTATTATGATTATGGGGTACTCTATTATTGCTGTCCCAACTGGTATTGTTACGTCTTCAATGAACTTTACTAAAGATAAATACACAAAAACATGTATCGTATGTAATGATGATAGACAGTCAAGACTTTCAAACTATTGTAATCAATGTGGTGCTAAAATGCCTGAAGAGAGATAATTTGTCTTACGACCCAAATAAAAAACCAATAAATCAATCTAGAAATATAAAATATGAGATGAATGACAAATGGATTGTTGAATTTTTAAAACACGCTCAGGTAGGTCATTTTGCAACAATAGATAAAGATCAACCATTTATTAACCCTACATCTTTTTGGTATAGCTCTAAACATCATGAAATATATTTTCATTCTAATGCATATGGAAGAATGAGATATAATGCTGGAAAAGAATCAAAAGCAAGCTTTGAATGTTTTAATTCTGGAAGACTTTTACCATCTAACTTAGCATTAGAGATGAGTTTCCAATACGAATGTGTCATCGCATTTGGATCTATTAAGATAGTTATGGAAATGAATGAAAAAAGGGAATTATTAAATGGACTCCTCAAAAAATATTTTGGGAAAATGAAACCGAATAAAGACTACAGAGAAATCACAAAAGAAGAATTAAACCAAACTTCAGTATATCGATTTAAAATTGAAAATTGGAGTGGGAAAAAGAACTGGGAAGAAAAAGCAGAGCAGGCAGAAAATAATGAATGGCCTGATTTAGATCCAAAATGGTTTGATTTTTATTAAAAATATTTTTTCCACGGTTCTTCAGTCTCTGGCCATCTAGCAGTTACTTTTTTTAGATTTGTCCAAAACTGAACACCACTTTTACCTGTTATATCTCCATGCCCATATTTAGACTCATTCCACCCACCAAAGCTATATGGCTCTCTTGGTACAGGTACTCCGATATTAATTCCAATCATTCCCGCGGATGCATTTTCTGATATAGTTTTCGCAATTTCTCCAGAAGTGGTAAAAACGGCAGCTGCATTACCATAAATGTTATCATTTTCAATCTGCATGGCCTCCTCTAAAGATTCTGTTCGTATAATAGATAAAACAGGACCAAAAATTTCTTCTTGGGCACATGGCCAATTAGGATCAATATTATCCAGGAGAGTCACCCCTAGCCAATAGCCATTTTCATATTCTTTAGGAGGTGTCACATTTCTTCCATCAATTAATATATCAGCCCCCATTCTTTCTGCTTCATCTATGTATTTATTTATTCGAACGTAAGCTGCTTTGCTTACAATAGTCCCCATATCTACACCAAGTCTAAATTGATTTGCTTCTTTAACTAATTGATGAATAATCGGATCTATATCTGCTACACCAACCGCAACACTTGCAGCCATACACCTTTGACCCGCACTTCCCATAGAACTAGCTAATAGACCTTTAGCTGTTGAATCTAGATCTGCATCGGGCACTACAATCATGTGATTTTTTGCGCCTCCAAGACAAAGTGCACGCTTACCTAATGCGGTTGATCGCGAGTAAACAATTTTGGCAACATTTGATGACCCAACGAATGCAACGGCTTTAATGTCTGGATGATCACAAATACCTTCTACAGCTTCGCGCGAACCGTTTACAACCTGAAATACATTATCTGGCAACCCTGCTTCTTTTAAATATTCTGCAATTTTTAAAGCTGAGAGGGGAGTCTGCTCCGATGGTTTTAATATAAAACAATTACCAGTTGTAATTGCTAAGGGAATCATCCATAATGGGACCATCGCTGGAAAATTAAATGGTGTAATTCCTGCAACAACTCCTATTGGTTCATAACTTAAAGTACAAGTAA
This sequence comes from Fidelibacterota bacterium, assembly GCA_045568995.1. GTDB lineage: Bacteria > Fidelibacterota > Marinisomatia > Marinisomatales > UBA1611. Next base: position 19,059 of record JBJKZY010000028.1, on the reverse strand, counting down.
TTCCGTTTGCCACTTGAGATGAATCACCATTTAAAATTGAAGGTAACGAAGTTGCAAATTCGACTACCTCTTTCCCCCGAAGTATACTCCCTTTTGCATCCTCTACTGTCTTTCCATTATCCAGGGCAATTAAATAAGCAAGTTCCTCCATATTTTTTTCCAAAATCGATTTTAGTTGGAACATTACTTCCGCTCTATCACGTACATTTAATCTGGACCAATATGGGAATATTGATTTTGATTTTTCAACTGCGAAATTTAGATCTTTTATGTTTGAATCTGATACGGTAGCAATTTCTTTATCAAAATAAGGTGAAACTACAGAAATTTTTTCCGTAGAAATTGAATCAACATAACTTCCTGAAATCCAATTTTTCTGGTGACCATAATTTTTAAAATTAATTTTTCCCATTTTTTTCCTTTAAGCATTTATAAGAGCATACGAGAGAATTTCAAGACTTTCATTTAGCTCATTATCTTTTATTGTTAACGGCATGAGAGTCCGAATGATATTACCATCCGTTCCTGCCGTTATCATTATCAAGCCATTTTCTAAGGCATGCTGATGTATTCTCATCGTACGCTTTTTATCAGCATCTCCATTTTCCGGATCAATAATTATAATTCCTTGCATTGCCCCCATACCACGAACACCGCCAATCCATGGACATTGATCCATAATTCCTTTAACTTTTTTACGTACTTTATTCCCAACTTCAGATGCACGTCTGGGCAATTCTTCCTCCTCCATAATATCTAAAACAGCCAAAGCAGATGCACAAGCAACTGGATTGCCTCCATAAGTTCCTCCAATACCTCCTATATGTGCGGCGTCCATAATTTTAGATTTTCCTACAACTCCACTCAAAGGCAACCCTCCCGCAATAGACTTTGCAAGAGTAAATAGATCTGGCTCCACTCCAAACTGCTCCATAGCAAATAAGGTACCAGTCCTCCCAAAACCTGTCTGCACTTCATCAGCAACCATTACGATAGAATGTTTATCACAAAAACCTCTCAAGGAAATCATAGCTTCTTTTGATACTGGAATGAATCCTCCTTCACCCGCAACAGGTTCAATAACCATACAAGCTATTTTTTGGGGATCGAATTCTAAGCCTGATAAATCAATACTGTGTTCAGGAAATTCAAAGCGATGAATATTGGAAAGAAAAGGTCCAAAACCCTTTTTATAGGGATCTACTTTATATGTCATGGACATTGTCATTTGTGTCCTCCCATGGTAGGCATGAGAAAAAACAAGAATCCCATTTCTTCCAGTATAAGATTTAGATATTTTTATAGCATTTTCTACTGCTTCCGCCCCAGAATTAAAAAATGCAGCTTTACAGTCTTCAGAAATAGGAACTAAATCTGATAATCTTTTGGCAAGTGTATTATACAGCTCATAAGGTGCAACGGTAAAACAAGGATGAATAAATTTTTTAATTTGCTTTTCGATAGCTTCTATGACTTTGGGATGGGAATGACCAACGTTCATAGTACCTATCCCGCCTGCATAATCAATAAATACATTACCATCTACATCTACCAAGTTTGATCCTTCTGCTTTATCAATATATACTCCACATACAGAACCATGACCATTCGCAACGTTTTTAGACCTATCTTTGCTTAGTTTTATTGAATTGGGTCCTGGAATACCTGTTTTTATTTTAACTTCCATATTTTACGTTTTTCTACCTTCTTTTAGATTGTACGGAAACCAATACTCTTTTTTTCTAATCTTATAATCAATTAAAATATGTTTTGACTCTCTGAATTCGTCTAAACCTTCAATACCAAGCTCTCTCCCTCCTCCAGACATTTTCATCCCTCCAAATGGTGCAGCCTCATTATCTGTCAAAGGATCATTTATCCAAAAAGAACCCGCTTTAATATCATCCGCAGCTGTAAGAGCCTTTTCCATATCATTAGTATAAATATTGCATCCTAAACCGTACATAGAGTTATTAGCAAGGTCAATAGCTTCATCTAACGTCTTTATTTTTTGAATTGGAATAATAGGTCCAAACGTTTCGATATTCATCATTGACATATCACTTCTAACTTTGTCAAAAATAGTAGGTTGAAAAAAATATCCTTTGTTAAACTGATTCGGACGGTTGCCGCCGCATAACAATCTAGCTCCTTCCTCTTTTGCTTGTTGTACTTTTGCCTCTGTTTTTTCTAATTGAGCTGAAGAAACCATCGGTCCCATATCTGTTTTCCCATCCATCGGATCACCCAATCGTACTTTTTTTGTCTCTTCTACAACAGCTTCAATAAAAGAATCAGCTATTGATTCCATAACAAAAACACGTTCAAGAGATGTACAAACCTGACCTGCATTTAGGAGCCCTCCCCAAGTAGTCCCCTTGGCTGCAATTTCCACATCCACATCATCGCAGATAATAATAGGATCATTCCCTCCCAATTCTAAACTAGTTTTTTTTAATTGTGTCGCAGCCATTGAAGCAATTTTTTTACCAGTATCTACAGAACCTGTAAAAGCAATTACCCTAGTATCTGGATGCTGGACTAAAGCTGCACCGGTTTCGCCATATCCTGTTACCATATTTAAAATACCATTGGGCAAATGATCACAACATTTTTCTAACCAGATCATTATCGATAAGGGAGTAATCTCTGATGGTTTTACTACAACAGTATTTCCAGCAGCAAGAGCTGGTGCCACTTTCCAAGCCATAAGAAGAAGAGGGTAATTCCAAGGAACTATACAGCCTACAACTCCATAAGATTCTTTCACAACCATGCTCATAGACCGTGGAGTTACAGGTGCAACAACTCTACCACGTTGATCTCTACCTATTTCAGAATAATATTCAAATATTGAAGCAATCCATTCAATCTCATCTAAACACTCAATTAATGGTTTACCGCTCTCTGTTGTGATAATCTTAGCAATTTCATAATCATGAGATCGACTCTTCACTGCTACCTCACGCATCAAATCTCTCATGTCTAGAGAGCCCAGTGTTTTCCAATCCTTCCAGGCGCTCTTAGCAGCTTTTACTGCCATATCTACATCCTTATCAGAGCTTTGAGGTACTTGAGTAATAATTTCTTCAGTAAAAGGGTTTTCAACATCAAATTTGTTTCCATCTAGTCCATTTACCCATTCGTTATTTATATAATTTTTATATTTCATGATAGTTTTCCCATTTTAAAAGGTAAATATTTTAAATATCATAACCCTTAATAATGAACATTTATATTGAATATATATTAGGTTAATAAATAGGAATAATCTTTCTTAGAGAATCAATTATTTGATCAATATGGTCTTCTTTGGCAATAAGTGGTGGAGAAAGTGCAATGATATCTCCTGTGAATCGTAACAATACATTTTCTTCATGAAATGCCTTTTCGAAAACATTGTAACCTCTTTTCCCAATTTTCCCATCCTGTATTGACATTTCAATTCCTCCAACAAAGCCAAGATTGCGAATGTCAATCACATGATCAATTCCTTTTAGAGAATGAAGTGCATCTTCCCAGTAGGAAGCCATCTGGGCTGCCTGATCAAATAAACCTTCTTCTTGATAGACTTCAAGAGTTGCAATAAGAGCTGCTGCAGCCAAGGGATGTGCCGAATAGGTATAGCCATGAAATAGATCAATCATTTTTGGATCACCATCTTGATGGGCATCATATATTGTTTTCTTGACCATTACCGCCCCCATTGGCACCGTTCCGCTAGTAAGGCCCTTAGCACAGACAATCATATCAGGAATTACATCAAAATAATGAGATGCAAAAGGAGTCCCCAATCTTCCAAACCCCGTTATAACTTCATCAAATATGAGTAAAATATCATGCTCTGTACATATTTCCCTAATTTTTTTCAAATAGCCTTTAGGTGGAATTAAAACACCTGTTGATCCAGCTAAAGGCTCCGTAATAAGTGCAGCAATCCTATCTGCTCCATATTTTTCAATAATGCGATATAAGTCATCTGCTAGTTCACAACCCCATTCAGGCTCTCCTCTGCTAAATGCGTTTTTTTCAAGATTATGCGTTGTAACTACATGATCAACATTATCAAGCAAAGAAAAGTGTTTTTTATTTAATGGAAGTCCCCCAACAGATATTCCACCAAATCCTACACCATGATATGCTCTCTCACGTCCTACTAAAATTGTTTTATCTTTTTTCCCTCTATGCTGCTGATATCCAAGTGCAATTTTCAATGCAGTATCAACCGATTCAGAACCAGAATTGGTAAAAAATACATACTGAAAATCGCTAGAAGGAGAAAAACTTAAAAGCTTTTCAGCAGCCTTAAATCCTAATGGATGTCCCATTTGAAAAGAGGGTGCATAATCTAATTTGCCAGCCTGATTTTGAATAGCTTGAACAATTTTTGGATGATTATGCCCTGCATTACAACACCATAGGCCAGATGTCCCATCTAATACTAATGTTTCATCGACCTTTTTATAATACATACCTTTTGCTTCATTCATTAACCTTGGTCTAGCTTTAAAAGATCGATTTGCTGAGAAAGGCATCCATAAATTTTCTAAGTTTTGGGATTCTTTCATATGACTTCTTCTAGAACCACCAGCTCTTTTTAGAATAATCATAATCAATATAAATATGTTTTGCTTCTCTAAATTCTTCTAAAGCTTCAATACCATGCTCCCGACCAATACCAGACTGTTTCATACCTCCAAAAGGAGCTGCAATATTCTCCATTAGAGGATTATTGATACAAACTGTACCAGATTTTATTTTATCTGCGGCTGTTAGAGCACGTTCAATATCCTTAGTAAATATAGTACATCCCAAACCGTACTTTGTTGAATTTGCCATTTCTACGGCTTCATCTAACGAATTAATTTTTTGAATAGGAATTACTGGACTGAATGATTCTTCTGTAACAATTTCCATATCAGATGTAACTCTGTCAAAAACTGTAGGTGAAAAAAAGTAACCCCTACTAAACTCTGTAGGCCGACCTCCTCCTGTTAAAAGACGCGCGCCTTCTTTTTTTGCTAGTTCAACTTTTTCTAAAGTATTTTTTAGCTGTGCTTTTGATGCCATTGGACCAACATCTGTATTTTTATTCATAGGATCACCTAGTTTTACCTTCTCTGCCTCCTCAACTAAAGCCTCTGTAAATCTATCCGCAACATTATTATATACATATACACGTTCTATAGATGTGCATACTTGACCTGAATTAACAAAACCGCCCCAAGAAGTTCCTTTTGCGGCTACATTTATATCTGCATCATCACAAATAATGACAGGGTCTTTTCCGCCTAACTCAAGAGAAACTTTTTTTAAATTTTCTGCAGCATGCATTGCTATTCTTTTTCCAGTTTTTACAGATCCTGTAAAAGTAATTATAGGAATTGAGGGATGTTTTACTATTTCCTCACCTGCCTCCGCGCCATATCCTGTGACAACATTTAAAACCCCAGGAGGAATTATATCACATACAACTTCCGCCCAATGCAACAAAGATATCGAAGTAACCTCACTAGGCTTCATGATAATTGTATTTCCAGCCGCCAAAGCTGGAGCCAATTTCCAGCCCATTAATGACAATGGATAGTTCCATGGAATAATACATCCTACAACTCCATATGGTTCGTATCTAACTAGAGACATAGATTTTTTTTCAACAGGAGAAACAATTTTTCCAACTTGATCTCTAGCAAGTTCACTATAATATTGAAGATATTCCGAAAGATCTTCAATTTCGGTCATTGCATCTTTTAGAGGCTTTCCCATTTCTTTTGAAATTGTTTTTGCTAATGAATCAGCATGATCTAATGAGGTTTGAGCAAGCGACTGAAGATAATCACGTCTATCACCTGCGATCATTGTACCCCAATCTTTGAAAGCAACTTGAGCGGCTTCGACTGCTTTATTCACATCGCTTTTACCAGAGGCAGGAACTTCGGCAATGACTTTTTCTGTAAATGGATTTATTACTTCAAAAGTCCTACCAGAATCTGAATCCCGCCACTCATTGTTTATAAAATTTTTATACTTCATTTTTCCCCTTTTGAAATTTTTCTAAAATATATTTTATATCCTTTATAAAGAACATAAATACAACTATAGATCCTATCCCTAACGTTATAACAGTTAGCCATGTAAATATTTCCCAATAGCTCATTAATCCCCTCTACTTTCGATGAGTAGACCAATAAAAAAACCTGTTAAAGAAATTGGGACGGTAACATACATAACAAATTCTTGTAAAAAATCAATCCCAAACCAGGTCACAATATATGTTTCCTCTGAAGGGTCAAATGTGCCTTTTAACATAATATAAATATTGAGAATAACTGTGGATAATAAACCCGAGGCAGAGCTAATAAAACCCGCAAGAGGCTTTCTAAAACCTTTAATATATAAGCCTAACAGAATTGGCACCAATGTACTTGATATTAATATAGAAGATAAAAATACCCAAAGGCCTAGCATCTGCTGAAAGGCAGTTGCTATTCCAAATCCTAATACCCAAGATAAAAGGACTCCATATCTAGTAACTTTTATTAATTCCTTATCAGATATGTCTGGCTTAAAAGCAGGTCTATATATATCATAGGAAACGTTACCGCCCGCGACTAAACAATATGAATCTAGTGTAGACATTTCTGTGGATAAAACACCTGCAATAAATAAACCAACAATCCCAGCAGGTAACGCAGCAATGACAATAGTTAAAAGAGCTGCATCTGGTGATACACTTGAAGGCAATGCACCCTGTATAACCGCTGTTTTTGCTGACATAGCTAAAGCTGTGATGATCCAATCATAAGATCCCCAAATAAAAATTCCTATAATTAATGCATTGCGAACGTTTTTATACGACTTAGCTGCGAATATCCGCTGATAAAATGTAGGCTCCACAAGTATCGATAGGCCTGTTGAAGCATAAATAATTATTAAAAATATATTTAAGTCTCCAAGTGTGTCAAAATAACTCTCAGGCAATAATTCTATCATTGAGTCAAATCCACCTATAAAACTCATAGCAAAAGGAAATGAAATAGCAATTACTATACACATCATTACAAACTGTATTGAATCCGTAAGTGCGACTGCCCAAAATCCACCAGTCAAGGTATATACCAATGCAATTGCCCCAAGGACAAACATCCCAATAATAGGGTCTAGGCCAAGTACTACCTCAGCCAACATGCCAAAGCCATATAAAGAAAGAGCAGGTAGAGAATAGATAAAAGAGGTAAGTGCTCCAACATACCTTGCATTATCACCGTAATAGAAGTAAAGAATATCTGGAAGACTCTTAAAATCATTTCTCCTCAATCGTTTTGCAAGTAGAAGAGCAGCAATTAAGAAAAAAGCATAAGTTGGGCGAGCATAGCCAAACCAAGCAACTACTCCATCTGTAAAGGCAAGCTGTGTGTCTCCAAATAAAACATCAATACCATAATAAGTAGAGATAAGAGTTGTGATTAAGATTGGAGTTGTTAAAGATCTTCCTGCTAAAAAAAAATCTTCAAAATCAGTATGTTTTTTTGCGAACCATAATCCAACTCCTATCATCCCAGAAAGATAAGCTATAACTATTATGTAATCGATTATTTCAAGATGGTACATCCGCTAAGAAATCCAATCCAGAAACTGGTAGTATCTTGCTGCAAAAGGCAAAAACCATGGATCTTTTCTATAGAAAAACATGGTCTGATGTGAAATTTCTTCAAAGGGGCTACGCTTTTTTTGACCTGATAATAATAATCCAATTTCATTACCCAAATAGGTTGCAATAGAAAGCCCATGCCCACCATATCCAAAAGTATAATGAATGCCATTTACCTCACCTATGTGAGGCATAAGATCAAATGTAATACCCAGTTTACCTGTCCAGGTATGCGTGAAGGTTGTTTTTTCTAAATCAGGGAAGACAGTTCGTACTTGCCTTGATAAAATAGAAGCACTTTCCACTAAATCAAGATCCGTACTAAGATCATTTCTACCCCCCCAAAGCATTCGTCCATCTGGAGTTAACCTGAAATAATTTATAAACCATTTTGAATCGTAAAACATCCTTCCTTTCGGGCTTAGTTTTTTCTGAAGTTTTTCAGGTAATACATCTGAAACAATAATATAACTCCCAACAGGAAATACTTTAGGCTTTAACTCGGGCACCAACATATCTGAGTAACCATTGGTAGCAATAATAACTTTTTTTGACTTTACAGCACCTTTATCTGTTACAACCTCATAAACCTCTCCAAGTTTTTTTATAGAACAAACTCGATTATTTTCAAAAAGCTGTACACCATAATTAGCACATGCCCTTGCTAATCCATCAACATATTTTGCTGGCTGCAGTCCTCCACTAACTTCATCTGATAGTCCTCCATAATAATAATTGGTCCCTATTTCTGAATGAATTTCTTCTTTCGGAACCAATGTTTTTTTATGACCAAGCTCTTTTTGAATCCAATTGGCATATTCAGGAAGTTTGTCATAGTGCGACTGCTTACAAGAGAGGGCAATATGTCCATTGCGAGACCAATCACAATTAATTTTTTCTTCTTCAATGATATTTTCTAATAAATCGATAGCATCGACTGAGGCCTTCCAAAATTCCTTAGCATATTCTATACCATATTTTTTATATATTTTGAAAATATCTTGTTTTAAACCTGGAGTAGCCATTCCTCCATTACGAGAACTCGCTCCCCAACCAATTTTTTTTTCATCAAAAACAGCAACAGATCTATCCGCTTTTGCAAGTACCCTAGCAGCAGTTAAACCAGTGTATCCACTACCGATAATTACAAAATCAACTTTATCAGGAAGTTTTGTAGATACATTATAAGTTTCTCCTAATGGATATTCTTCTGTCCAATATACCTGAGAAATCATAAACTATTTTAAAGAAGCTTTTACAGAATCTTGAAAAACATTTAATGTTTCATCAATTATATCATCAGTATGTGAAGCACACAAGAACCATGGCTCTCTTGGATCATCTTCAGCCCAAACTCCTCGGTCAAACATGTGTCCCATAATTTTTTCATACATATCATCATCACTATGTGCTAGGTCTCTTACTTCTTCAACTTTATTTTCCGTAATTAAAAACCCTTGAATGTTGGGGTGACCACACATTTGATGTGGAAGGTCTGCTTCATCCAGTATCTTATCCATACCTTCTTTAAGTCTTTGGCCTCTTACAGATAAATCTTTGAGCACAGGTGTTTCATTTAATATATCTAAAACTGCATTCGCAGCTGACATACTGACACCATTACCACCAAAAGTTCCAGCATGGGCGACACTTCCGCCACCAATAACATTCATCACCTCACTTTTACCCCCAAATGCTGCAACAGGTACACCATTGCCTAAACTTTTTGCGTAAGTAGAAATGTCAGGAATCACCCCATACGTTTCCCGTGCTCCTCCATTCGATAATCGAAAACCTGTTTTCACTTCATCAAATATGAGCACGACATTATACTTATCGCACATAGTTCTAAGATGCTCTAAAAACCCCTCTTTTGGCTCAATGCCTACAATGTTCCCTAAGCATGGTTCAACCAACAAAGCCGCAATTTCACCATGGTGATCATTAAGACATTTTTCCACTGCATCAAAATCATTAAAAGGTAAACAATATACATATTCTCTTATTTTACTTGGAATCCCTGACCCTACTTGTACAGGAATGGGTGAAGTTCTCGAGCCCATAGCGCTAATTGGTGAAGAAGCTGTGCTAAACATAACATAATCATGAACCCCATGATATTGGCCCTCAAATTTTATAAATTTTTCTTTATTTGTGTATCCTCTAGCAGTTCGAAGCGCATGCATTGTAGCTTCTGTTCCTGTATTAGTAAATCTTAGTTTTTCCATATCCGGGACCATAGCTGCTAACTTTTCGGCAACTATAACTTCCAATTCTGTGGTGGCAGCAAAAGAGGTTCCGTTATCTAGATATTTGCTTACTTCTTGTGAAACTCTATCGTTCGCATGCCCAAGTATAATTGGGCCCCATCCCAAGCGATAATCAATAAATTTATTTCCATCAGCATCCCAAATATGTGCTCCTTTTCCTTTTGCAATAACGGGGGTACTGTGTTTTCCTAAAAATCGAAAATTTGAACTAACACCTTTAACCATCACATTCATCGCTCGATCAAAGATCGGCTGAGATTTTTCTCTTGAAAATTTCATAATTTCTCCAAAATTTTATCTAAATAAGCTGTATATAATAATTCTTACCCTATAATTTAACTAGTAACATATTTTTGGTAACTTTCCATTATACTATAAGCGCGACTTTAAACAAAAAGGATTATAAATATTGATCCGAAAAATCACCTTCAGGATTTAACATGATAAAAAAAACATTCAAAATATTATTCTATGTGTTTAAGGCTTCAATACTATTTTCATCTAACTTATTAACTCCAAAAGAATTCTTAGGGTATGAATTAGGAGATAAATTTTCTTTTCATCATGATGCTGTCGACTACTTTCAGCATGTATCTAACGCTATACCCCATATCAGTTTGGTTCAATACGGTGAAACATATGAAGGCAGACCTCTGATTGCATCAATAATTACACATCCTAATAATAAACAATCTATAGAAAACATCCGAAAAAACCACCTGGCTTCATCTGGTTTAATAGAAAAAGATACAAAAAAAAGTGAATATGCAATAGTATGGCTAAGCTATTCAGTACATGGTAACGAATCTAGCTCTATGGAAGCTGCGATCAAGACTTTATATTCTTTTGCAAACGTAAAGAATGAAAAACAACTAAAATGGCTAGAGAAAATTATTTTAATTATTGATCCTTGTATTAACCCAGATGGGAGAGACCGTTATGCAAATTATTATAGGATGACTGGAAATACGATTCCAGATATTGATCCATATACACGAAGCCACAAAGAACCTTGGCCTGGAGGAAGAACAAACCATTACTATCACGATCTAAATAGAGACTGGTGTTGGCAGACACAAAAAGAAACTCAGGAAAGAATTAGGTTATATAAAAAATGGATGCCTCATGTACATGTTGATTATCATGAGCAATACTATGATGAACCATATTATTTTGCTCCTGCAGTCGAACCTTATCATGAATTAATTACGGACTGGCAAAAAGAATTTCAAAAAATGATTGGGCAAAATAATGCGAGTTATTTTGATAAAAACCAGCTTCTCTATTTTAGAAATGAGGAGTTTGATCTATTGTATCCTGGCTTTGGCGATACATATCCAATCTTTAATGGTGCCTTAGGAATGACATATGAAAAAGGTGGAATTGGAGCAGGGCTTGCAATTAAAACAGAGGCAAAAGATACACTTACTCTTAAAGAAAGAATCGACCATCACTACCTAACAGGAATTGCTACTATTGAGGCTACTTATGAAAATGTAGATCAAGTCCTTAGAGAGTTTAAATCTTTTTTTACTTCACCAATTTCAAATAAAAAAAATAAATATAAAACTTTTGTCATATCTGGAAGTAATCACCCAAATAAAGTCCACGATCTAATAAGTTTATTAAAACTAAATAAAATTGAATTTGGTTTTCTTTCATCGAGCAAACCTAAATCTATTAAAAATGCTTATGATTATATGACTGGAGAAAGAAAAAATATTAAGATTACAGCCAAAGATATATGCATTCCCGCCAGACAAAAGCTAGGGATATTAACTAGTGTTTTATTTGAACCGAAAACATTTTTATCGGACACACTTACTTACGATATAACAGCATGGTCACTCCCATATATCTATGGTTTAGATGCCTATGCAATAGAAAACAATGTAAAATTAATATTAAAAGAAAATTTTCCTTTTTCGCCAACTGAGTCCAATATTGATGAGGATCCTTATGGATACCTCTCAAAATGGGGCACAATTAATGATTTAAGATTTTTAGCTGAAATTTTAAATCATCAAGTTACCGTCCGAGTCGCTGAAAAACCTTTTAAACATGAAGGAATAGATTATAAACCCGGAGCACTATTCATATCACCAAGAGGAAATGAGCATCTTGGTTCAAAACTTCATAAAATTGTACAAACCGCATCAACAAATCATTCCCCTGAAATTAAGAGTATAAAAACAGGATCTTCCTCGGAAGGGATTGACCTTGGGTCTTCTAATTTTAATGTAATTACAAAACCCAAAGTTGGGATACTCGCTGGTGATGGAATCTCGAGTGGTAGTTTTGGTGAAATCTGGCATTTTTTTGAACAACAAGTTCAATTCCCTATTTCTATTATTAATTCATCTAACTATAAATCTATTCCTTTGGATGAATTGGATGTCTTAATCCTTCCCAATGGTAACTATAGTTTTCTTAAGACAACAACGCCTACAAGTGCACAGATTAAAAAAGAAACAGGAGCTTCTCTGTTGATTAAGTCGTCACCTCCAAAAGAATTGCTAGAATGGGTTAATAATGGTGGTCGATTAATAATAATTGGATCAGCAATGAAAAAATTTGTAGATCAAAAAGGGTTTGGTTTAACTGCATACGAATCTGAAACTGCAAAAAAAGAAGCAAAAAAAATCCTTGAAAAAGAAAAGCTGAAAGAGAGAGATAAAAAATATGGAGAGCGAAAAAGAGACCGATTAAAAAATTCAGTTTATGGAAGTATTGTAAGAGTCGACTTAGACAACTCACATCCATTGGCTTTTGGATACGAAAAATATTATCATAATCTAAAACTAGAAAAAACGCTTTACCCATTATTACTAAATGGTTGGAATGTAGGAATTTTAAAGGATCCTAATTCAGTTATTTCAGGATTTATGGGACACAAAATAAAAAAACAAATCAAAAATAACCTGATTTTTGGAGTTCACGATGCAAAGAAAGGAAAGGTGATTTATATAGCTGACAATATCCTATTTCGATCTTTTTGGTACGATAGCAAAGTCCTTTTTGGGAATGCTGTATTTTTTGTCACAGATTGATTTAAAATCATGAATTTATTCATAGAATATTTTAAATGAATAGTAAGGCTGTTATCTTGCTTTCTGGAGGTTTAGACTCTACAACTTGTTTTGCAATTGCGAAAAATCAAGGTTTCGAACTATATGCTTTAACTTTTAACTACGGCCAACGTCATGATTTTGAATTAAAGTCAGCACAAAAGATTGTGGATCACTATCAGATCAAAAATCATAGCGTAGTTGATATAGATCTAGCACAATTTGGAGGATCTGCTCTAACAGATGAAATAGATGTCCCAAAAGATAGATCTGAATCTGAAATGACAGATATACCCTTAACATACGTTCCAGCAAGGAATACAGTGTTTTTGTCTCTAGCACTAGCTTGGGCTGAAACTCTAAACGCTTTTGATATTTTTATTGGAGTAAATGCTTTAGATTATAGTGGATATCCTGATTGTAGGCCTGAATACATTGCAGCATTTGAAAAACTGCAAACCTAGCTACAAAAGCAGGGGTCTCAGGGACAAACTTTAAAATTCATACACCATTAATAAATATGAAAAAATCAGAAATTATTTTAAATGGATTACAATTAGGTGTAGACTACAGTCTAACTTCTAGTTGCTATGACCCGCTTAAAGATGGTGTCCCTTGTGGACACTGCGACGCATGTATACTAAGACTAAAAGGTTTTCAAGAAGCTGATACTCTTGACCCACTTTCATATCGAGAATCTTAATGTATAAAATAAAAGAAATATATTTCACACTACAGGGCGAGGGGTTTCATACTGGACGGGCATCGGTATTTATTCGTTTTTCAGGCTGCAATTTATGGTCTGGAATTGAGAAGGATAGGAGCACAGCTTTATGTAACTGGTGTGATACAGATTTTGTAGGTACCGATGGACCAAACGGTGGAAAATATTCAATCAATCAAATAAAAAAAATTCTTTTAAAATTATGGCCAAACAATAATCCTGCAAAACCTTATGTTGTCTGTACTGGTGGCGAACCACTTCTTCAACTTGATGAGAAACTAATCAGCAGTTTGCATAATATAGGTTTCGAAATTGGAATTGAAACAAATGGATCTATAAAACCACCTGCTGGAATTGACTGGATATGCGTAAGTCCTAAAGCAGATGCAGATTTTATTTTAAAAACTGGGAATGAGCTAAAGCTTGTATTTCCACAAAATAAAATAAATCCGAAACAATATGAAAAATTAAGTTTTGATCACTTTTTTATTCAACCAATGGATGGTATAAATAAAAAGAAAAATATTAAAAAATCTAAAGAATTCATTATGAAAAACCCACAATGGAGCCTTAGTCTTCAAACCCATAAAATCATGGGAATACCTTAAACTTACATTATGGAAGTATATAAAATATTTGCAATTGAAGCAGCCCGGTCTCTACCAAATCTGCCAGATGGACATCCTTGTAAAAACATACACGGCCATTCTTTCAAAATTATTATTACCGTTGAAGGCGAGATTCACAAAAACAGTGGTTTTGTTATGGATTTTGGAGATATTGATCTCACCTTTAAACCAATAAAAAAAATTATTGATCATTCTTATTTAAATAAAATTGAAGGGCTTGAAAACCCTTCAAGTGAAAATCTATGTAAATGGATATGGGAAAGGCTATTTAAGACTTTGCCATCCTTAAAGAAAATAGAAATAAAAGAAACCGATTTAACTGGATGCATATATCAAGGAGAATAGTATGGCAAAAGCAGAAGGGAAAAAATTTAAATATCTTGACGAATCTCATATTGATAAAACACAGTTAGAGGTTTTTGATTTTGACAGTAAAGATCAATACATAAAAACTGAGACAGATGAATTTAGTGCAGTATGCCCATTTAGCGGTTTGCCAGATATATCTTATGTCAAAATAGAATACTACCCAAAAGGTGGTAAGTGCATAGAATTGAAATCGCTAAAGTATTACTTTGTGAGCTTTAGAAATGTTGGGATATATCAAGAAGCGGCAACAAAGCGAATTTATGATGATCTACAGTCCGTTCTAAAAACAAACCAATTAATAGTTACCACTTTATACAACATACGTGGGGGATTTGAAACTACGTGTATTGAAGGATCATTAAATTAAATCATGAAACTTTTTGGTGGACAAGACATGGTAAGTCCCATTAAAAAAATTCTTGTAAAGCATCCACAACATGCTTTCATCAATCAATCTAATATTAAAAGTGAATCTATACATCTTCACTATGCAGGAGTACCGGATTATGAAACTGCATGCTCAGACTATGAAAAATTTTTACAGCTAATAAATACATTTGAAATTGAAGTACATTATTTACCAACTCATAAAGATACAACTTTAGATTCTATCTATACCCATGACCCTTGTGTCATTTCTGATAAAGGAATTATTCTGTGTAATATGGGTAAAAAAGATAGGATTCATGAACCTCATGCCGTAAAGAAATACTTTGAATCAATTAATGTACCTATATTGGGACACATTGAAAATCCTGGAAAGCTAGAAGGTGGAGATGTAGTCTGGATTGATCAAAAAACAATAGCAATAGGTGAAGGATATAGATCAAATAATCTTGGAATTAAACAATTAAAAACTATTCTAGGAGATCTTGTAGAAAACATCATCACTGTTCCACTTCCGCATTGGAATGGGAAAAATGATTGCCTTCATCTCATGAGCAATCTATCACCCTTAGATCAAAATCTATTTTTAATTTATCCTCGTTTACTTCCAGTCTCATTTATACAGTTTTTAATTGATAGAAAATTTGAATTAATTGAAGTCCCTGACTCAGAATATGATTCTATGGGTTGTAATGTTTTAGCAATTGGTTATAAAAAAGTTATCATGGTCGAATGGAAATCCAATCACAAAAAACCTTATTGAGGAAAAAGGAATAGAGGTTCTTACATATGATGGATCAGAAATTTCATTGAAAGGCGCTGGTGGGCCTACTTGTCTTACTAGGCCTTTTCTAAGGGAAGTCGCATGAGCTATAAAAACAACTTTTACGCAGAGACCCAACTAAAGCTTTCACCATTTTTTGAAAGAACATCTAAACTAAACGAGTCTCAAGAATGGCGCAGATGGTCGGGTTATTTATCTGCTACTAATTATGAACTAAATCACGAAAATGAATATTTTGCAATTCGTACTAAGGCAGCTCTTTTAGATATTACACCTTTATGCAAATATATAATAAAAGGGCCTGACGCTCAGGCATATCTTAATAGATTAGTTACGAGAAATATAAATATATGTAAAGTAGGCCAGGTAATGTACACACCTTGGTGTGATGAAAACGGTAAAGTTATCGATGACGGGACAATACAAAGATTATCAAAAGATAAATTTCGTATTACCAGTGCAGAACCAAATTTGGATTGGATAGAGTGTAATGCTAAAAATCTTAATCTAACAATTCAAGATGATTCAAGTAGTACAGCAGCTCTGGCATTACAGGGACCAAACTCTCGAAAAATATTGAATGTTGTGGCTAAAGATTCATTAGATCAACTTAAATTTTTTTGGATGATAAACACTCAAATTGGGGATTGCAATGTATTAATATCTCGTACAGGATACACAGGTGACCTTGGCTATGAATTATGGATTGAGCCAAAGGATTCTTTAAAAGTTTGGGATACTTTAATAGAGAAAGGGAAACCATATGGAATTACTCCAACAGGCTTACAAGCTTTGGATATTGCTAGAATAGAAGCAGGTCTAATATTATTGGATGTTGATTATATTTCTTCTCGGCATGCTATAATTGAATCAAGAAAGTCCTCTCCCTTTGAATTAGGATTAGATTGGACTGTCAAAATGGACAAAAACAACTTTATAGGTAAAAAATCGTTGGAAAAAGAAATAAAAAAAAAATCAACTTGGGAGTTTGTTGGTATTGAAATTGATTGGGATTCATTAGAAAAATTGTATCGTGAAGCAGGACTGGCACCAGGTCTTCCATCTACTGCTTGGCGTACCAGTACACCCTTATATTTCAATCATAAACAAATTGGATATGCAACTAGTGGGACATGGTCTCCTATATTGAAACGTTATATTGCTTTAGCACATGTCAAAAGTGATTTTGCAGAAGAAGGCACTAATCTTGATTTTGAATTAAAAGTTGAACATTTTAGAAAAACAACCAATTCAAGGGTGATCAAAACACCTTTTTTTAATCCAAAAAGGAAACGATCTTGTCCAAGTTAAATAAATATGATGCTATTGTAATTGGTGGCGGACATAATGGTCTTACAGCTGCAGCATATCTAGCCAGGGCAGATAAAAAAGTCTTAGTTCTAGAACGACGACATGTCCTAGGTGGAGCAGCAGTGACAGAAGAAATTTTTCCAGGTTTTAAATTTTCTGTTTGTTCTTATGTAGTCAGTCTTATGAAAGCGAATGTTATGCGAGAACTAATGCTGCCTCGTTTTGGATTAGAACTATTACCTTTAGAAAGCACTTTTACCCCCTTAGAAAATGATTATTTAATAAGAACAGCAGACCCTGATCAAACCTACCGTGAAATTGCAAGGCATTCTTTGAAAGATGCTGAAGCATATATGCGGTTTGGACCTCGAATGGGGCAGGTAGGTATGGCGGTACGCCCTATTCTTGAAACAATTGCTCCCAATGCACTTCGGCCTTCTCTTTCAGATCTATCAAATATGAAAAAAATATTAGATCATATAAAAAGCTTATCTTTAGAACAATTTGAGTACCTTACAAAACTTATGACTATGAGCTCTGCAGATTTCCTTGATGAATGGTTTGAATTCGAGCCTCTTAAAGCGACTATGTCAGCAAGTGGAATTATCGGAACATTTATGGGACCACGTTCTCCTGGTTCAGCATATGTAATGCTCCATCACTATATGGGAGATATTGATGGTGCTTTTAGAGCATGGGGGTTTCAAAGAGGAGGAACTGGTGAAGTAAGCATGGCCATTGCAAGATCTGCTGAGCACTTTGGTGCAAACATATTAACTGAGGCAGCTGTAGAAAAAGTAATTATAAAAAACGGTAGAGCGATCGGTGTTGCTTTGGAAAATGGAGATGAATTTAAATCTGATATGGTAATTTCTGGTTTAGACCCAAAAATGTCTTTTCTAAAACTTATTGATGAGAACGAGCTTCCCTCCGATTTTTTACAATCAATTAAAAACTTCCGAATTCGTGGTTCTTCAGGAAAAGTTAATCTAGCTTTAGATGGTCTTCCTAATTTTACCTGTCTTCCAGGAGAAGGTCATCATCTTCGTGGAGCGATATCAATAAGCCCAAGCTATGATCACTTAGAACGAGCCTATGATGATGCAAAATACGGTAATTTCTCCCAAAAACCATTTATGGATATCATCCTGCCATCTGTACTGGATCCAGAAATGGCACCACCAGGGAAACATGTAATGTCATGTTTTGTTCAGTATGCTCCTTATGATATAAATGGAGGATGGAATAATGAAAAACGCGAAGCTTTTGGAGATGCAGTAATTAATACTTTAGCACACTATGCACCCAACATCAAAGATTTAATATTACATCGGCAGGTTTTAACACCTTCTGATTTAGAATCTACATTTGGACTCACAGAGGGGAATATTTTCCATGGTGAATTAACAGTGCAACAATTATTTTCCCTTAGGCCTGCTGTAAAGTGGGCAGATTATACCACTCCTATAAAAAATTATTTTCAATGTGGTTCTGGTACACATCCAGGAGGAGGCATTACTGGATCACCAGGTGAAATGGCAGCAAAAAAGATATTAGGTATATTAAAATGAGGCACTATGATGTTATCATTATTGGAAGCGGTATAAACAGTTTAAGTTCTGCTGCTCTTTTAGGTAAAGCCAAAAAAAAAGTTTTAGTTTTAGAGGCTAGGGACACAATTGGAGGTCTAGCATCTACGATAGAATTTTCTTCAGGTTTTAGATGTAATGCTATTAATGACTCAATAAAATGGATAAACCCAAATTTATTTAGTGAATTAGATATTAATTCAAATAATCTAAATATTATAAAACCAAATATTAGTCACATTGCGTTAGGAGATCATAAAAATCCAATTTTCTTTCA
>JBJKZY010000027.1:0-42519 GCA_045568995.1 Fidelibacterota bacterium | reverse complement strand
ATAAAATATGCTACCATTAATTGCTAAAAACCTGCTTAACTGCTGTTGCATGCCAAACTCATACATAACTGTCTTTTGAGGTTTTAAATCACTGTATCCAATTGTAGGAGATAAACCCGCACCAAAAATATTTTTTAGAAATAAATTTCTCATCGTAGGCATTTGATAGAAATGTCCATAAGAAAAGTGTAATATACCTTCATCTGTAATTGGATATGCCACTCCAATTCTTGGAGACCACATTGCTTTTTTAGAACTTTTTATAAGCGAATTTTCAGGATTTAATAAACTATCAATATGAGAACTTTGAGGATCGAATAGGTCATATCTAATACCCACATTCATTATGAAACTTTCGTATTCAAGTTTATCTTGTATATAGCCACTAAAAAATATCGCATTCTCCGAATAATAACTATGAGAGGGAGAAGCATTTTCTGGCCCAATTGTGGGAATTCTATAAGTATTGTCATCATACAAAACACTAAAAAGTCTTTCATTTAGGTTGTCAAGTCTGTACTCCAGTCCCATCTTAAGTGCGTGTCTATTATTTACTTGAGAAGTAAAATCTATTTTACCACCATATGATTTTGAATATCTGTATGTGTGTCCTCTATTGGATCCCCCAAAAGAAAAAGTAGGGCTACTAGGTGCGCCTTGAATGTTTTGAGAGGAGGCATAATTCGAGTTGGGCAGAATATAAGTGCTGTCATTTAGAATTGTTATTGTGTTTGAACCTATTATGTATTGCCCAGCATCCCTTATGAAAAGAAGAGCATCTTCCTCATTCCCATAATCTTCTCCGCTTTGAAACGGAATTGCACTACCAAAGTCTAGTGGGGCAAATTGAAAAGATTTGTAATTGGTTTGGTTAGAAAAAATATGAGCCTCGTAAAAAGTTTTCTTTCCTATTGCATGATTTATTTTCAAAGAGCCATTATAATTGTTAGATAATGATTGAGAGCGACCGTCAGGGTTATACTTATAGAAATGCACATAGGATTGGCTTTGAGAATTGGAACCAATATATTGGCCTGAAAATTTTAAACGAGGGGTAACCTTATAGGTAATTTTTAATAGTGAGTTAAGACTTTTACTCGGATTCATTGAGACTGTATCACCATCCCCTCCCATTTCTATGTACCAATTGTTTGTGAAAAAACTAGCCTTGTCATGCACATCATGTTCTCTTATTCCGTATAGATAACCATCTTGTGATGAATACCTTAAACTTGAGTTAAATGTTAGCTTGTTTTTCATAAGGGGTACTGGACCAGAAAAATATCCCTCAATTGTCTTTCTATTGAATATTTCAAATTGATCAATTTTGGGATACAAAGAAATATCTTTTGAAAAGCGATCACCCGTGTAAAAAGATATGCTACTCTCGTAGTTTTCCCTTCCCTCCTTGATTTGCAGATTTACGATACCACTCATTGCATTTCCATATTCAGCATTGAAACCTCCACTGACGACCTTCAATTCGCTCAAAGCTTTATTTGATACGTTTACAGCTAGGCTATTTGTAAAAAATGGATTACTAACAGAAACACCATCAATAAAATAACCAACCTCATTGCTTCGACCACCACGTATATGTAATGCACCACCTGCTCCTACATTGACACCAGCTTGAGTAGTTAATACTCCTAAAAATGATTCTACAGGCATGTTTAATATTTCTTCAGAAGTGGTGATCTTTTGAGTTGAGGTTAGATCTTTATAAACCAGAGGCTTTTCCGCAATAACCGTAATTTCTTCACCTTCAATCGTTTCTTGGTTTAGGGAGAAATTTTGTTCAGTCGTGCGGCCAGAATTAACAATCACCTTTTTGGCAAGAACTGAAGCATATCCAATGTAAGAAGTTTTTAATTCATAGCTTCCTAACGGAACATTTATAATTGTATATCTTCCACTTTCATCCGTATCAGCACCTATTCCTTGATTTATCAAAATAACACTAACACCAACAAGTGGCTTTTGAGATGATGCGTCCATAATATTGCCTGTAATTTTTCCTGTTTGCCCGTAAAGAAAAGCTATGCAGCCTAATATTATGGTTAATTTTTTCATTTAATTTGATTGTATTTACATATCAATATAAACATAAACGAAAAGAATTTAAAATTATTAAAGAAAAATTTATTTATTTTCCGTTATGAAATCTGGGAACTTAATGATAATTGATCCTTCATTGGAGATACCTGAAATAGAATCATACAATGAAATATCTTTGTGCTCACCACTAAAAACAACCTATCATCTTCCAGCAATACATACCCCCAAAACAATGAATCGCAATTTTTCTGATACAAAAGGTGTTATTCTTATGGGCAGTGCAGCTTCTGTACATGACTCCTATCCATGGATATCTAGCTTAGAGCAAATAATTAGAAATGCCGTTCAAAAACATATTCCGATTTTAGGAATATGTTTTGGCCACCAGTTTTTAGCTAATATTTTTGGTGGAACAGTTGATGCACTTTGGCAAGATTCTAAGAAGATGGGTGTCCGTAAAGTAAAAGTTCTAAAAAATAATTTATTAGAAAAGTCAAAAAAGGATTTTTTAATCTATTCTCACCGAGAAGGAGTGATAAAGTGCCCTGAGGATTTTGAAATTGCTGCAATAAGTAATATGGTAAATATTGAAGGTTTAATTCATAAAACGCTTCCAATTTGGACATTTCAACCTCACATTGAAGCATCAGAGACCTTTTCTAAACGGATTGGGCTTTCCACAGGCGAATTTGATAAATGTAATTTTTTCGGTAAGCAATTACTCATATCATTTTTGAAGAAATTGTAGTAATGCGGTGAAATATTTTCTAATACTTTATTTATTCCTTATTTCTTGCTCATCGCATCCCCGCTTATTTTCAAACGAAGGATCAATAATTTTAAAAAAGAAAATAAATAAATTGATTGTGGATTCAGATCTTGGAGCCACCATGGGTATAAGCGTAGTATCTCTCAAAACTGGCAAAACAATTTATGAATTGAATAGTGAAAAATTATTAATGCCTGCAAGCAATAATAAATTATTTACCTGTGCTGCGGCTTTAGATTTTCTTGGAAGGGATTTCTTTTTTTTTACAAGTGTACTCACGCAAAATAATAATGCTATTTTACAAGGTGGAGGAGATCCAGACCTTACCGTTAAAGATCTTGATTCCTTAGCATATGTAGTATCAAAAAAATTAAATTTCATTGATACATTATTCCTAGATGATACTTTTTTAGATTCTGTTTACTTTGGTAATGGGTGGATGTGGGACGAAGGCCCATGGTGGTATGCAGCCCCAATTAGTGCACTATCAGTAAATGATAACTGCATAGACTTTTATGTTCGACCTGGGAAAGAGGGCCAGAATGCAATCATTAATTATTTTCCAAACACAAAATATATATCATTCCAGAATCAATCATTAACAGTCAAGAAAAAACACTAATTTAAAGAAGCTAAAAATAGATCGTGATTGGTCTGCTAAAAAAAATGATTTTAGTGTTACCGGAGAAATATTTTATAAAGAAGAATTAGATACCTTACGCAGAAATATTCATGATCCAACCATGTTTACAGGAACACTTTTTAAAAGAAATGTTGGAAAAATATGGGTTAGAAATCAATTATGTTATGAAAAAAAAAAGTAACCCGGAATGCAGATACTCTTACAACACACAAATCATTGCCCTTAATTGAAATCGGCTTCAAACCTAATGAACGAAAGTGATAACCTCACTGCTGAACTTTTCATTAAAACAATCGGCAGGCATAATATCACTCAAGGGAATTGGAAAAGCGGACTAGATAGCGTTAAATCACTTTTGGCCAGTTCTGCTTTAATAGATACTTCTCAAATGCGTATTGCCGATGGGTCTGGTGTTTCTAGATATAATCTCACAAGCGCTAAACAGCTTACTACTTTCTTAGTATGGGTGTATGAAAGCCAATATAAAAATGATTTTATTTCCACTCTTCCTGGCGGGGGGTAATCGTAATGGTACACTTGAAAGAAGATTAAAAACAGAAGGCAAATATGTAAAGGCAAAAACAGGTGGGCTTTCTGGAGTGAGTAACTTATCAGGTTATGTTTTTTTCACCTCGGTACGGCCCTGTAGCCTTTTCTTTATTGATGAGTGGATATCGAGGTTCTTCCCAGCCTTACAGAAACCTACAAGATGCAATAATAAAGCAGCTACTATATGGTTAAACCTAAAAAATTAAAAACCAGGTTTCTAAAATAGGTATTGTGAGTCCTTCTTACTGGCTTGATAAGGATGATTTAGAAAAATCTGCAAAATATTTTTTCTGATGCTGGATATAGATTAAAACTCGGTAGAAAGTAATCATCTACAATATGGACCGTTTGCTGGAACTGCCCAAGAGCGAGCAGATGACATCAATGAGATGTTTTCAAATCCAGAGATTGATGCTATTTTTTTGTGCCAGAGGTGGTTATGGAGCAAACAAAGTTTTTACCATTACTAGACTTTGAAAACATTAGATCTAATCCTAAAATCTTTTTGGGATATAGCGATATAACTGCCTATCTGACTTCAATAACCCAAAAAAACAAATTTGGTTACTTTTTCATGGACCAATGCTTTCTAGTTTTCGGAAAGAGTTCGTTCAATATAACTATGACTCTATGGTAAATATGTTGGAATCATCTAGTAAGGTAACTATTTCTGCTCCTGAGGATTTCTCTCCAAGGATTTTTGCGTTCCAGGTATTTGCAAGGGGAAGATTTGGGGTGGTAATTTAACATTAATAACAAATAGATTAGGATCTTCTGATGCATTAAAAAACAGATGATGTCATCCTTTTTCTTGAAGATGTTGATGAATATTTTATATTCATTTGAACGAATGTTAGTTCATTTACATAATGCTGAAGTTCTTAAAAAAAATAAATGGCCCTTATAATTGGAGAATTACATGAATTCAAAGATCAAGATATCCCATTTGGTAAAAGTACGGATGAGATCATCATGAACGTGTGTGGGCATCTTGATATACCTATCATAACTAATTTTCCTTGCGGACATGGCAAATATCAATGCACAATTCCTATATCTGTTCACATAGAATTAAATGCGCTTAAAAATAAACCATACATTACTACACTTGAAAGTGCGGTTTCGGATATAGAATAAATGCTGAATTATATTTGGTTTGGAATGATGTTTATTGCTGTTGTAGTGGGGATTTTTTACAGGCAATATCGATGCAGTAACAGAGGCAGCGATTAGTATGTCCAAAACCGCAGTTGAAATTGCAATTGGACTTATTGGTATCATGGCTTTATGGCTTGGGACCATGAAAATAGCCGAGGAGTCAGGGCTCATAAGTATCCTTTCCAAAGCTATTCGACCGATTACCATTCGCTTATTCCCAGATGTTCCAGAAGATCATCCTGCAATAGGATCCATTGTACTAAATATGGCCGCAAATATATTAGGGCTCGGCAATGCGGCAACTCCCATGGGATTAAAAGCAATGGAAGAATTGCAAGAGTTAAATCCAAAAAAAGATACTGCTACGAATGCTATGTGTACTTTTTTGGCGATAAACACCTCAAGTGTTCAGTTCATTTTACCTGCTACCGTTGTGGCTCTTATGGGTGCTGCTGCAAATCAGATCTTTATTACAACTATATTAGCAACTGGTATGTCAACAATTGCAGCAATTTTCGCAGTTAAGTTTTTGGAAAAATTGAATCATTTTAAAATCGATACAAAAGATAGCAATGATAGATAATTTTGTCATTTTTACTAATGAAATTTCAAGGTACATCATACCTTTACTATTAGTCATGATCCCTTTTTACGGTCTAGTATTTAAAAAAATAAAGGTATACGAATCCTTTGTTGACGGAGCCAAAGACGGATTTAATATAGCTATTAGAATTATTCCATATTTAGTTGCAATATTAGTTGCTATTGGGATGTTTCGAGCATCCGGTGCGTTGGAATTACTTTTGAATAGCTTATCACCATTACTTATTTATTTTGGGTTTCCTCCTGAAAATTTACCACTGGCACTCATGCGACCTTTATCTGGAAGTGGGTCACTTGGCCTTTTAACAGATTTAATTGAACAATATGGTCCTGAATCATTAATTGCAAAAATAGGCGCAACGATGTTTGGATCTACTGAGACCACCTTTTATGTCCTCGCAGTATATTTTGGATCTGTTGGAATTAAAAAATCGAGACACGCATTAGTAGCAGGTTTATTTGCAGATCTAGTTGGAATAATAAGTGCAGTTTTTTTCTGCCAACTTTTTTTTGGAAACGTTTAATGAAGATTACGGAAAAAAAATCTCATATTTTTATTCATCTTATTAGCCTGAGCATTTTTTTTATTGCCTTTAATTGTAGTGGGCATAAAAAGATACTTAATTCATTTAATAAATATGCTAATGTCATGGAAGTTAATTACATCAAAGACAAATCATTGTCTATATTTACCACAAACCTCTATCAGACCAATGGGAACTGGACCTTGGAAGGGGAAACCACAAATTTAGTTTTACACTCAAACCTAATACGATTTACCGATTCTTTACTAACAAAAGAAGGGTATACTAATAATTTTATTCTACTCCCTGATTCTTCATTGGGAGATAGTAATTTTGCGATTGTGAATGTAAGTGTTACTCCTCTAAGAGAAAAACCAAGACATTCAAGTCAAATGGTCGATCAAGCAATTATGGGCAATACAGTTAAACTACTACGATACAGTGATGGATGGTATTTAGCTCAAACACACTATGACTATGTAGGTTGGATAAATAAAACAGGTCTTCATATTTGTGACTCTGTCGCAAAAAGCGATTGGGAAAACAAAATCAATTATACTACTAAAAACTTACAGGGATCTATTTTTTCTCTCCCTTACGAGACTAGCCAACCAATCGCTGATATGGTTCTTAATAATGTTTTTATTGGAGAAATGGAAAACAAAAACTGGGTATCCATTTTGCTACCTGATGGAAGGTCCGGTTTTGCAAAAAAAGATAAAATGGGACTGATAGATAAAACAATCAAAAAATCTATAAAACCAGATAGAATTTTACACCAGGCCTATAAAATGATGGGGATACCTTATCTTTGGGGAGGAAATTCAACAAAAGGAAATGATTGCTCTGGGTTTACACAAATAATTTTCAAAGCAAACGGACTTCAGTTACCCAGAGATGCAAGACAACAAGCTTTAGAGGGAATAAAAATTACTCCTAACGAAGATTGGTCTAATATTTTTGAAGGTGATTTATTATTTTTTGGAATAGAAAATAGAGTAACTCATGTTGGCATTAGTTTAGGTAAAAAAGATTTTATTCACCAAGGTGGTAAAGTAGAAGTAAACTCTTTAAATGAAAGTTCAGCAGATTTCAGTTCAAAAAGATTAGAGTCATTTTTATTTGTAAGACGCATTCTTCTAGAATCATCTTAAAAAATTGATATGCTTATTCTGAGCATAATTTTTACCCAGTATATCTTTTTACTTATTCTATACAGCCTTGTAAAATCCAATCATATATCAATTGTAATTTATCAGGACGACTATCAAAAAAATTAACATTATCCTGTGGCATTCGATCGCCATCAATATGTTCACCAGAACATTTAGTATATAACAAACTATTGTCTGGATCGAATGGTACTACAACAGGACCATTTTGACTTCCCAGCATCGTGTTTTCATATGAATCCAGATTTAAAGCATAGAAGCTGTACTCTTGCTCACTATGACATGAATAACATCTATTTTCAAAAAGCGAAGTGAGATCTTGAAAACGTATTGTATCAATAGTAGCAATGGAGTCTTGATCTAAATTCTGATTATTTTTTTCATTGTTATCTTCACAAGAAGAAATAAAAAAAACTGTATTTACTATAAAGAAAAAAAACCCTATGTAAAAAATATTTCTTCGAAAAAAATCAAGAGTACTGAAAATTATATTTTGAAAATATTTTTTATTACTAGTCATTATCAATTATTTTTTTACAATTGTTGAAAATATGATAGATCTGGAGCATATTTTTTTTCTCTCTCTATTTCATATTTATAAATGACATTTCCTACTGCAGCAAGGAAAGGAATAGTTAGATTATCATAATCATATATATTATCATTTAACACCCCATTCCTGTTACCGTAAACTACTGCAGTGAGAAAAAATTCCACACCATGCTTCTGATCAATTATATATGCATTGTCTAAAACAAATCCGTATGCCAAACCCACTTTATTAAATATCTTTATGTGGTCCGGAATTGTGGCTTTACTATCCCCAAACATAAAAAATTTACAATATCCATCAGTAAACTTTGAATTATATTTTGGATGAGTGCTATGTCTTGGTAGGATAGACATCTTGTTTAAAATAAATTTACGATCTGAATCGGAAAGAGATAATTGGTTTTCAGAATTATTTTCGGTTGGGAATATTAACTGAATCAAAAATTTATGCTGGTCAGGAATGCTCATAAAATTTTTTTTAGAAAAATCCATTGGTTCTTCAACTTTTTCCCCCATTACATTATGAGAATCCCCAAGAAGAAAGTCTTCAAATGGACTATCCAAATCTAGTCTCATTTCTCGACTAGGTTGCTCAAAAATTATTCCTGAGTCTTTATAGAATTGGATCGCATTTGCATACTGATTTTCTCTTTCTGTTAACGAAAGGCTTAAACGATGTCTTATCCTTGTTTTTGGGAATCCCAATTCCCACATTCTGGAATTAATATGGTCAGAGCCAAGGTATTCATAAAGTCTGTTAAATGCATCGTTGTCAGATACCACAAATAATTTATGTAAATAATGACCAATTGTTGGAAGACCGTATTTTGCGGTGCTGTCGACGGTTGCTCCTTCGAGTGAGCCAAAGCCAGATTTAATTTTTAAAAACGTATCTTTATCAATTGATGTAGTTTGATTTAATCTTTCCAAAGATAGGGCTGCCACTTGTAGCTTAACAGTGCTTGCTGGATAAAAATATTTATCTGGCGCAACTCCGAATGAGTGCGAAATAAATTCTGGTTGATTATTTTTATCTCGATTAATTTTTGTATACATTACTTGGAATTTGTACTTATCAGGATCGTTGATAATATCTGCATACTTTTTATCAACTTGATTCAAGATTGTTTTTAATAATTTAGAATCCTGCTCTAGTATTTTATTTTGTTTAATACTTACCAACATATAAAAAACCCAAAGTGAAAATAAAGCTACAGGAAGTAAAAACATTTTACCATTTTTGTGCTGAACAAAAAAATCAACAATATTACATACAACCACGTTAATAAAAGCCGAAACCATGATGAACCAAGTCCAGGCTAAGCCTATATGTTTTAAGTAGAAAACAATCAGCAGACTTGATAGAAGTCCTGATATTAAACTGATTATGTGAAACTTCTTCTTAAACTTTGTTAATAAAAATAATCCTAAAAGGCCTCCATATGTGAAGGACGCGATCTGTAGACCTATAATAACTATGGCAGAGTCACTCTCATCAAAAACAAGTGCAATGCTTATAAGAACAAAAGCCCAAAACAGACTAACAAGTTTAGAAAACCTTAAATTTGAATTTCCACCAAACCAATCAATTATCGTTGAGGATGCAAGGGAATTAATTGAAGAACTAAGCGTAGACATTGCAGCAGAAAGAATACCTGCTAGCAATAACCCTCTTAAACCTACTGGAAGATATTGAACAATAAATGTTGAAAACTCCCTGTCTTTTTCTAATTCAACTCCACCAAAAAAATGATGAATAAGTGAACCTGCAAAAAGAAATATTGCAAATTGAAGTAAAACAAAAACTCCACTCCCGATCATTGCTTTTTGTCCAGATCTTAAATCTTTTGTCGTAAGTACTCTTTGCACCATCATATAGTCAACTCCATGGGAAGAAAAGGATAAAAATATTCCTCCAATGATAGCGCTGATAAAAAAATAGGGATCCTCCAAAATATTACCTGATAAATTAAAGATACTTAGCTTCCCAGTTTCGGATAACTGATTAACAATACTTCCAAAAGGTTCTTCCGAATTAAAAAGGATAAAAAGGACGGTAATCAAGCCTCCAGCAAGGTAGAGTAAAAATTGCATACTGTCTATCCAAACAATTGTCTTGATACCTCCTAAAGAGGAATAAATCACGGTTACCAGGCCAATGATAAGGACTGAAAATGGTAAGGACCACCCTGTAACTACCTGCACAATAACAGCTGTGGCGAGAAACCTTATCCCATCTGCAAGTACACGGGTTACAAGAAAAATTCCCGAAGCCACTTTTTGAATTGGCTTGCCATATTTTTCTCCTAAAATTTCATAAATGGATGTAATACCAGAAGTAAAGTATTTAGGTAAGAAAAAAACAGATACCAATACTCTTCCTAAAATATACCCTATTGCTAGTTGTAGAAAAAACCAATTCCCTCTATACGCAATACCTGGAATGCTAATGAAGGTGAGGACAGAGGTTTCTGTAGCAACGATGGATAACATCGCAACTACCCATGGAAGATTTTTGTTGCCTAAAAAAAAGTCAGATACTGTTTTGTTTTTGAGACTTTGAACCCAACCGTAAGCAATGATTCCACCCAAAAAAACTACGATTAATAAACTATCAAGCCAGTGTATGATGTAACTCCTATTTTGTAATTACTTTATTAGAAGCATAGGTAATGAGCTTTTATACTGATCTGAAACTATTGTGTATATATACACACCAGAAGATACTTCGTATCCATGTTGATTTAATCCATCCCACCTTACGTTATAATAACCTGGTTGATAGTTTTTTTGAACCAGATCCATTACTTTATTTCCTATAATATCATAAATAGAAAGTTGAATAAAAGTGTTATTTTGAACAGAAAAGAAAATCTCTGTAGATGAATTAAATGGGTTTGGAAAATTTTTGCCCAGTTTGACAATTGATGCAGGATAATTTTCGTTCGCTGACAAAATAACGTCATCGACTAATCGAAAATCATCAATATAGATTTTTCCAAATTGTGATTGGCCTTGATTGTATTTTAAATGGAAACTATCAAATCTCATACTTCCATCAAGATTACCATCTCCAATCCAGGATCCTGTACCATCAGTACTCATATCCCAGGAAACTAATTTCCAACCAACCCAATTAATAGCAAACCACGGGCTCACTTCATGATTAGAACTACCAGCATTTGGAAAATTGTCATCAACGCAAAACCGAAAGCTATTCCCAGATCCATCTCCAAATACATAAGCCTGCATGATTTTAGAACTATTGAAAATCACTTCTCGTGGTGATCCTCCACTCAAATAAATTCGGATCAGCCACTCGCTGCTTGAAAGATTCCATCCATAATTCACTTCCATCGAATAATTACTATCATAAAGTAAATTAATAGCCTCTGAGCTTGGTTCTATCCACGTGCTATCAGAAATAATTCCAAGAGTGCTACCTGATGATTGAGGGTCCCACCAATGATTCCCTAGATCAATCTCAAGATTGTCTATTTCATAATGTACCCAATCCGTATTGCCGGTTTCAAAGCTAAAGGATTGATTTATTTCGATTGCATTATTGAAAATATCGGATATCCCAGAAGAGAGCCTTGATATGTATATCTCATTTGGATTCAGATTTTCGTTTGGGAAGTAACATATTGAACTTTTGGAGCCCACTGGATAGTAAACCAAATTACCAGGAACCATAGAATTATCAAGTAGTCGCTCCAACAAAAAATGGCTTGATATATTACTTTCCGAGTTCAAAACCTCATCGAACTGAATATTAATTATAGGGAAAATTTCGTTACCATATGAAATATTCTCAGGAAATGTATTGGTAACTTCTGGTGGAAACATATCCGCTGGTCCAGTTCTAAAATGCAATTCGTAGTTTCCACCCTCCTGACTATTTTCGTCTCCATCAATAAAGTGGCCATAAATATCTTTTGCTTCATCTAGAATAGTTAATATATAATTTGTTTCAACGGATAAAGAATCCGGCGTTAGAATAAGGGTAGTACTATTTTCCCAAAATCCCTCTAAATTAGCCTGAGGACTTAAAATAACAGATTCTACAACAGAAAGAGTGTCCATGGGACGACTAAATATTAACTCGATAGAATCCCAAGCTGGAAAAAGTGTATCCCCTTGGACTGGAACACTTTCTGTAATAATAGGCGACTGACTTGAAAGCAATTGGACATCATGAAAAGTGATGAAAGTATCTATCATGGAAACTAAGGATGTATCACTATAGTAACCATCTGCTGAAATAATGATTTCAATGGAATCTCCTGGCAAGTTTTCAAACCAATAAAATCCGTTTTTTAATTCATTTTCGTCACTAGAAAATTGATTAAATAATGATTCATAGGTATCTGTTGTATATTGGAATTGCCCCACTTGAACCTGTGCGCCGTTGATGGGCTCTGAAGACTCTATATCACGAATTTGTCCAGCTAATTGATCTATAATTGGTCTTTCAATTTGATGGTAATCAAGAATGGACCAATAAAGTAAATAGGCCAACATTTTTTTATATTCTTCATTCATGACCAATTGGTTTTGTGCTGGATTAGTATGATGACCTTGTTCACTTAATTCAGAAGGCATATTTGTATTTCTGTTCACGTAAAGATAGGGTCCACCTGAGTTAGCACAATAATCACTCCATGTATAAAAAGAACAATCACCCCATGATCCTGTAGTTTCTATCCTCATACCTTGAGTCAAAACATCTATCATATAATGACTCATCTCTTCGCCTCCGGGAGGAGGGTCGGGCTCTCCACTATTAAGTTGGCCCCAAAGTAAAAGTGTCCTATTTGTATTCGTATTGCCACTTGCATCGCTGTGGACAGAATGATACCAAGATGCACTAACAGTATTTGCATAATTAGTCCGCTGATAAAGGGAGACACTTTGGTTGTTGTTTGTTCTTGCGATGTAAACAGTATCTATATCGGTTTGCTCATTAAAAATATCCATTAGATGTAGACCAACTTGTAGAACTTCTTTCGCTTCTGAGTATCCATTAATACCCATATTCTCATCTTGACTGTGTCCTGGATCTATAAATAAATCCCAGTCCTCTAGCCCTGTGACCTGAGCAAAGTAGCAATTGAAAAATAAAAAAAATGAAAACCAGAATTTCATTGATTGCCTAACTTTGCAGAGTTAATACTACCATCTAAAAAGTTGATGTAATAAATTAAATTGTTATTGGCCCAGGCTGGATTCATAGCAACCACTTTTGGGTCCTCGATAATAGGATAAATTTTACCTGTTCTTGAATCCCAATAGGATATTGATCCAGATTGAATTTGATAGCCATCATCTTCAATAATCATAAAAACAATTTTTTCACCATCTGGGGAAACCGTTGGAGCATTTCCATTTCTGATATCTGTTTTTATAAATTTTTCATTTTGGATAACAACAGTCTCATCACCATATACTTCAAACACAATAAGGGTAGCATCGGATGAGTAGGACAAGTTCAAAATCATATCCTGTGCTTCATGTAATAATTGAACTCTTTCATCGCTTACTTTTTCATACAATTTATTTTTAATTGCAAAAATAAGTGGCAAATCCCATTCATTTTTAGATTGGTTAATATTTTTAGTTTTGAGCTGATCATCCAATAAAAAATGTAAGGTACTATTTCCAGTCCACCCAATTGGAAGGATACGTTGGCTTGAGAAGTCAATAATTATATCTAGTAGGTTCCCATATTTATTTAAAACAATTAAGCTATTTAATCTTCTCTTATTGTCATATGATGATCGCATTACCATTAGTTTTTCACCATTCGGAGACCATTTACATTGGAAAGCATTGATATTTTCCAGGTCTACATTTTTAAAATATTCATTATTGGCAATATGTAAATGTGAATAGTTAGAATTGGTTATGGCAGCAGAAGAACCATCAAGTGAAACATTAATTGAAAAGTAAACCTTACCTTTTTCAATAAGGTTAATTAGATCAAGAGAACTTTCATTTGAGTAAATAAAGCTGCAGATAAGGAGTGCTATAAAATATTGTTTTTTTAACATATTATTTAAAATAATATTCCTAGGATAACATAATTGTCTTAATTAGTAAATTAGGAAGTTGAAATTCATATTTAGAATATAAGCTTAGTTGTGCAATAAATGATCAATTTAAGATATGTAATTTTATTTTTCATCGTTCTTATAGGTCACGTATTTACTTCTCCCTTAGAGAAGGAATTTAGGGCCACATGGGTGATTACTTGGGAATACATAACTTCGTCACAAAGTGCTGATGAAACTATGAATCGAATAGATCAAATTATGGACAATCATGTTTCCGCAAACATGAACGCCGTTTTTTTTCAGGTTCGACAAAGCGGAACATCATACTATTTTTCTAGCCATGAACCCTGGGGTTACTATGCAGGGTACGAAAATCCTGGCTTTGACCCACTTCAATATGCAGTCAACTCAGCGCATAATAGAGGACTTGAATTGCATGCGTGGTTCAATGTTTTTCAAGCATCCAGTATGCATGAAGGAGCTCCTTCTCAAGAACATCCAGAATGGGTTTGTAGAGATAGAGATGGGAATCCAATGACCTCAAGCAGAAGTCTTTCTCCTGGGCTTGAGCAAGTAAGGCAATATACCATCAACGTTGCTATGGAAATTGTAAATAATTACAATATAGATGGTCTCCACCTAGATTACGTGAGGTGGAATGAATACTCCAGTGGTTCTATGCAAATGCTTCCAGAGGAACAAGTCGAGGAAATCAATATGATTGATGGTATTATCCATCCCGAAACATTATATCAACTGGAAAATAACAGAACAGGAAGATACTTATATGATGTAGATCATCCCTATTCTGATGGAGTTCCTGAAGGTTTTTCAAGCTGGGAAGATTGGTGGAGAACTAGCGTTACAACTTTTGTAAGTACTCTGCATGATTCTATTCAAGCTGTTAAACCTTATGTTAGACTTTCTGCTGCAGTTTTAGGAAGATATAATTGGGGTGGATGGCAAGGATACGGAACGGTATACCAAGATGGAGCCCTTTGGTTTAACCAAGGATTTGTTGATCAATTAACTCCTATGCACTACCATTGGACAACCCCAAATGGTTTTGTACAAATGCTACAAGGATCGAATGAAAGTTGGTTGCCATACTTGCAGGATGGTGTATCCCAAGGCAGATTATTTTCAGTTGGACCAGGGTCTTACATATTGGCAGACCAAAATCTTTGGGGGAACCATACTGGAATTGTAAATATGGTACAAAACATAGAATTTGTTGATGGTTTTCAATTTTTTAGCAGTGGAACATGGGAAGACTATCAATACTGGCAAGAAGCCGGAAATACTTTTTTTCAAGAAAAGACAATTATTAGACACATCCCAGAGTACGAAAGCATATCTGATGTAACACCAAATCCCGATTGCTTCATCACACAAGTAAATGAACTAGAATACCAATTAAACATTACAAGGAATTCGCAAGGAATTCCACTTTGGACCATCGTAAGTCTCTCTCCTTCTGACAGTATAAATATTTTACCTTCGGTTTACTCTACTCACTTTGGAGAAGAAGATCTATTACTACCAATATCATTTGACGGGCTGCAACCCTATGAGGGTAGTTACGATATAAGCGTTGAAAATTTCAATCGTTTCTGGATTGAATCAGAAAATTATGCACAATCTACCACAGGATTTATCCCCTCTTTTTCACCAATTATTACAGATATCAACATTAACCAAAATGATACTATTGCAGCAAATTCGGTCATTCGAATTGAATTTTCAAAGGAAATGAATCAGGAATCTTTCCAACAGGCATTTTCTCTTTCGCCTAACACCGAAATTACCATAGAGTGGTCGAATCACTGGCAGGATGAAGGAAGAGCTGTATCCATATATCCTCTTGAATTGTTAGATTTTGACATGGAATACACTTTGGTAATATCTGGAGACTTGACTGATATTATCGGAAAATATTTGGATGGTAATGCGGATGGAGTCTCAGGGGACGGAATATCTGTCACATTTCATACAGAACCAACAGATCTTACAGGTCCACAGGTTGCAAGTATTTATCCCATTTTGAATTACACTTTTGATACTGAAGCCGTTTTCAATATTATGTTTGATGAAATTTTAGATCATACTTTTATTGATGAAACGTCTCTTCAAATTCAATCTGGCGAACAAAACCTAACCGTTGACTATATTGAATATACCATAGATGAAAAAACAACTTTGTCATTAAAACCTTTCTCACCACTTGTAAGTAATTCAACTTGCACTATTTCTATTCACAATCTTTCAGACACACTTGGGAACACTCTTTCACAACCTCTTATTTTCAACTATAATACAGCTGATTTCCATTACAACAGCAAAAATTTTCTAGACAGATTCAATACTGGGGCAGGATGGTGGCAACCAGATGGTAGTGGCTCCACGGTTGGAATTCTTGGAAGTGAAACTCAATTTAATTATAGTAACTTCGTATTTGTTCCAGGTGTAACAATGAACTTAGATGGTAGAAAATCTGGATCTCTCCAATATGCCTGGGATCCAAATGCACCTTCATCATTTTTAAGACTTCACAATGGAGGAGAGCCATCAGATGTTGTCTTAGACACATCCAATGTTCTTCAGGTTTATGTATATAGTGATGGTAGTAATAATCAATTTAGCATTTCACTTTATGAGTATATTGATGAATCTCTCTCGGATGATGTAATCGAGGTGATGGCCTGGCAAGAATTAGATTGGACTGGGTGGAAATTAATTGAGTGGGATCTTTCGGAGGCAGAACAAATTGGGAACTGGATTAGTAATGACCAAACGATGAATGGTGATGAATATTATCTAGACGGATTTTTATTAAAACCTAGTTTTGAAAGCCAAATGATCGGAAAAGTTTACTTTGACGATCTAAGAATAGTTTCTAAATCTACAGGCACTCCAACAGAGAATGAACCACCACAAATTACAACCATTCCAGATACGACGATTGGAAATGGAGACAACTTTTATTTTTTTGTTAACTATACAGATAATAATATTCAAGACGCTCATCGTATTTCTGTGAATACAGATACAAGCGCTGTTAGCACCACCATACATGGACATACCTCTGGGTCCGTAGTAAGCATTGACTATGAACCTTTTATGGGTACGACAAACATTGAAATTATTGTAAATGATTTTGGCATGGGGGAACTATCCGATACAGCTTCCTTTTCTCTTACAATAGAAGAAAACTTAACCAGCGATATAGATATCCAACCGAAAGACTTTGCAATAAAAAACACCTATCCAAATCCCTTTAATCCTACAGTCACAATCGAGTTTGATATTGATAAACAAAGAAAGGTTTCTGCCCACATATTTAATATTGCAGGAGAAAAAGTGAAGACTTTATTTGAAAATCAAAATTTTAATTCAGGTAATCACATAGAGAAGTGGCAGGCCAGGAATGATCTAGGCTACAAGGTTTCAAATGGTATATATTTCATACAATTCGTATCAGAAAATATTTTACTCCAACGAAAAATTATTTACGTAAAATGAGATTAATAAAAATACTTATGTTATGTTTACTTGCATTCAAATGCAGTAATGAACCCCACAAACAAATAATAGTTCTTGATCCACTTAAACCAAGTAAAAATGGAATAGTAAGAAATGGAATTGATGTTTTGCTTGAAGACTATCCAAAACACCTCCAAGGAAAAACAGTTGGATTGGTTACCAACCACACTGGCATCACGAGATTGAAGGAAAAGAATTATAGGTTATTTAAAGATAATCCTGATATCTCGCTAACAAAAATATTTGCACCTGAGCATGGTTTCTTTGGTGAAGCGAGTGCTGGTGCTAAAGTTGATTACGATAGCACAGCTAAATATGGGACTGAAATAATCTCGCTCTATGGAAAACAAAGAAAACCTACTGCAGATATGTTGAAGGGCCTTGATATCATCGTTTATGACATCCAAGATGTAGGTGCAAGATTTTATACATACATCTCTACTCTTGGATTGGTAATGGAAGCAGCAGGCGAAAATAATATTGAAGTTATGGTTTTGGATAGACCCAATCCCATCGGAGGTGAGATTGTTGAAGGTGCAGTCCTTGATTCCTCTTATAAGTCATTTATTGGATACTATCCAATTCCAGTACGCTATGGCCTAACGGTAGGGGAGTTAGCAAATATGGCAATAAACGAAGGATGGCTTGAATCAAGCCCTCCTTTTCTAACCATAATGAAAATGGATGGATGGCAAAGGAAAATGTTTTTTGATGATACGAAACTTCCTTGGGTCCCCCCATCCCCAAACATTCCTGATCTTGAGACTGCAATTATCTATCCTGGCATGTGCATGTATGAAGCGACCAACATTAGTGAAGGTAGGGGTACAAAGAAACCCTTTAAACAAATAGGTGCGCCATGGATGAACTATGATATTGCTAAAGAATTAAAAGGTAAAAAAATTGAAGGTGCCAGTATTGAATATGCCAAATTCAAGCCTCTAAGTCTCCTTGGCAAAGCAGAAAATCCAAAATTTCAGGATAAATTATGCTTAGGGTTTCAAACCATCATTAATGATAAAAACAAGTACAGATCGTTAAACACAGCTATTGAAAGCATTTATATTAATTTTGCTTTTTACCCTGACAACCTTCGATTTAAAAAAGAAGGAATGGGCAAACTGTTTGGGAATGATAATCTATTTAAATTAGTTACTGGAAAGTTATATAACGAAAAAAGAAAAAAAATAAGAGTACCTTCGGGTCTAATTAAATTAATAGAAAAGGATAGCGAAAAATTCAAAAAATTTTCCAAACCGTATCAATTATATTATTGATATCCCTATTTTACATATAATATTTTATTGCTAGCTCTCATCCCTTTACCACTCAGAAAAACTATATATATACCGCTTGAAAGAGTATTTCTATTAAACAAAGGATCCCAAACAAGTGAGTAATGTCCCTTTTTAAAATAACCATTTAATACGTTATCTACTAGCTTTCCGTTCATATCAAAAATATCAAGAACTATTTTGTTACTAACCGGTAGCTTGAAATTTATTGTAGTTTGAGGATTAAATGGGTTTGGATATGCGTTTAGATTTATCTTTGTTGGGAGAATACTCTTTTCATTTTCAATATGAAGCCAATTAGCATGAATAGCCGCAGTCAAAGACTCTGAAGTATTCATATCATCATAACCAAGAGCCCACACCATTACGCCTCCCAGATTTCTATCTTGCGCGAACTCACACTTTCGCTGTATAGATAGAGGATTATCATAGGTTATTATTTGGGACTGGTCATCCTTCACTAGGTAAGGGCACTTTGCATTGTTATCCCATTGATAATCCCAACCATTATTTATTAATGGTAATATCTCACTATAGTGCATGTCAGTCACTGAGCCATTGAAAGATCCATTTATTTGAGAGGCATTATATTTTTTACCCCAGAATGGTATGCCCATATTAACCTTGCTTTCTGGAACTCCTCTGGTATTTAAAAGATAATTAATGCCTGTTTCAATAGAGCCGTCCGGATCTCCTGGCGGAGATTGATATAAAGGAGAATTGTGACCAGCGTTAGAGCTCCAGCCACCATGTATATCGTAAGTCATTGCATTAAAAAAATCTACGTGAGGTCGAAGGCTACTAAAATCGTACCACTGGCCAGACCAATTAGATATAGGAACAGCCATGGTAATTAATAATTCAGGATCGAATTGATTTAAAGTCGAATCCAGCTCTTCAATAAAATCAGAAAGATTATTTTTTTGCTCAGTAGATTGCGGATGTTCCCAATCAATATCCACACCATCGTAGCCATAAGCAATCATTTTATCAATGATGTTTGCTATGAACTCTGATCTTAGTTCGAATGTAGATGTTGAAGACACAAACCCCGCTGTCTGTGCTTGTCCCCAGCCTCCAAGCGAAAGTATTATTTTCCGATTATTTATATGTATATAATCAGCGATAGAAGGATCAAGCATTCCTGCAGGGGCAACAATTTGACCTTCTTCATCTGGCCATGCAAATGAATGGTTGATATGAGTGAATGTTTCCAAATCTAAATCATTTGGCTGGAATGTGTTTTGCATCCAGTAAGGATAATATCCCACAACACGTTGGGAGAACCCTATGGAAAAAGTAAAAAATATTATGAAAACAATTCTTTGCATAACAGAAATTAAAAAGGGGTCTTGCGACCCCTTTTTAATGATTGATTTTATAATGATCCTTTTCTACTTGATAAAGGTCATTCTACGAGTCAACATGGTTGAATTTGTTTTTAACTGATAGATATACATACCAGTAGAAACTTTAGCACCTACTTCATTAGTACCATCCCAGCTAACTACGTGATTTCCTGCAGGCATAACCTGGTTCACCAAAGTATTCACAAGGCGTCCTTCCAAATTATACACACTTACATTTACTTGCTCCATCATAGGAGTTTTGAATTCAATCTTCGTGTTAGGATTAAAAGGATTCGGATAGTTCTGACTTAAAATATACTGGTCAGCGACAACATACTTCTGATTATCGTCAGAAATAGTCAAACCATCATACGCATAATGATATATGGCATTACTATAAAAGTCTGCTAGGTATAAGTTCCCATCTGCATCAAACGCTGCACCACGAGGACCATCCGTAACTCCTACACCAGAACCGTCCCAGTTATGCCAATTACCAACTAGGCCACCAGGTCCGGATAAGTCTTCCATATCGAACAACCAATTTGTTCCGCCTAGTGGGCCACCCCAACCTGCTGTTAAAGTACCTACTACAAGCATACTTTCATCCGGACTAAGGTCTAATGCACTCACCCATAACGCTGTCTCTTCATAGGTTGTGTCCACAGAGACTGTCTCATCCATATGCAAAACATAGGCACTCTCTGCACCCATGGCACTATTGATAACAGCCGTGCTAGCATCCACATCATAGAACACACCAAATGTGTCTACAGGTGTATGCTGAATTACGCCTGGAACTGAACTCGTCAAATGAGTAAAACCCATTCCATCCCATGTGGAACCCAATAGCATATTCTCACCATCGCCTGTCACGACAATGGTACGGTTAATGCGTCCAACAGTGTCAACCGCATTTCCGACATAATTTAAATCACTATCTAAGGTTACTACGGGTAACTCTGCACCAAGAACATAGCTTAAGAAAACATTTCCGTTATCATCAGCAGCAGCTTCTGTAAGGGAACTCTCACCAACGTACATTGCCACACCTTCACCTGTCATATAGTTAATTTTATATAACGTTTTGTAGTGTGAGCTTAAAATATGTCCATCAGCATCAAGGGCAATACCTCGACTGCCTCCTGAGCTAGCACTCTCTGCAGTTAAAGAATCCGATGTACCATCAGGAAACGTTAAAATTTCAATAGGAGAATAACTCACGTGATCCATTGTAACTGGATCTAAAACGTAGATCCCTTTATAGTGAACTGTGTCTCCACTTGCTAAGATCTCTTGGCGACCACTCCCTGCGTAGAGACCTACCCACACATTACCATCTGGAGCAACAACAACTCCATGTGGTGCGCTCTGCCAACGTCCAGGTTCTCCTTCAACAACACCACTCAAAGTGTCATTTAAATCTAAAAAGGTTCTAGCATATTCGTATCCATCATGATCTGCAAAAGACAGATTGAAAGAAAGAATAATTCCAGAAACCAAATATGATAACTTTTTTATCATTTTCATCTCCTATTTAACGGTTGAAAATTTTGGTATGTAATTTTTAAGTATATACAATCTAATAATATTTGCAAGAATTCAGCAAGCAGAATAAATTTAATATCTAAGGCCTTCCAAAATAACTTGCACCTGTTATTCGGGTGTCTATTTTCTGCACCCTATTTGTATCTTCAGTTTTATTGATTACGTATAAATAATTCCCGTTACCCCATGCCATGTAAACAATAGGCGCTGTTAAAATAGTATTGTAAAATCCGCTCGCAGATCCATTTTGGATCATTGTAAGCGGCTGTGTCGTCCAATCCGAACCAACGAAAATATCACCAGATTCACTTAAGGTTAGGCACAAAGCAGAGGCTTCCTTATTTGTGTAATTGGACCAATCAAAAACCAATTCTAAATCACCAAGAGACCCTGAATTATCTAAAATGGGAATTTTGTATATTGCCTGATCGGAAGAAACTGTTGTAGTAAGAACATATAAAAAATTATTGAATACTTTTAATGAAATTAAATCAAGCGTATCTAGGTTTTTGGCTT
Source organism: Fidelibacterota bacterium (assembly GCA_045568995.1). Taxonomy (GTDB): domain Bacteria; phylum Fidelibacterota; class Marinisomatia; order Marinisomatales; family UBA1611. Next base: position 20,184 of record JBJKZY010000027.1, on the reverse strand, counting down.
CCGAGACACCATCAGTAAGACCATCCTCATTGTAGATATCCACATGATCTATAGTGGAACCTGTTCCTCCCAGAAACAAATTCCCATTTTCGTCAAAATCCAAATCCGTAGCGTTCCCATTTAATCGTTTGAAAATCTCCGTGTTCTCTTTTTCCGTACCTTGTTCATCTCGATAAAGAAATCTTTGATAGTTCACAAAATAAATACTGCCAGTTGGCCCTAGTTTCATTCCAGAAGCCTTAGCAAGTGCTCTAGACCAAACGGCAGAGTCTTGGTTCGTATCTACTATCCAAAATTGTGCATCCGGTGTGGCATTTAAGGAAACAATCAGATTTTCTTGCCTATCCAAATCAAGGCTATAAATATCCGTGAATTGGTCAAAGGGGCCATATTCTAGAACAGCAGCACTAAGCGTATATAAATTTTCATATTTACCAAAAACAAAAGAACCTTGGACCGCTACACTAATCTGCACACTGTCGCTTACAAGATTTGGAGGTACAACGCTGATGCTTGTTGATGTCGCTCCAACTACATTTCCTAACATACCATTAAAATAAACAAGATTTTCAGACAGATTCTCCGAAAAATGCTGTCCAATAATCGTAAGAGTGTCAATACCAGCAAACGCTCCTTGCGATGGCTCCACAGTGTCCACAATAGGGGTAGAACCGCCCTGATCATTTTCATCCCATATCGAATCAGGAGAATCAGGTTCCTCACATGAAAAGATTAAAATAGAAAAACCCAATAAAATTTTATCTAAAAAGAAGAACTTCATCTGGCAATCCCAATGCTGATACGACTAACACTATCAAACACTCCAAAAGGGGTCAGAGCGTAATCAATTTTTAATGGTCCCAGCTTAACTCCTGCACCATAAGTGAGATCTCTCTGATCGTAATTAAATAGGTAACCTAATCTCAATTGTCCTATTCCCATAAAAGAATACTCTAGACCTAAATTTACACGCTCAGGGTGCGATCTAGGATGAAGTGCCTCAATTGCCATTTTGAGCGATTGTTTATCACTTAGAGATGGAAAAAAGCTAAGAGCGTCAATGGATCCACCGACTCTAAAAGTAAGAGGTAATTGAAAGCTATCATATGCATACTCAACCTCTTCACTAAAATTTCTTACAGACATCCCGAAAGTAAAACCATGCCAGTCCGTAATGTAAATTGTTCCAAAATCGAAGGCAGCAGCATTGGCAACATTATCCTCCACGACATTGGATGAGTCTGTTACAGGAACAACATTATTTCCAAGATATTGATACGCTTTTTTCACATGCGCACCTACGGAAAAATTTTCAGAAAGTGCTCTACCATATCCAATACCAAAAGCTAGGGCTGATGGAGAGAATTTTTCTGTATCGATAAAACCCTGGTCATTATCCCATACCATAGTACCCTGCAATTCTCCGTAATCAACATTCAAAAGAGAGAATCCCAAACACCCATACTGACCATTTTTAGGGCTAAAAGAAAAACTTACTGCATCATGCTTGATCCCTGCTATCCATTCATTGGAGCTAAAATTTATGTCAAAAAATTGATTCTGCCTGGATAAGCCAGCAGGATTAAAAAACAGAGCAACAGAATTGGAATGAATGGTAGTCATTGCATCAGCCATCCCACCGCTTCGTGCATCAGAAGAAATACTTAAAAATTGAAACCCTGTTTGGGCCAACTTTTTATTCTCCGAAGAAAACAGCAACGAAAGCATAGTAAGTATTAATAATACATACCTAATCATTCGTTGCCTCCAGAATCTACACGAATGTGTGCATTCTTTACTAAAGTATGAAACAAATAACCATCTGAAACGGTCAAGGAAGGACTATATTCACCTGAATCAGCATATGCATGCTCGACAACAGAAGAATCGTTATTGATGCTATTATCACCAAAATTCCAACCATATGTCAAAATTGGATAACTACCTTCACTAGATTCATCAACAAAGGCAATTGTGTCCCCTACAAAAACATCATTAGCGCTTGTAGAAAAATTCGCACTTGGAATATTATTTGTATTCATTACAACCATTTTAACCGATGATACATTTGGATTTACAAGTTTTGCAAGATAAACACCAGTGAGCTGGGAAAAAGTTTGACGTGTTCGAACGTCTGGACAACCTGCGATGCTTCGCAATGATGTAGTTGAATTATGTGCGTTGATTAGATTGCCATTTTGTCCATATAATTGCAATTCGCTGTAGGAATTCAAAACAACAAAATATGAATCCGCTTCTTGAGGCGCAAAAAGCATAAAATAACATGAAGAATCGATCGGAATATTCCAATTATTGATATTACTTAAATGTATGAATGAAGCGGTATCCTGAACCAGGCTGTCAAAAAGAGCATTTATCGTTAATAAATTATTCTGTACTGTATTTGCGTCAATAGTTTCCAATTCATTCAAAATTCGACACATTTCTTGATCTATTTTCATAGGATCCAAAGGATTAGATTCATAATCACTTAGCAGATCTCCACAAGCATTAAGAAATATAATAATAAAAGATAAATAAGATATTTTCATAAAAAACTTCATCCTATCTTATCACCGTGAACTTTCGAACAGCGGAGCCACCTTCTGGATCTTCAAAGTGCGCAATATAGAGTCCACTCACAATAAGCTGTCTTGAAGAAGTAATCGAATTCCAAGCCTCATCCCCACTTCCATCGGTATGCTCAATCGTTTCAATTAAGTCACCTCTTTCCGTAAATATTCGTATTGTACAGACAGGAGGTATATTTAAAAACATTAGCCTATCGGGAGCACTCACACCATACTGAAAGTCCCGAGCGGAAATGTGAAAAGGATTTGGAACCACTCTTATATCTTCAAAGTTCTCCCCCGCAGGACGTTTAAGCGATGCTGCTTTATTAGTAATCGTAAAAAACTTGCTACTATTTAACACTTTATCATCATTGGTACCATTATCGAATGCTTCCAAAAAGTAAAAATAGTCAAATCCTCTTTCGGCTGAAAGATCCTCATAACTATTCTGCCCTAGACTTAATTCCCAGATTGTGGCTATTGATTCATCCAAAGGGTTTAGTTCCCCTTGGGAAACATTATAAGAAAATAATGTTGTATCCGGCTTAAATTTTAATCGATAGAGGTTGTATCCATCAAACCCAGCTCCTGATTCAGGCTCATTTGTCCAATCTATAATAATTCTATCACCACCGGAGGTTACATTAAAAATAGATGGTGGCTGTGGTGTTTCTGGTAAAGACTGACCAGACTGCATAAGCTCAAAATTATACTTTGCTCGTTTGAAAGTTTTTATGATAGAGTCAGCACCCGTAAATACCCAGGAATTCTTGTATAAATTTTTACCAGAGCCCCTATTGTAGTTGCTAACCATATGGTTTTGTAGATCTGATCCATCCGGGAAAATATCAGTGTGAACATCATTTTTCCAGTTTTGCCCAATAACATAGCACATTTCTCGACTTAAACCAGCTGCACCTTCTGCGAGTACAATCCGAATGCTGTCTCCTGGAGCAAGAGTGTAAGGACCGAAACCGATTCCTTGAGATGTTCCTCCTGGGTTCGAACCCGTTCGGGGGTCATTAAACTGATTTGCGTTTCCTGAGCCAACAATTTCTGCTTGAGACTGTTCAGGATGACCCACCGTCATATAATTTGTATATTCATTAATAGACTTTGTTTCATTGTACTGATCATTTCCTGATGTGGTTGGATCATCAGATGTGATGAACCATGTGGTACTTGGCTGCTGAATATCGTCAGAATTATCTGATGGACTGGTATCGGCATGAAGCGTGACCACTCCCACAAATTGTGCGGCACCGAGATGTCCCTCTCCCGGAGCATTGGGCCCGCCTATATTATCAAAGCTTGCATCTGAATGATACCCCTGCCAACTAAAAAAAGCACGCATGATTTCACCATCATCATAAAATTGATCATTCATAGAAAGATCCTCAGGATTTTCGCCTATAACATCGTTCATGGTATTATGACCCCAGGCAGCACTTTGAGGAAGCCAATTCCCATCATAGACCATTCCTTCTCTGCTAATTGCATATCTATACTGGAGGTAGACCTGAAATCCTTCTAGAGTCTGATCATAACTTGCATTGCAATCTTTATCAAAACATCCATTGTTTGTGAATACGTACTCCTGGATATGATAATTTTGATGGTCTGGGTGCGAAAAGGCATAAATAGTTCTCTTCATTTGAACCCCAAGAGAAGTTTGAACAATATTATTAATTCTTCTGTCGGATTCAAGAGAAGGGTCGATATTATCCACATAGTCAAGATATTGTAGATTTGTAGCAGGGTCACCATCTACAAAAACATTAGGGTGATCGTATTTCCCATCCATAGTTATACTAACAGGCATCGTCTCATTTTCAATGTCTAAGTGCCTTGGTCCTGCGTGCACCACTTTTTTATCATAGTTTTTATCTACAACGGGATCATAAAAATTAGATGCCCCCAACCATAATCCTTTTGAAGCTTGATTATCTTGGACTCTGTAAAACGCAGGGTATCGTAAACCATCCTGCTGATCGGAGACTTGACCTGTTCTACCCACTTCGATCTCAGAACCTGCTGCTGAATACCAATTATGTAGATCCCCGATAGACATCCACTTCACTTCTTGAGCAAAAGCACCAGAAAGATATAGTATTACAATGAATTTTAAATGCTTAGAAATCATAACTAATACTTAAACCAATGAAAATATCTCTAGGGTTTAAAAACACATAGTAGAGCTGATTTGGCATATCTATGTATTGTTTATCCCGAATAACTTGATCATAAAAGGACTGATTAACAAGCTCCCATCCACCAGAATCGGTCCATTGTTGATAGCTATCTGTAGCATTATCATAATAAATTGGACGTTCACTGGGATTGTCTAAAAAAGCAATATCTGAAACCCATTCCATGGGTATAAAGTCCGTACCCTCTTTTCTTACATCACCCGGCTTATCTTTTCCAGAAAAATAGTTATACCCTAGTTCACTCGATATGTTTTCCGGCATTTGAAGCGACTGCATGTAGTAGTTGTAATCAAAGCCATCCTCAAAACCATAACCAGAAAATATTTTGGTGTTCAATACATTCAAAACATCCGCAAATAATTTTACATTTGCATTTCCTAATGGAAAAATCTTCGAAAATTTTAGATCAACATTGTAATTATTTTTATAACGTACATTGTATTCTATTCCCGGGACGTTATTTGGATTATACGTAAACCAAGACCCAGCAGACCATCTACTGATTAAATTCATACGCCAGTCTCCAAGAATATTTTGCCCTGCAATCTGTGGACCAAAATTCTTAGGAGTATGAAAATCGAACACAGATTTAATAAGTGGTATTGGTCTTGGTTTGGACTGTTTTTCATTATTTAATTCATAATTACGCTGGTCGGATGGATTTTCATAATAACGACCCAATCCAAAATATCCTGATGTGTTCACTCGATATTCAAAATTAACAAATCCAGTTAACCACCTGCCCCTCAACCTGGACATCTCGAGCTCAAAACCACGAATATCTTCATAACTATTTGCTGTTAACCTTGAATAGTTAACTTTACTATTTGCACTTATAAATCTTGTGTAATCTTGCTGAGAAGAAATATCCTTATAGTATGCAGATAAATGAATTAAGTAGGATTCTAAAAAAGACTGATCAAAACCTATTTCATAGGCTATTGTATTTGCCATAGGGAGATTCGGATCACCTATGGTCAACACTTCCTCACTAAACCCTCTTCTAACGCGATACAAATCTTGCGCAATAGGCATTTGCTTATAATGTCCATAATTAAAATAAAGTTTTGAAGTTGCCGTTATGGGATGTGATATTGCCAGCCTTGGAGATAACTGCACCTGTGGATCCAGTTTTACTTTTTCAAAGGTATCTTCAATGGAACCCGTATAATTTGAAGAAAAGAAATCATCCTCATACTTCTCAACAACATACCAGCTTCCATTAGGATTGATTACATCAAGGTTTAAACCTGCTATTGCAACAAAACCTTTGTATTCTAATTTATCTTGCACATAAAAAGAAGCCCTATAAGGATCTACATCCATAAGAGACCAATAGTTTCCTGAAGGCAAAAATTCATTTTGCGAACCGTATTTAAGATCCAGACTTGATAATACAAACTCTCCACCAGCTTTTAATTGATGGTTATTATTTAGCTGTTTCGTATAATTTCCTTTTAACGTATATGTTTTGACGGAGCTTGAATCCCTGGAGGTACTAATTGCTCCACCAAAAGCAAGTCTACCTTCTACACTGAAAAGAGGACCTCCAAAAAATCCAATTGGAGCTTCATCAGCAAACCATTCATCTTCACCAGATCCGAAAATAGAATAATTTTGCGTTGTATCTCGCCTAGCACCATGCCCCGTAACATAGTCCTTGACATCTATCTTCATTAGTAAATCAAAGTATGAATTACTAGAAAGGGATTTCGTATATTTTAAACCATGTGTTGCATTCCTAACTTGAGTGGGAGACCAATATTCGTTCGTGTAAAGTCGCCAAGGCATAGTAAAACCAGCTCTATTTACCTGACTCGCTAAATCCCAAACATCATTCATAATAGAGGTCCCTCCTCCTCTAGAAAGCGTAGTCCCTTCCATATTCCCATTATAGAAAGTATATACAAGTTTTGATTTTTCACTGAGGTCGGAGGTTAGTTTGAGAAGATATGATTGTCGATAGAGTCCTGGACTACTTACCTCATATAAATACATCTCTTGCTCTTGGCGGGTCGAAAAATAAAAACGTAAGTTTCCTAATTTAGAAGATACAAATGGAACTGGCCCACCAAACCCTGCATCAATATTGAAATCGGGTAGTTGAATCGCACCTTGTTTTCTGTGCTCCCATGAAAATAATTTTTTAGCACCCGAGGGTGTTAAGTCATTATCTGGATTATTATCCGCAAGGGTCTGCTCAGATACACTATTCCATCCATCAAATGCAGGATACTGCCTCTGTTGGTATTGATCCCAAGATCCATTATTCGTTCCTGTCCAACATACCTCTTCATCTAAATAAGGTTTAAACCAGAAGGATTCAGCTTCATAAGGAGACATTCCAAAATGTTTTTGGCCTACAGGCGATCGTCGAAACGAAAAAGTACCCGAGTATTTTTCCTTACTACCTTCTCTAGTTACAACATTAATTACACCTGATCTTGCATTGCGATATTCTGCTCCAAACCCTCCAGTTTGCAAGGAAATATCTTGTATGGCGCTTAGAGGAATACCTGTAGTAGGCTCACTTGTTCGCTCATCATTTAATACCAAACCATCTACCATAAACTGTGTCTCATTGTAACTTCCTCCGCGGACAGACAATCCAGAAACACCTGCTGAAAGGCCAACCACCTCTGAAACACTACTTACGGGCATTTCCGCTATTTTTTCAGAAGATATCGATTTTTGACTAGACGCGACATCTACTTTTACAAGTTTTTGATTTGCTTCTACAGTTATCATTTGACCTTCAATAGCTTCAACAGCCAAATCCAAATCAATTACAGCCGTTAAATCTATTTCAACTCTCACTCCTGTTACGGTTTTATCGCCATAGCCAATCATATTAACTTTTAGATCATAAAAGCCAGGCGGCACATTTAAAATATGGTACATTCCGTTTACATCAGTTGCAGAACCAAGAGAAGACCCAAGTAACATCACATTTGCGCCTATCAAGGGTTCGCCTGTCGATTGGTCAAATATTTTACCAGACACCTTACCTGTAACCCCTCCAAAGAGGGTGATTTGGCAAAGCGAAAGAAAAATTAAAAATTTCTTTAAAAGCATCAATAGATTATATATCAGTATGAAAATTGATTGCAATATTTAATTTTTCTGATCTCTACCAAGTCTTCCTCCAATCAAGGTTTTCATTTTTCACATTCAAATTCACGGATTCATACACTTTTGAGTGTATTTTTTGTCGCCAGTCAAAGTACATCGGAGATTTAGATTCCCTTGTTGGGTGAACGGCATTCGCTAACAGTATTACAATTACCTCGTTTTCTTTATCAATCCAAAGACTAGTTCCTGTAAATCCTGTATGCCCAAAACTTTCATCGCTGATGTAAACCCCTCCAGAAGCTTTCCCGGATGGGCTATCCCAGCCATAACACCTAGAACTACCCTCAATAATATTTGACCTACTTGTAAAAAGATTTACAGTCTTAGGCTTAAAAATTCTTTTCCACCTGTAAATTCCCCCATTAAGCATCATTTGAGAAAAGGTTGCTAAGTCATTTGTAGTGGAAAAAAGTCCAGCATGGCCTGCTACACCACCCAGCTTATGAGCATTTTCATCATGAACATAGCCTTTAACCAGACTATTATTTTGATCAATCTCTGTAGGAACAATTCTTTTTATTTTCTCTTGTGGAGGATTAAAAAATGTAGTGTGCATTCCAAGTGGGCCCGTGATATTTTCTTCCACATAAACGTCTAGACCCTTTAAACTTACCTCCTCAACAATCTTCCCAAGAGTAATGATACCTACATCGGAGTAAACCGTTTTTTCCTCAAGACCATATATAGGCTCAGTGTTATATAGACTGTCTAATACTGATTCTATGTCTCCATCCATTAAATAATACTTTCGAAATGGAGGGAGTCCCGAACTATGGGTCAGTAAATGTTTTATTGAAATGTTTGATTTATGATTAAAATATTTTTTTTGCTTACCCCTGAACTGTGGTAGATAGCTTACCACCTTATCATCCAAATCAATCAATTTGTCATCATACATTTTCATTATGGCCGATGTTGTTCCTACGACTTTCGAAATAGATGCCAAATCAAAAATATCACTTTTCCTCATTTTCCTTTTTTTATCATAAGTATGAAAGCCGAATGCCTCATGAAAAAATATTTTCCCATCTTTTGCAGCTAACAATACTCCTCCAGGAAAGGCTTTATCATTTACTGCAGCTTCAAGTAAAGTCGGCAGAAGCTCAATGTTTGCATTTACTTCACTTGGTAACATCTGTTTAATTTCTTTTCCTGGTTGGAATGAATTCACTTTTTTTGGTCCTTGAAATTTTTTAACCAGAATACCTTGCCCAAAACTTGCAGCCCCAGGTATAGAAATTGGTAATCTACCAGTTATGTCATTTTTCCCGACAAGAGCACTTAAATAGGCATTTTGCATGAGTGAACTATTTTTATAGGCACATAAATAGACTGGGATGTCTGGGAATTCCTCGATGATATAAGGATTACCTATACTACCTAAAATAATATTTTCAGTTTTTTGTAATAACTTTTTTATAAAGTATTTCTCATTTTCTGGTATGGAGACTCTATCTTTCCATGCCTTGTGCGAAACAAAAGCATTGATTAAAACAGTGCTATTTTCGGGAATATCATCAATGATGACATCAATCATTTTTTTAGTATCCGATTCATCAATCTGATATGGTTTAATGTTTAAACCATACTTTTTGATACCCTTCGTTATTGCTGACATAGAGTGATTAAACTCATGATCATACATATCTATTACACGGATAGTCTGATCTTTTAATTTTGGAAGAGGTAATAAATTTTTATTTAACCTTACGCATGTTATAGCCTGCGCTGCAATCTCACTAGCAATTGTTTTATGTTCCCTAATGCCGACTGAATTTTGAATCTGGTTCAAGTTTATTTTATAATTTAGATGAAGTCCTATCTTTTCTTTCATTTTAAGCATTTTTAAGGCTGCTTCATTAATCCTGCTTTCGGAAATTTTACCTTCTATCACAGCTTGTTCTACAACATTAATTGATTTTTCAATATCGTTATTTTGTATAATGATATCGCAACCAGCATTAATGACCTCAATAAGAGCATATGCATCTGAATAGTTGCGAACAATACCTCCCATTCCCATTCCATCTGTTACAATAGCTCCTCTAAATTTAAGCCTTTCCTTTAAAACATCATTCACCCAAAATTTACTCATAGATGCAGGCGTGTAAGAATCGGGCTGGTAATCAGGAGAATGAACATGAGCTACCATTATAGCATCAATTCCTTTTTCTATCATATCCTGAAATGGTGGAATCTCTATTTTCCAAAGACGAGAAGAATCACTTGGTATCATAGCTAATGAGGAATGAGAATCAGTTTCTGTATCACCATGGCCAGGAAAATGTTTGGCGGTTGCAAGCATGCCATTGTTTTGCAAACCTAAAATATATTGGGTTGCATATAAGCTGACAACACTCGGATTTTCACTAAAAGATCTAACATTTATTATTGGATTGTTTGGATTATTATTTACATCTACAACAGGAGAAAAATTCCAATGGATACCAACTGCCCTTGATTCTTTGGCTACTATTTTCCCCACTTCATATGCATTTTCTGGCTTATTAGAAGCCGCTATTGCCATGAATGGTGGAACCTCTGTCCCCTCGGGGAATCTCTGATGTAAACCATTTTCAATATCTGCGTCTACAAGAATTGGTACTTTAGATCTGCTCTGCATTGTATTCAACATTGTTAAACTAGTACTGGCCTCCCCATACCAAAAGTGTAACCCACCGATCCCATCCTTATCAAATAGCTCTAAAATTTTTTCCCATTTTTCAGCGGGAATATCTTTCATTCTTAAATTCATCCTATAGATCATCATTTGAGCAATTTTTTCTCGAAGAGTTAGTTCATCGAGAATATCTTGCGACCAATTATTGTTGTTAGATGTTGGGGGGAAACAACCATAAAAAAAGAAAACTAAAACTGCCATTAGTAAAGTTTTAAATTGCATTGTGTTCTTCAGCTTTATAAAAATAAAAAATCTTGTAGTATAAAATTAATTCAAGAAATAAGAGTGCTATTTTACAAATATTTACTATTCGACTTTACCTTTTTTAAAACTAGTTTTAGAGATGTCAAATTCAATTGAAAAATTAGTTGGCCAATTAATTATATCAGGTTTTAGGGAGAAATCGATCAAAAACGATTCTCCAATCCTAAGCTTTATAAAAAACTTTAACCTTACAGGTGTCATACTTTACGATATTGATTTAGAACTAGGAGGTAAGGACTTAACCCCAGGAACAAGGAATATTGAATCACCCACGCAGCTTAAAGAGCTTACAAAGCATCTTCAAAGTATATCTAGACAAGAATTACTTATTTCTGTTGACCAAGAAGGAGGCCACACCTCCAGACTTAAATCAATTTATGGCTTTGCTCAAGATACAACATGGGCTCATGTGGGTAAATTAAATAGTCCACAGCTTACAAAACAATTTTCTGAGGAGACTGCAAATACTCTTAAAGATGCTGGAATAAACTTAAACTTTGCCCCTGTCCTTGATTTAGATCATGGTAATGGTAGTGTCATCAGCGATCAACAAAGAGCGTGCTCTGATGATCCCGAAAAAGTAATTGAACATGCGAGAATATTTATAAAAGCTCATAGAGAAAATGGGGTAATTACATGTGGAAAACATTTTCCAGGGCTTGGATCTGCATCTGGAGATACTCATGAGGGCATTACTGACATTACAAATAGTTGGACTGTAAAAGACTTACAACCTTTCGATACATTAATACGAGAAAATGAACTAGATACTGTCATGGTTTCTCATGCTTTTGATAAAAAATTAGATCCAAACTATCCCTCTTCTCTTTCCCAAAATATTATTACTAAAATGTTGCGCGATGATTTAGGTTTTGAAGGAGTCGTAATTTGCGATGATCCGAGCATGCGTGCAATATCTGATCACTACAGTCTTGAAGAGACTTTTAGACTCATGTTAGATGCTGGAGTTGATCTATTTTGTTTAGGGAATAACCTCATATACGACCCTGACTATATTCCAAATGCGATTAACTCCGTATGCAATTTAATTTCAGCAGGTAAAATAAAAAAAACAAGGATAGAACAATCTATCGATAAAATAAAATTATTAAAGTCAAACTATGGAATCGGAAAGAAGTGATTCTATAATTGGAATTGATTGTGGCGCCTCTAAAGTTCTTATACAATCAGCTAAGATCAATCCCAAAAGAACAATCATTTCAAAAGGACGGTATTGCAAAGAGTATGTGTACTCTTCGCACCCCGATTGGGATCCTTATTATCAACCTACTCCACTTGGTTTGCAAATTAAGGAAAATAACAGCAAGTCTATCCTAATTAGAAAAGCTGAAAGAAAACAAGGCGATATAATTGTTGAATTGCTGCAAGACATAATTGAGAGTATTTCAGATTCTCAAATAGGAATCTGTTTCCCTGGTATCAAAGATGATTATGGTGTAACTATTTTAGCTAACGGGCCTAGAATTCCAGAATTACTAACAAGACTAAGTAAAGTAGATACTCTATACAATGATTCTAATTGTTGTATCACTGGCGAAATGGTATCCGATATTGGGAAGATGAATGATATCCATAATGGTATTTATATAGGTGGTGGAACGGGTATTGCTGATGGTATTCTTTTAAATGGTAAAATAATTAATTTGAATGATGATAAAAGTCCCAAAAAATCTTGGGAATTAATACTTCCTAAAGGTGCAAATGTAGAATCCTACCTTTCTCCTGGAGGTATACTAAAGAACCACAACTTGAAATACAAGACTAAAATAACTTCTCTTAAGGAGCTTTCAGCTTCGCATTACTTTGAAGAAACCTTAAGTAATGCAATTACGGCTTTTGATTATTTATTGCAGGATCGTTTAGAATTTTTTCAGAGACACAAACAAGAGATAGAAAAAATTGTAATTGGCCAGAGACTTGGGCAATTTCTGAATGAACAACCAAAAAACATAAAAAGCCTTTTCCAAAAAGATCATATAGCCCCAGTAGAATTCTCCTTTCAAAGAGAAATTGCTGCACTTGGCGCTGCATGGAAAAAGTCATGCTAAAAAGAGGAGATAAACCAATCCAAGAGCCTACTTTGTCCATTGGTATGATTCTTCCAACAGATTTAAGAAAGCGATTAACCATTACCATCCCTGAAGAAAAAAAGAAAATAAAAATTGAAGCCATATCAAAATCCCTCATCTATAAAAATTCCAAAAAAAAGGAAATAATTTTAAAAGGATCTAAAATAGATGACTTTTTTATTATCCACTCTGTTCCCGCTGGTAGAGGATTTCATTGGGAGAAAACCATCGATGTAAAAGTTGCTGGAGATTTACGAATCAAGATTTCAAATGGTTATATATTCGTTATCAATCAAATTAAGCTTGAACAATATTTGGCTTCTGTTGCTACCTCAGAAATGGGCAGTGCGTGCCCTCCAGCATTGTTAGAAGCTCAAACGATTGTCGCTCGATCTTGGATTATTGCAGCTGCTGAACAAAAACATTCAAAAATTGGTATTGATGCATGCAATGATGATTGCTGCCAGCGATACCAGGGGATTACCAACATTACTAATAAATCGAAACAAGCGTCAAAGAAAACTTTTGGCCATTTCCTTGTTCATGACGATAAGATATGTGACACTCGATATTCAAAATCTTGCGGTGGAATTTCTGAAAACAATGAAAATGTATGGAATGAGTCACCAAAGCCCTATCTTAGAGCAATTTTTGATGGTTCATCCAAAACGATACCTGACCTAAGCAACAACCAAAAACTGCAAAATTGGATAAAAAACCCTCCAAACTGTTATTGCGGATATAAATATATTAATGAAAAAAATCTCAAAAAATACATTGGTAAAGTAGATAAAAAAGGAGCTTATTTTCGATGGTCAGTTCGTTTTACCCAAAATGAATTAACAAGAGTGGTAAATCAAAAGTGCAACACCTCTTTTGAGACTGTTACATCTTTGAATCCCCTAAAACGAGGTGTTTCAGGAAGAATAACAAAATTAGAAATTTCTGGGATAGAAAATGAGAAAAGTCGAAATGTATATCTAAATAGTGAATATGAAATTAGAGATGCATTGCATCCAGAATTTTTATATAGCTCAGCCTTTATAATTATTTTAGATTCAGACGAAAATCAAATTATTAAATCTATAACTCTGAAAGGTGCAGGATGGGGACATGGAGTTGGACTTTGTCAGATTGGAGCTCTTGGTATGGCGTTATCTAATAAAACTTCAGCAGAGATTTTATTTCATTATTTTCCGTCCACAAAAATAAAAAAAATGTATGACTGATACAATTTCATTGCACTGGATAGATTGGACAATTATTGTAGCATACATTCTATTTTCCTTGGGAGTTGGAATTTATTTCTCCAAAAGAGCAGCCTCAAGTACGGAAGAATATTTTCTTTCTGGTCGCTCTCTACCTTGGTGGCTTGTGGGAACATCAATGGTGGCAACAACTTTTGCAGCAGACACACCTTTAGCAATTACAGAATTTGTTCGTGGTCAAGGAATTTGGCAAAATTGGTTTTGGTGGAATCTTTTAATGGGCGCTCTCTTAAGTGTTTTTCTTTTTTCAAGACTTTGGCGTAGAGCAGAAGTCCTTACCGATAATGAATTACTTGAAATAAGATATAGTGGGAAGCCAGCAGCGTTCCTTAGAGCATTCAAAGCTGGGTATTTTGCAATATTATATAATTTTATAGTTATGGGTTGGGTTATAAATGCAATGGCTTCTGTAGTATCTGTAATGCTAAATATGGATAAATGGACTGCAGTTTGGCTTTGCGTAAGTATTGCCGTTGTTTATGCAATATTATCAGGTTTTTGGGGAGTTGTTATTACCGATATCGTTCAATTTTTTATTGCAATGTTTGGATCTATAGCTCTTGCCATTATTGCTCTAAACCACGTGGGAGGGATGGATACATTACTGCAAAAGCTTTCTTCCCTACTAGGGACTGATATCATTCATGAAAATACATTGAAATTTATTCCACCCATACCTGATAACAGTATAGGTTCTCTATCATTTTGGGAATCTCCTTTTTCTAAATTTCTCATTTTTATCACTGTTATGTGGTGGAGCCATCATGGTACGGACGGAGGAGGATATATTATTCAGAGAATGTCTTCAGCAAAAAATGAGAAGCATGCATTATTAGCGACATTATGGTTTAATCTAGCACACTACGCTGTAAGAGTATGGCCATGGATTATTGTGGGTGTTGTTTCCATAGTCATGTTTCCAGTAATACCTGATTCTTATTCAGAATTAGGCACGAAAGCAGGTTATCCTCTTGTTATGAATTTGCTATTAGGGCCTGGTATGAAAGGAATTTTAATAGTTTCTTTTTTAGCTGCTTTTATGTCGACAATAGATACTCATTTAAATTGGGGTGCTTCGTATATAATAAATGATATTTATAAAAGATTTTTTAAACCAAATGAATCCGAAAAACATTATGTTATCGTTAGCAAAATAATCACTGTTGTTCTTATGATTCTAGCTGCTTTTACAGCTTTAAAAATGCAAAGTATTTCCAAAGCATGGGCATTTATTTTTTCGATGGGAGCTGGTATAGGTTTAGTTCTAATTCTACGCTGGTTTTGGTGGCGAATAAATGCGTGGAGCGAAATCACCGCTCTTTCTACTTCTATTGTTATTACCTTATTATTGGAATTTCTAGCATGGTGGCAGGTATCAGCAAAAGAGGGTGCTTACTCCCTTTTTGGTACTGAACCCGTTCTTTTTGGTATACAAATACAAGTTCATCATAAATTAATAATTATTGTTCCTATTGCGATATTATCCTGGCTAATAGCTACGTTTATTACAAAACCTGAGCCTACTGAACACCTTCGAAAGTTTTATGAAAAAGTTCAGCCAGGCGGATGGTGGGGACCAATTACTACAAATTTTAACCATTCTTTACAACCTGTGAGCAAGGGAATTTTAGTGCAATGGGTAGCTGGTGTTATGATGATTTATGGATTTACATTTGGCATTGGTAACCTTATCTTTATGCAATATGGTAATTCCATCTTACTCCTAGGATGTGCTTTCATTGGTACCTTTATTATTTGGAATAGAAGCATATCTAAACTCTAATAA
The DNA here is from genome assembly GCA_045568995.1 of Fidelibacterota bacterium. Classification (GTDB taxonomy): domain Bacteria; phylum Fidelibacterota; class Marinisomatia; order Marinisomatales; family UBA1611. The sequence continues at coordinate 4,181 of JBJKZY010000027.1, read as the reverse complement.
TTATGTCTAGCCCCAGACGAATCTACTCCATTGATATTTTTAGAGGGATGACCATTGCTTTAATGATAATTGTTAATACACCTGGGAATTGGGGCCATGTCTACTCGCCGCTACTTCATGCCAAGTGGCATGGGTGCACACCTACTGATTTGGTATTTCCTTTTTTTCTCTTTTTAGTTGGAAGCTCAATGAGATTTGCTTTTGTAAAGTGGCATTACTTTCCTTCAAAAAAGTTTTATGAGCACATATTTTGGAGGTCATTTTCCATCTTCGTTGCCGGTATAATTTTGAACGCATTCCCATTTATTCGTCAAGCATGGGATTGGTCTGATTTTAGAATCATGGGCGTGCTACAACGAATCTCGCTTGCCTATGGGTTAAGTGCTCTTTTGATTATAAGATTTGATTTCAAACAAATGTTACAAATTCTTACTGGAATTCTCTTGTTTTATTGGGCATTATTATGGTTAGGATCAAAACAAGGTCCATTTGAAATTGAGCATAATTTTGCTCGAACCTTTGACATTTTAATTTTAGGCGAAAGTCATCTTTACCGGGGCTTTGGGATACCATTTGACCCAGAAGGAATCCTGAGCACTATACCTTCAGTTGGAACTGTTATTATTGGCTATTTAATGGGGGGCATGTTACACACAACCAAAAACTATAATGATTGTGTTAAAAGAATGTTTGTTTTTGGGTTTGGATTAATATTAATTGGTTATTTGTGGGGGTTCATTTTTCCAATAAACAAAGCATTATGGACAAGTTCCTATGTTTTATTCACTGGAGGGATAGCAACTATTTTTCTTTCAATACTAACGTATTTAATCGACATCAAGCATTTTAAAAAACCATTTTGGGTATTTGAGGTTTTTGGTACCAATTCAATATTTATTTTTATTTTATCTGGTTTGTGGGTAAAAACAATAATTAATATAAAAAGAGAACTAAATGGCGAAATGACTAGTGCTTATAATTATCTTTATAAAACTATATTTGTTCCCCTTGCAGGTGACGTAAACGGATCTCTTTTATTTGCTATTACTCATGTAATAGGTTTTTGGCTAATTCTGTACTGGATGTACCGAAAAAAAATTCAAATTAAGCTATGAAGAAGTTTATTCTCACACTGGTATTATTTGGTTTTCTTAAATCAGAAAATTCCCCTTATGTCGTTGTCCTAGGTATAGCGCAGGATGGAGGATTACCTCATGCTGGTTGTATACAAAAGTGTTGTAAAAAATCATGGAGTACAGGTGAAAATAAAAAAAAAGTATCTTCCATAGGAATAATTGACCCAAAAACTGGTCAAAGTTGGCTTATTGACGCAACACCAGATTTTGCTAGCCAACTAAATATTCTTGAAAATGTTCACAACACAAAACTATCTGGTATCTTTTTAACTCATGCTCACATAGGCCACTATATAGGTCTCTTACAGCTAGGCAGAGAAGTTATGGGAGCAAAAAACATGCCTGTTTATGCTATGCCAAAGATGCAAACATTTCTTCAGAACAATAGTCCATGGAATCAATTACTTTCGATTGGTAACATTAAGATACTTAGCCTACAAGATAGCAAAGAAATAAAATTAACTCGTGATGTATATATTGAGCCTTTTTTGGTTCCTCATCGAGATGAATTTTCTGAAACAGTTGGGTATAGGATAGTTAGTCAAAATAGATCATTAGTCTATATACCAGATATAGATAAATGGAGCAAATGGGATCAAGATATATTCAAAGTAGTATTGCATACTGATTATGCACTTCTAGATGGAACTTTTTATTCACCTGATGAGATACCCCATAGAGACATGTCTGAAATCCCCCATCCCTTTATCACTGAAACAATGGATTTATTAAATGATATGAATAGTAAAAATAGAAAAAAAATCTATTTTATACACTTTAATCATTCTAACCCCGCAATAAATCATACAAGCTCAGCATCCAATATTATTAGATCAAAAAGATTCAATGTTGCCAAGGATGGATTAAAACTAACGCTATGAAAAGAATTTTTATTACTGGTGTATCCTCTGGCATAGGAAAAGAACTTGCACTTGAATATGCAAAGCAAAAATGCATTATCGGAATATCCGCAAGAAGGCATGAACTTTTGAATGATATTGCAAAAGTTTGTACTAATCTTGGTTCAAAAACTTTAGTTTATCAATTGGATGTCCAGGATAGAAGAAAATGTGAAGAAATCATCGGCAAATTTTTAAAAATAGCTGGTGGCATTGATTGCGTAATAGCCAATGCTGGGATAGGAGGAGATGACAACCTTTTTTCAGGATCAAGTGAAAATATAAATAATATCCTAAATACAAATATTAAAGGTGTCACTAATGTAATCATGCCGTTTATCCCAATAATGAAATCGCAAAATCATGGAACTTTAGTTTCCGTTAGCTCTGTAGCTAGTTACATGCCAATACCATTTCATGGTGGATATGCAAGTTCAAAAATTGCGATTAGAAGAATATTTGACTCCTGGAGACCATCTCTTCAAAAATATAACCTTAATTTAGTATCTATTTGCCCTGGTTTTATTGATACACCAATGGTAAAAGGGCCCGCGAGAAACTTTCCACTACAAAAGGCTGATCATGCTGCAAAAAAATTCATCCATGCAATTGAAAATGGAAGAAATAATTTTGTGTATCCAAAATATTATTATTTTTTAATTTGGCTTTTTAATTTTATGCCAATGTGGTTTTACAATTGGTTTATAAAAAAAATGTTTTCAAAGCCATTTAATTAAAAAATGAATAATTTATAATATGAAAAATAAAACAATTCTACTTAAATCCTTTAATTCACTTCCGGTTGATAAAAACATATTAAATGTTTTTATGATTCTTATTGGATCATTATCAATTGGTATTTTTGCTCAAGCTTCCATACCAATTCCATTTAGTCCTGTTCCAATAACAGGCCAAACTATTGGTGTAGTTTTAATTGGCAGTTTGCTAGGGAAAAATCAAGGTGCACTATCTATAATGCTATACTTAATGGAGGGAAGTTTAGGATTACCTGTTTTTGCGAATATGCAAGCTGGTGCTCACATTCTCATTGGGCCAACGGGTGGTTACCTGTTTAGCTTTATTATTGCAGCTTTTTTAATGGGATATTTTAAAGAAAAAGGATTTACTAAAAGTCCTATCAATTGCTTTTTAGCCTGCTTTGTATCCACAACAGTTATTTTACTTATTGGTTCATTTTATCTTTCCATAATGGTTGGAGGTCTTAATAAAGGATTTGCCATTGGGTTTTATCCTTTCTTAATCGGTGATATAATTAAATCATTCATCTGCACAATTATCATTCAAGGATCAAGAAGAATCTATACTTGAAAATATTTTTTCTGCTTCTTTTGCCATCTTTATACATAATTGAGTTACGCCACCAATATCGTGCGAGGTGAAAACCAAACTAATTTTACACCAACCAACAACTAAATCAGGGTGGTGATTGTTTTCTTCTGCTTTTTCGGCTAGTAGGTTAATATATTGAATACTTTCCATATAAGTATTGAACACATATTTTCTTTTAATAGACTGGTGTTGATATTTCCAATTTTCTAATGTTTTCAATTGCTTTTTGACTTCATCTTTAGTTAACAGATGCAATGCTTTCCTCCTTAGAATTATTAACCTTTTTTAATGCAAATCTCATCCAGTTAATTGCTATAAAAAACGATGTAGCTGCTCCGATCATCATTGCATACCAATTCCACTCGACCGGTTTATTCAAATAAAGACTAAAATAAATAGAAAGTGGAGCACTAATTCCTATAACTCTTACTATTGTAATAATTAAAACTGGAAGTCCTTTACCTAAACCTTGCATAACCCTTCCTGATGTAATTGCTATTGAGACAAGAGGATATACTAAACAAAGCAATTGTAAAAAACCTACCGAAACATTGATTATTTTACGGTCTTTTGTAAATAAGGATGAAAAATCCTCTGCAAAGGCATAAACAAATACAGAGGAAAACAAGGTTATTAAAAAAGCACTTTTTATACCATAATGAATAATTTGGTTAAGAGCATCCATTTCCTTTGCTCCATAAAACATGCCAACCAAAGTTGTCATCCCACCAGCTATTGCAAATATAGGTAAGAAAATAAGCATGTCGATTCTTCCAGCCACTTGGTATGCTGCTAC
>JBJKZY010000026.1:0-6711 GCA_045568995.1 Fidelibacterota bacterium | reverse complement strand
GTCGTTGGTTTCCTGGAAAATTTATATATAAGGATGAACTAAAAAGGAACAGTAAAGGAACAGAGTGGATTATTGATAATATTGAGTTTGATGTAAAAATACCTTCATCTCGTTTTTCAAAAGCCTTGCTTAGAAAATAATACTATGTTTTCAATATGTGGAGTATGAGGGAACATATCAACCATAACAGATTTTTTTATTTCGTATCCTTTTTCAAACAATATCTTTGCATCTCTAGCTTGGGTAGTAGGATTGCAGGATATATAAATAATTTTCTTTGCTTTAAGCTTTGGTAAGTACTGTGCCATATCTGGATGCATACCAGCTCTTGGAGGATCCACAATAATTATATCTGGCTTTGGTATTCTATTTGGGAGTTGTCCGGACTTAAAAAAAGTGTCTAGGTTTGCTTTTAAAAATTGAACATTTTCGATATTGTTTAAGTCCGCGTTTTTTTCTGCATCATCAAGTGCGGATCTTATTACCTCAAACCCGTAAACCTCTTTAGCTTTATCTGCGATAAATAAACCAATAGTACCAGTACCGCAATATAAATCGTAAACTATTTCCTCGCCAGTAAGACCAATTAGTTTTGAAACCTCATTATAAAGAGCCTCACCTTGTTTAGTATTTGTCTGAAAAAAAGAGTTAGCAGATATTTCAAAGGTTAGTTTCCCTAATTTTTCTCTAATGAATGGTTCTCCATATAATAGAGTTTCATATTCGCCAAAAGCTACATCAGCCTTTCGAGTATTCACATTATTAACCATAGATGTGATCTCGGGGAATTCCTTTAATAAGGTATCGATTAAGGGAGAGAGCTTATTAATATCATTATAAGATGTAACTATATTAACCATAAGGTCATTTGTATTAAAACCAAAACGAAGCATAAGAAAACGTAAAAACCCAATGTGCGTTTTTGGATCATAAGGCCTAAGCTGAGGATTTTGTAAGCAAACCGCTCTTGCAGTTGATAGAATACGGTTACCTATTTCAGGCTGAAGATAGCAATTATTAATATCTAGAATTTTATCATATCTACCTGTCATATGTAGGCCCAACGCAAAGGACTTATCAACCCCTTCTGGCTCATCCTCTAGGACCCATCGATGTGGAGAAAATGTAAATTCCATTTTATTTCGATAATTAAAAGTTTGTTCAGCTCTTATCTTGTCATGTAATGAAAATTCTGAAAAGCCTCCCAATCTATGAAAAGCATCCTCTACCTGATTTGCTTTTTCAATTATTTGTTGATCATAGGAGAGACTTTGTATCTTGCTACATACATAATAGTGATTACAGCGGATTTTTTCAGCGTAATTAGATTTTCCAACCACCTCTTTAACAGTCCCTTCTGCGTAACCCTTCCTTTTTTTATATATACGTGCAATTATTTTTTCACCAGGTATTGCACCTTTAACAAAAATTACAAAGTTCTCGACCTTAGCTACACCCATCCCTCCGTACGCCAGCGATTTTATATCTAATTCAAGTTCAACACCCCGCTTGATAGTTATTGGCTCACTCATAAAAGAATTTCAACTCCCATACTAGTTCCAATACGGTTAGCACCTGCTTCAATAAATTCAAGAGCTTCTTTTTTAGTTTTAATTCCTCCACTGGCTTTAATACCAACTCGATCACCAACCACTTTTTTTATTAGCCTTACATCTTCAAGAGTCGCTTCTGAAGAAGAAAATCCGGTTGAAGTTTTTACAAAAGATGCCCCACTCTCCATGACTATATTACAAGCTAAAACTTTTTCATCTTGATTCAATAAAGAAGTTTCTATTATTACTTTCACACAATTACCATCTGCAGCTTCAACAATTTTTTTAATTTCATTTTTTACTAAATCTAATTTTCTTTCTTTTAAGGAAGCAATATTCATTACCATATCTATTTCGTCTACACCCTGAAAAATTAAAAATCGTGCTTCTGCATATTTCATTTCCTCAGAATCTGCTCCAAGGGGAAAACCGACTACAGAACAAACCTTAGGCTTTTCATCGTTCAAAATTGATTTTGCATATGATACATAAACAGGGTTTATACATACAGAAGCAAACTTATATTGAATTGCTTCTTTACACAAAATTTCTATATCCGAATGCAATGCATCAGATCTTAAGTTCGTATGATCAATAAGGCTAGATAAGCTATTCACTCAAATTAAACTTTTTATCTTATCAATTAACTCTAACGCTTGATTTTTATCTGGCGCCTCAGCATAAATACGAATAATCGGCTCTGTGTTCGACTTTCGAAGGTGAACCCATTTGTCTTTCCATATAAACTTTATTCCATCTAACGTATTTTTTTTTGCGTTGTTAAAAAGATTTGCTACTTTTTTTATAACATCTTCAGCATCAATCCCTTTAATATTTACTTTGTCTTTTACTATTACAAATTGAGGCAATGATTGATGTATAACACTTAGAGGCTCACTGGTTTGAGACATCCTATTTAAAACCATAGTAACTCCAACTAATGAATCTCTCCCTAGATGACACTCACGTAGGATAACACCACCATTCCCTTCTCCTCCAAGATTTGATTTAACTTCATTCATTTTATTTACAACGTTAATTTCCCCAACAGCTGAACGCACTACTGAACTTCCCTTTAATTCAGCCAGTTTATCCAATGCAAGAGAAGAAGAAAGATTTAGAACAAACTCCTCAATTTGATTCATTTCTTTCAAATATCCATCCGCAGCTAATACAATAGTATATTCTTCTCCCAAGGGTTCCCCCTTTTCATTGACAATTGCCAATCTATCTGCATCTGGATCTATTGCAAAGCCAACATCAGCATGGTGCTTTTTTACCATCTGACTAAGATCTACTAAGTTTTCAGGCAATGGCTCGGTTCCTCTAGTAAAATTTCCATTTGGTTCACAATTTAATTCAATTACTTCGCAGCCTAAAGCCTGCAACATAGCTGGAAGAGCATCCGATCCTGCACCATTAACGGAATCAATAACAACTTTAAATCTTTTCCTTTGAATTCGGTTCAAAGAAATACATTTCAAGCTGACACAAGAAATTAAATGTTTCTGTACTGCATTCTTCTCTTGCCATATGATCCCTGGCTCTTGAGCCGGTTTTACAGCAGGGTCTTTATCAACAATTTCAAAGAAATTTCGACAATCATCTGGATGGAAAAAAGTGCTATCCTCTCTAACAAATTTTAACCCGTTCCATTCTATTGGATTGTGACTTGCAGTAACTATAAAACCCCCTACTGCTTCTGTGTTGTGAACCATGAACTGAACTGTAGGAGTTGGTACAATACCGCAATGAATAACAGTTCTGCCAAGTTGAACTAACTGTTCACACATTGACTCTAAAATTAGATCACCACTAGGGCGACTATCTCTACCTACTACAATAACGCCGTCAGGAAGATATTTATGCAATGCTCTCGAATATACAACTGCTTCTTCTGGTCTTAGGTGAGTTTTAACTAAACCTCTTACCCCAGAAATACTACGGATTAACATTTTTTATTATTTTTGTATAATATTAAAAAGATAAAGCTCTGAATAACTCAAAGCTTTATCTTCCCCATCTGGGATTTTATTTTCGGCGTCTTTTACGACGAAAACGTATCGCACGTGGATCGTTTCTCAACGCCTCAATCCTAGCCAATCTTTTAATTCTTCTTACCGTCTTTTTTCTAGCTTCACGTTTTGCATCACTTGGCTTCTCATAAAAAGATCGATTCCTGATTTCCCTCAGGACACCAGCTCTCTCCCACATTTTTTTAAAACGTCGAAGAGCTCTTTCGAATGATTCTTTTTCATTTACTTGGACTTCTACCACTGAAATCACCTCCAAAGTGTAGTTTGTGGTAATATTAAAATAATTTACATTATAAAAAGCCGGCGATATTAACCGTATACACAATTACTTACAAGGATTAAACCATTGAAGCAAATTCCTTGACAGTTAATGTCTCGGGCCTTCTTGTAAAGTTAATTCTTTCTTGTACCTCTTTCGAAATGTCCCAATCCTTTAAAGTATTACGTAACATTTTTCTTCGCTGGGAAAATGCAGTAGATACAAGTTTATTAAAACGAGTGTACTTTTCATCTTCAATAAGTGCCTCTTCTTTTCTAGAAAACTTTACAATAGCTGATTCTACTTTAGGCTTGGGGATAAAAACATCCGGTTTTATAGTAAAACAATATTTTATATCTAAATAGGCACCAACCACAACGGTAAGGCGACCATATGCCTTAGTCCCAACTTTTGCACATAATCGATCTGCAACTTCTTTCTGCATCATAATAAAAGTATCACTCCAATAATCTAATTGCTCAATCAACCAAAAGATTATTGGTGAAGTAATATTGTAAGGAATATTACCGAAAATCCGCACTGGATTATTGATGGGCAATGCGTCAATGGTTTGATTAAGAATATCTCCGTGAACTATTTCCACTCCCTTAAGACCAGGTCTCCTTTCTAATACTTTGATTAATAAGGGGTCAATCTCAACGGAAACAAGACTATTTATTTTAGGAAAAATTCTGTCTGTCAATGCCCCTTCTCCTGGACCAATTTCCAAAAAGTTCTCATCTGCCTTGGGTTCAATTGTTCTTACTATTTTTTCTAATAGATTTTTGTCCGTTAGAAAATTTTGACCCCATTTTTTTCTAAAAGGATGTCCACTATATTTCTTTTTATGATTCAAAGATTAAATAACTTTGTGGCATTTTTAGTAGTCTCAGCAGCAATAACATCAAATGGCAACTTGAATATTTCAGAAATTTTTTCTGCGACAAACCTTGCTCTTCCTGGTTCATTAGGTTTTCCCCTATAGGGGACAGGACTTAGATATGGGCAATCAGTTTCAACAAGTATACGATCTAAAGGTAATCTTCCTGCAAATTCTGGAAGATGGCTATTTTTAAATGTAATATTTCCTGAAAATGAAATATAATATCCAAGTTCAATGAATTTTTTAGCAGTTTCCTCCGTGCTTGAGAAACAATGTGCAACACCTACTACACTAGGAAAATCTTTTAATATGGAAAGAACATCATTATCAGCATCTCTATTATGGAATATAACTGGCATATTTAAATCTTCGGCGATCTCCATTTGAGATCGAAAAATTTCTTTTTGAATCTTAGAACTCGATATATTTCTAAAATAATCTAACCCCATTTCACCTACGGCAACCATTTTATCATTCTTCATAAAATTATATATTTTTTCTTTGTAATCTTTGGAAGCATCCTTTGAGTCGTGGGGATGAATGCCTACCGATGCATAAATACTTTTATGTTTTTTACTAAGTTCCAAACATTCCTCTGCATCATCTAAATTAGTTGCAACACAAATGAACCTATTAACCCCCAAGTTTTTCGCTCTTTCTAAAACTGAATCTAAATCATTTTTGATTTGTTTATAAAAAAGGTGACAGTGAGTATCCGTTAGCATTTATATATTTCTGATTGTAATATGTTGTACAAAAGTAATTTGAAATTATAATCATCAAGCTTATGAAACCTTTTTCTTTTATAATTATATTTTTAATAACTAGTCTTGCGTTTAGTAAATCAACCAATGCTCAAGATTCTCTTCTATTACATCCTATTAATTGGGAAACACCAAGCCCTGAAGGTTGGAACGCTCAATATATTAAGGAAATAAATTTTCCGAAAAAGAAAGGACCGTGGAAAAAGATACTCATGATCCACACTCTAAAATGTGATTCAAGTACAAAAGGAGATAAATATCCATGTGGTGAGTGGGATTATATCTGGAACACATTGCTAGAAGTTCCAACTAAAGATTCAATGGAAATATTTAGTATTGGAAGCTTTGTTACTCCATACGGTAAAGGTTTATCCTTAGGTGGGCAAAAAGGATGGCAATGGACATATGATATAAGTGACTATGCTCCAATTCTTGACGGAAGAAGAAAAATCATTGTTGGCAATAACCAAGAATTACTAGATCTTAAATTTATTTTTATCAAAGGAATTCCTACACGTGATGTTTTACGTGTGGAAAATTTATATCCTTATGGCAAATATAAGTATTCTGAACTTTCAGAAGACATAGTACTAAAGGAACGATCAGTAAAACTTCTTCCTGAAGCCCTTGGATATAAATTAAAAGCTACAATATCAGGTCATGGCCATGAAGGTCCTCGAAATTGCTGTGAATGGGATAGCAAAACTCATACTTATTTTTTATCTAACTGGGAGATTTTCCGCTGGAATGTGTGGAAAGATTGCGGGAACAATTCGATATATCCTCAGGGTGGTACCTGGCCTTTCGACCGCGCGGGGTGGTGCCCGGGGACAAAAGTGGATGAATATGAATTTGAACTTACTCCTTATGTTAAATCTGGCGACTTGATAAATATTGATTATGCTATTGAGCCATACTCAGATAATGGAGAAAAGGAGGGCTTCTTTTACATGACTCATCAAATATTTTCTTACGGAAAACCAAACTTCAAAAATGATGCTGAAATCGTTGACATAATGTCCCCCACTAATAAACAAAAATTTAGCAGATTAAACCCCAGCCTTATGAATCCAAAAGTAGTGATAAGAAATAATGGCAAATATGATTTAAAATCTGTTGATATTTTCTATGGTTTAGAATTTAGGAAAAAATCAATTTTTAAATGGAATGGGAATCTTGAATTTTTAGAAGAAGAGATGATTACGCTCCCTGTCCC
>JBJKZY010000025.1:0-6844 GCA_045568995.1 Fidelibacterota bacterium | reverse complement strand
TTTGGTTTCACTTTGGTTTGCAAATATTTTTTTGTTCAGTAAAAAATCTTAAAGCACTTTCTCCACCTTCCCTTCCTAGACCAGAATCTTTCATCCCTCCAAAAGGTGTACGCAAATCTCTGACCATCCAACAGTTGATCCAAATTACTCCGGCGTCAATATTTTTTGCAACTCTATTACTTTTTTTTTGACTTTTAGTCCAAATAGTAGCTGATAATCCATACTGGGTGTCATTCGCAAGCTCAATAGCTTCTTTTTCTGATTGAAATGACTGGAGAGTAACTACAGGTCCAAAAATTTCTTCTTGGTTCAATCTACTTCTATTATCTAACCCCTCAATTACTGTAGGTTCAATAAACCAGCCATTTTTACACCTACCTTGTAACTTCATATCTTTACCACCTAAAAGAATATTGCCGTTCTCATTTTTTGCCAAATTTATATAATGCTTTATTTTTTTAAATTGGCTCTCAGATGATATTGAACCAAATTCTATTTTATCATCCTTAGGATCTCCAATATTCAATTCTGATATTGCATTGCAAAAATCAGTTTTAAATTTTTCAAATATAGAGTCCTCCACTAATATTCGGGAGCTACAAAGACAAATCTGCCCCTGATTAGTAAAAGAAGATTTTACAACTGTTTTTAGCATCGATTCATAATCACAATCTTCAAAAATAATAGCAGGATTTTTTCCACCCATTTCCAAAGATAATTTTTTAAAAGAATCAAATGAATTTTGATAAATTTTTTTGCCAGTCGCAGTCCCACCAGTAAATGAAATCGCTTTTACATTTTTATTTTTTACTATTAAATCCCCAGCAACTAGGCCTGATCCATTTACAATGTTTAAAACACCCTTAGGAAGCCCAATATCTAAACAAATTTCAGCTAATTTTGATGCAGTCAGTGGTGTAATCTCAGATGGTTTCGCTAAAACAGTATTCCCAACAACGAGTGCAGGGGCAATCTTCCATGTAAAAAGATAAAGGGGTAGGTTCCAAGGAGAAATACATCCAACTACGCCTAGGGCTTGTTTAGAAACGGAATTAATAAAAAACTCATTTTCAATACTTGATCCAAAATCATAGTTTTCTGATAAATTAGCGAAAAAATTAAAATTCTCAACCGACCTTGGAATATCAACTTTTTTTGCTAAAGTAATTGGCTTGCCCGTATCTATAGATTCGTATTTTGCTAAAATGTTAGATCTGTTTTTTATTTCAGCAGCAATTTTTTTAAGGTAACCTGCTCTCTCTGCCATGGAGAGTCCAGACCAAAAAGGAAAAGCATTTTTAGCAGATTCTACTGCCATTTTAAGATCATGGCTAGACGAATCAGCAACCTTACCATAGACTGAACCAATTGCAGGTTCGTATATATCTAAATATTCTTTTTTATGGGGCTCTACAAATTCTCCATTAATAAAATTATTTACTATTTCTAACATAAAATGTAATGCTAAAAAAATATATTCAAATCAAGCACTAAACCTTCCTCCATCTACAGAGAAATTATGACCCGTTACGTAGCTTGATTCATTTGAGGCTAAAAACAAAACTGTATTTGCAATCTCATCAACAGTTCCAAGGCGTTTAAGAGAAGTATTTTCAGCCCACTGGTTTCTAATATCTTCTACATCAACTCCCAGAGAATTTGCTTTAGTCTCTGCTAAGTACTTCAATCTATCTGTTGTGGTGTATCCTGGTAAAATATTGTTGACACAAATTCCATTTTCTCCTAGCTCCAAGGCCAATGTTTTTCCCCATTGTGCAACACTTCCCCGAATGGTATTTGAAACTCCTAGCCCTGGAATTACCTGCTTAACAGAAGTAGAAATAATATTAACTATTCTACCTGATCCTTTCTCTTTCATACCTGGAACAACTGCTTTGGCCATTATATGGTTACATATTAACAGCCTTTCGAAAGCGACCCTAAACTCATCCTCACCTGCTTCAATTAACGGACCTCCATGCGGCCCTCCTGAGTTATTCACTAAAACATCAACCGACCTACCTAAAGAATCTATATGAATTTTTATTTTATTTTTCAAATCCATCGAATTATCAAAATCAGCACAAACAGAATGATGCTTTTGATTGTGCTCTGTATTCAATTCCGATTGCGTTTTATCCAGCTTATCTTGATTCCGAGCAACAAGAGTTATTTCGCACCCTTGGTTCGCTAAAAGTAATGCAGATGTTTTACCAATACCATCCGTACTTCCACAGATGATAGCGTGTTTATTCATTAATGATAGTTTCATGGCTTAAATTGATATCCTAGGTTTTTTTTAATTTCTGTTGGAAGTTTAGGTAAAGCAGACCTGGGAATAAAAAAAGTAGAAAGATCTGCCAAATCCGAAAAAATTTTATGCTTATCTGCTGCTTCGTGTAAATATTTATGTCCTGAAGATCCTCCTGTACCAATTTTAGCACCTATCATTCTTCTAACCATCAGCGCATGTCTTTGTCGCCAGGAAGTAAATAATTCATCCATATCTATCAGTCTAGAAATCAGATTGAATGGTGAATGAAGGATAGGTTCATCTCTATACAATAATATTAACAGAGCGGCTTGTGTTGCCTTATGAGATAGTCTCTTTCTTCTTTTTACAATCAACTCATTGTGCCTTTCCTTATCTATCATTGCCTCAAAAGACAGGACAGCATTTTTGTGCTCATTTAAATGGTATTTAACTTCTTTTTTTGAATAATTTGGATTGTTTTGTATTACCGACTTTTCTTTTTTTAACATGTAGCGAACAGCTCTGCTATACTGTTCCCAAAAATCGAACCCCTTAAAAGATAGAAATGGTGTACGTTCTAACCAAGACTCTAATAACTCAAAAAGTGATTTATCTTTTTCTGAACTTTGTACAATTGATTTTTCTTCTTCTTTAATAACAGAGGTATAATCTTTCCTGCCGTACATAATTCTATGATCTTTTAAAAGTCCTAGTTTATTTTCCATTAGCCTAAACTGTGCACTCTGAAAACCTGACGAAGGAAAAAGATCGTCCCTAAATTCTAGGAAATCCATCGCAGTCATAGTTTCTAAAACTCTAATTTGATCAATAAGAATTTTCTGTATTTCAATGATCCTCTGTAAACGTAAAACCACAAAACTAATATCTGATTCAATAATAGATTCTTGTTTAAAAATAGTGATCACTGAATCCAACTCATGTAAAATCTGTTTAAACCAAAGCTCATATACTTGATGGACAATAATAAACAACATCTCATCATGAGCAGGAGTACTACGCTTAGCACTCATTAGATCTTGAGCTGATAAAATCTTTTCAAGCTGTAAATAATCAGAATAATTTAATAATTTTTCATTTTTCATATTTTAATCCCATTCAAACCCAGATACACTATCTGTTTTAGCACTTATTTCTATTGTGTTAAAGTCTTGTATCTCTGATATGTAATAATATAAAAATTTTGTAGTTTTTAAGTCGTCCACCCAAACCGAATCAGGGTATCCAAAGGTATCTAAAACTTCTTTCTCCATTGGACGTCCTTTTAAAAATTCCCATATATCATACTCTGACATATAACCTAATGTATAAATTGTCTTTTGTTTTTCTCCACCCAAAGAATTTTTTAACGGAGGTATTAATAATGGATTTTGAGGTGGTGTAGAAACACAAGAAAAGATAAAAATAAATAAAATTAGACGCAAAAGCATTACTAGAAGATACCCAGAGTGAATTTGTTTAATCAATAAATTATATTCTAAAGAAAGATATCTTTCCTCGAACCGTCAAAAGTTATATTTTTTACCTTTATAAGGAATAAACAATATGTCTAAAATTGATAAAAAAAATAGATTCTACTATGACTCTAATTTTCTTGGAAGCGCTGAAGTACGTTCATTAAGAATTTTATCTGAATATTATGGCCCATTGCAGAGGCTGCAAAGAAATAATATATCTGAGACCATTGTCTTTTTTGGTTCTGCTAGAATCCAATCTGAAAAGGAAGCAAAACAAGCTCTTAAAAACCACTCAGATGAAAAAGATATCCAAACAATTGCTAAACTAAAAATGAATCTTAAAATGAGTCGCTACTATGAAGAAGCGAGATCTCTGGCAAATAAATTTACCTCTTGGAGTAAAAACCTTAAAGATAGTAAACATCGTTACATTATATGCTCTGGAGGAGGTCCAGGCATTATGGAAGCTACTAATCGTGGTGCTTCAGAGGCGGATGGAATTAATGTTGGCCTTACCATTTCATTGCCTTTTGAATCTTCAGAAAATAAATGGATATCAGATGATCTGAATTTAAAATTTCATTACTTTTTCATGCGTAAATTTTGGTTTTTATACTTGGCTAAAGGATTAATTGTATGGCCAGGTGGTTTTGGAACCTTAGATGAACTAATGGAATTATTAACCTTAATTCAGACTCGTAAAATTAAAAAACCTTTGCCCATCGTTTTGTACGGGAAGGAATTCTGGGAGAATGTAGTTAACTGGGACTACCTTGTTGAAATAGGAACTATATCTCCAGAAGATTTAAATTTATTTCATATTTCTGATGATGTAAATGATACTTTTGATTATGTTACTAATTTTATAGAATCCAATGAATTAAAAGGGCCAAATTTTTGATAAGAAAGCTTTATTTTGTAGTCTTTTCTCTGTTACTTGCACAGACCGAGCCTGTAAAAGATATCCATGTTAATCCTCCGCGGGTGTGGGCACTTACTAATGCCATGATTCACACTGAGCCAGGTGATTCACTAAAAGATGCCACTGTTATCATTCGTGATGGCCGAATTGATAAAGTCGGGAGATATATAAAAATTCCTCTTGATGCCTATGAAATTGACCTTGAAGGTGCCCACATATATCCTGGATTTATCGATGGATGGTTTGAGGTTAAAAAAGATGAAAAAACAATAAGCCCTGACGACCACTGGAATAAAAAAATTAAGGCAGACTATCGAGCAAAAGACGATCTTAAAATAAAAGAAAAGGATTTAAAAGCTCTCAGGACATTAGGTTTAACTGCCGTACACATTGTTCCTGAAGAAGGCATTTTTAAAGGTAAATCAGACCTAGTTATGTTAGATAAAGATTTTACATCGTGTAAAAAAGACGTCGCTCAAATTATTGAATTCAAAACAACAGGATGGTCTGATAGATCTTATCCAAACTCTCTTTTAGGTGTTATAGCGGTAATCAGACAAACACTACTGGATGCAAACTGGTATCAAAAATCAACTCAAATTATTGAAAAATACCCAGAACAAAACAAACTTATTCCCTTTCACTCTAGCCTAAGCCAATTAGCAGATTTTCAGTTAAATAGAAGACCCATTCTTTTTATGACAAAGGAAGAACATGCCGCACTTCGCGCTCTAAGAATTGCGGATGAATTTAACCTTGCACCGTGGCTTTTAGGAAGCGGATATGAGTACAGAAGACTTAATGAAATCGTAGAGCTCAATCCTTTTATCGTATTTCCTCTAGAATTTCCCTCGAAACCAAAAGTGAAAGATCCCCATATAGCTCTGCAATACTCAACAGAACAATTAAAGCACTGGGATATGGCTCCAGATAACATTAACAAAGTTTTTGACAAGGGGATCAGATTTAGTTTCACTTCTGCAACCCTAAAAAACAAAAAAGAATTTCGAAAAAACCTGCAAAAAATTATTGATCGAGGTTTGCCTAAGAATGTAGCACTATCTGCTCTTACCACCTATCCTGCAGAGGCAATGGGCCTCGAAAAAATAATGGGGAAAATCCAGCCTGGTTACCTAGCTAATTTGGTGGTTACCGATGGTGATTATTTTAATACCAAGAGTAGGGTAACGTCTCTTTGGATGAATGGAGAAGAATACTATGTTGCAAATAGATATAAAACAGTCATCAAAGGGAACTGGGATCTTGATATATCTGGAAAATTATATGAACTATCATTTAAAACTTTACAAAAGAAAAAAGAGAATAAAAAAGCGAGTGTTCCTCCAAATGGAAAAGAAAAGTTAACAGGAACAATTCAAGATAAAGATTTAAGTGTGAACATAAGTGAAATAGAGACCTACGATACTACGATTGAATTTAAAGCTGATGGATCCTTTTTGAATCAAGAAGGTATGCTTGCTTTTAAGGGACAGATTAGCAAAGATAAAATAATAGGGAAATTTTTTGATGGAGCTACCCAACAATCCTTTAAAGCAAAACGAGGAAAAAAAGGCACAGATAAAAAAAGAACAAAGGAATTAAAAAGCGATACAAAACTCTTTTATCCGGAAGGCTCTTATGGTGTTGGTAAAGATCTACTTACTCCAAACGCAATTTTAATTGACAATGCTACCATATGGACCTGTGGTCCAAAAGGAGTTCTACAGGACTGGGATATACTCTTTGTCAATGGTAAAATTGATAAAATAGCGCCTGATATTAGCGTTCCTCTTGGAAGTGCTCTTACAATTGATGGAATGGGTAAACACGTAACTCCTGGTCTAATTGATTGTCATAGCCACTCCGCTGCATCTTCTATCAATGAAGGAGCACAATCTGTAACAGCAGAAGTAAGAATTCAAGATGTACTCTACTCCGATGATATCAATATTTACAGGCAATTAGGGGGAGGATTGACCACAGCAAATATTCTACATGGTTCAGCAAACCCTATTGGTGGGCAAAATGCAGTTGTTAAGCTTCGTTGGGGATCTGCTCCTGATGAACTTCTATTTAAGAATGCTCCTCAAGGCATCAAATTTGCCCTTGGCGAAAACGTAAAGCAGGCTAACTGGCAAGGCACAGGAAGATATCCTCAAACCAGAATGGGAGTGGAGCAAGTAATTAGGGATG
>JBJKZY010000024.1:0-109482 GCA_045568995.1 Fidelibacterota bacterium | reverse complement strand
AAATCATCATAGTATACTTTATCTCCTGGACAAAAGCCTGCACGATCATATTGCCAGGTACCATTTTGAGGAGAACATAAATTTGATGCACAATCACTCCTCCAAAAATCATGTAAAAACTCTACATCACCATTAATTAAAATATCATGAACTCGATAAGAGAATTCAGCGGCATTATCTGTATTCCCTTGCCCATGTCCAGTTGTAATCATTCGCAAATAAACTTGCTCTGCATCCATAGGTATATATTCAGTTACTGAGGATATATTAACCGGGATCGTTTCATCTCCATAAACGACATAATCATAATTCCAAATGTTTCTAACTGTTGTGAAATTGTATTCAGAAGACCCCGAAATAAAATCAAATGAAATTGTAACTAACCATCCGGGCTGTACCCATGTGTCAATATAAGATAATAAAGAGACATCTCCTCTCAGAATAGAACGATAGTCAGTAACATCAAAAGACCATCCACATTCGACTCCATAAGGTGTAACATATCGTCCAATTTCATACCATTCTTCTAAATGCAGTACGCTTATTTTTGCTTTCCGATCCCAAGGATCGCACCCACCATCTGGACACTCTAAATTCACATTCATTGTAATTTCTGAAAAACTAAAATTTGATTCTGGAAATTGAATTGTATCCATTACCGTCCGGTTATTTCCTAAATTACCAAAAGACTGATGTACTCCATTAAACGCAACAATCGTAGTATCAGAATAAACAAATCCTATAAGAAACAATATAACTTTGATCATTTTCATTCTTTACTTTAGGTATATCACTTTTTGATTTTGAAAGGTCTTAAAATCTGAAATATGAAGAAAGTAAATTCCAGAAGAATATGTTTTAGGTTGCCAGTTAAGAATATGTTTACCTTCTTGATAAAACTGATTGGTAAGAGTTTCCATATACTGACCATTCGCATTATAAATATCTACTTTTACTTTTGTATCATTGGAAACGTAAAAAGAGATAGAACATCTTGGGTTAAATGGATTTGGAGACGAACGTAGATTAAATGAAGTTGGGAGGATATATTTTTTTGCTTCTACAACTGAATTAGCCCAACCGACTAATTTAATATTTTTAACACTTTTCGCCGATTCCATAAAAAAAGAGAAATTATTTGGTAAAGGGGAACCATCCGTACTGTATGCGACCAAATAATCACTGTTCTTGCTCCAGAACCACCCTTGAGGTAAGTCTAATGTGTAAA
Source organism: Fidelibacterota bacterium (assembly GCA_045568995.1). GTDB lineage: Bacteria > Fidelibacterota > Marinisomatia > Marinisomatales > UBA1611. Next base: position 108,254 of record JBJKZY010000024.1, on the reverse strand, counting down.
AAGAATTCGTATCTGAAATCGACACTTCAAAACCAGCAACTTCCCCATCAGATGAAATCGTAATTAATTTTTCATCTACTATATACTTTCCATTTGTTAAAAGATTTCTATTATTATAGTCAATCTCCAATATCCATTCAAAAAGCAATACGACATCTTCAATATTAATCAACCCATCTTGATTAATATCACAAGCATTTAACTGAAGATCTGTTCCATTTTCAATCCCAAGCATAATTGTGACCAGCATTACAGCATCATATATATTTAGATCTTCATCAAAGTTTACATCTCCAAGATTTCCTGATATTGTAAAACCATCTACCCATTGTGGGCTACCCATTAAAGATCCATCTTGTGCATTACTTGTTTGATCAAACAAGGTGTTTCCTGATCCAGAATTAAAATTATAATACGCAATTAATCCAAACTCTTCCCCAGAAGGAAGATTATCCATTGTAAAAGATATCTCAGATTGGGTTCTAGCAATATCCCATATTCTAACTTCATCAATTCTCCCATCAAAATATCTACCACCATAATCTGATCCGATACGGATAGGATTATTATTAGCATTAACATTTAAAGCACTTCCCGATAATGGATACTCAATACCATTAATATAGATCTTTCTATTAGACCCTTCCTTCACAGCAGCTATATGATACCATTGGTTTGCACTAAGTATATTTGTAGAGGTAATTAATTCGTCAAAACCTAATCCAGTATATGGAGATTGGTTGGTTAATCTTAATAGATATCCATTTGCGGCGTTTGTATGATACTTTGAAATAATTCCAGCTAACCAAGAAAATGACTCAGGAAAAACCCACGCCTCAAGGGTATAGTCTTGAGTCAAATCCAGTAATGAATTATCAGGAATTAAGACATAATCATTTTGTCCATCAAATTTAATGGAGTAGTCTTGCGCAAACCCGATTCCAATTAAATTTAAAAAAACTAAAAAAAGGTAAATATATTTTGAAATAAAAAAAGGACCCATCATTGGGCCCTTTCTTGCTCCGGAGGAGGGACTCGAACCCCCGACAAAGTGGTTAACAGCCACCTGCTCTACCAACTGAGCTACTCCGGAATAAATCATATTTATCTAAAAAATGTTGGCAAATTTATTCTACAATATTCAACTGTCAAAGTTACATTTCCTTTTCACCAAATAATTTTTTCCCATCATCAAACAACCCACTTTGCTGTAAATCAGTAGTGATTAATACTATTCCATCTTGATCATGAGGCTCTCCATAAACTGCATGTACAGATTTTAGCCCTCCTAACCAACCTCTATTATCACAAAGATATACAAGATCTCCAACGTTTGCTTTCATTGTTTCCATCTCCTTATTTGAAAACCTGATACAATTATCTTGCAAATCAGAGATCTCCCAATCTACCAAAACCTTTTCACCTAAAGCTTCATTAACTTTACTACCCTTAAAATTAGCTTTTAATTTTTCTGCATCAAAAATTGTAAGGCCCTCTATGTCTTTCTCCTTTGGAGGTTTTGTTAACAGACTTACAATGATTCCAACTCCTGCACAAACAACTATATTATAAAGAGCACCTATATATGAATAACCTTTTCCTGGCCGCAATTCAATCCCATGAGAAAAAGGAGATATTAATTCATGATTAAATTGACCAAGTATCATCAAAAATGCACCAACTGTAAATGTTGCAATAACCGCAGGAGTAGTAAAACGTTTCCAAAAAATGCCTAAAAAAACAGCTACGACTAATGGTGGGGTAAATGTAGAGTGAAACCAACCATGGGCCTCATAAATAGAATCGAAAGAATTGAAGAAAGGAACCAAAAGGATTGCAATTACTTTTACTCCTACAGACGCATATCGTGCAACTTCTAATTGCTGCTTTTCCGATTGTTTTTTAGAAGACAATGGTCTATAAATATCATTGACTACAATAGCTGAAGATGCATTTACTAACGTATCTGCAGTTGACATTAAAGCAGCACACAGAGCAGCAATAATAAAGCCAAAAATACCAGGGCTTGCAACAATATTAGTTACCGCTACGAATACGTCATTTGGTTGCAAGTCTACAGGCAATACTCCAGGCATCCCATTTGCAATTGCTCTACCAATCCATCCTGCATTTGATACAACAATTGCAGAAATAGGTAGAACTAAAAGGACATTAAACGCTGCAGCTTTTCTTCCTTCATTTACACTTCGAGCTGCCATAAAACGCATGATCAAACCTTGATTTAAAAATAGAAACCCTATCGAACCTGCAATCCCATCTTGCCAAAAAATACCTACAAAATTAAAATTAGGAGGATGATTGAAATGAGCCAGGGGAAGCTTTTGACCTGGACTAAGATAAGACCAAAAAGAACTCAAGCCATTTGAGAATTGGCCATAACCTAAGTACTGTAATCCAAGAAAAAATAAAAGTAAACCTGCAAATAAGAGTATCAAACCTTGAAATAAATCTGTAAAAATAACGGACGTTTGTCCTCCAAAATGCATATATATCGTGGTTGCAATTGCAATAATGATAACCGTCATCATCAGAGGAATATTATAAATTCGATAAAGGGCAGTTGCTAGAGTTAACAACTGAATTGCTATGTATCCAATCATATACAATAAAGTCATAGTTGTTGCTAAATATCTAGCAGTTTTATTAAATCTTTTTTCAAAGTATTCTGGAATGGACCGAACTTTTGTATAATACACGATCGGTAACCATCCAAACATAAATAATGGCATAAAAAACCAATCATTCATGTAAGTCATAGTAGATGAAAATCCATACTGATATGCTTTTGTAGAATATTTTACAAAACTATGTGACCCTATACCTGTTGCAACAATTGAAATAGTTATTAGCCACCAAGAGAACCTTCGCCCGCCAAAAAAATAATCAGAAGTTGTTTTACTATATTTTCCAAAATATGCACCAAACCCCATTACTAGCACAAAGTAAACTAGAATGACAATTCGGTCAAGACCCGTGCCTACTGCTATTTCCATATTATTTTTTTAAAGCCATAATTATAAAAGATCCATGTATAGTTGCGTAATAAAGGAATCCAAAAACAAGCACAAAAAGCCATTTTTTATGATGGATTTTATCTAGATTTAAAGCTCTTGTCTTTATAATTAGAAACATCCCAATTAAAAAAGCTATTCCACCCGCTCCGTACAAATAAATGAAGGGAAACCATGTATGATAAAAAGTTAAATTTTCCATATTATTAAATTAAATCAAATTGCGGCTTCATACTTTCCCAAGTCTGTTGAAGCCCTTCGACCATTACTTTTGTATTCGCAGTAACAGGCATAAAATTTGTATCACCAATCCATCTAGGAACAATATGAAAATGAAGATGCTCTTCAATACCTGCTCCAGCAGCTTTACCTAAATTAGCACCAAAATTAAAACCATCAGCTCCCATAATTTTTTTAATAATTTTCATAGATCTATTTGTAAGAAACATAATTTCTTGATTCCCGGCTGCAGATATATCATTCGTATCTGAAGTATGTTTATAGGGAGAGATCATTAGATGTCCATTTGTGTACGGATATAAATTCATCAAAACAAATGATTCTTCTCCTCTAAAAAGCAACAAATTTTTTTCATCTTTTCCAGACTGATGTTTGGTGCAAAAAATACACCCATCTTCTTTAGGAGTACGTATATAATCCATACGCCAAGGAGCCCATAACTTATTCATCTTTCATTATTCCTAATCAATTTATTTTACTCCCATCTTTAAGAAAGCATTTTCAATAGATGTTTTTTCAGAAGATCCATAAGCCATGATTGCAAAACTTCTTATATTAAAAGAATGAAATTTCTCTGTATCACATACATGTGTAAAAAGTGAAATCAAATAGGTTGAATTGTAATACACTACGTTATCTAAAATCAAGAAATTTAAAAGTCTAGGGTATTTGAATCTTCTATATAGGCTCTTAATGCTGGCACAATATAGACACCATTTAAATCAATTTTATTAAAACAAGATGCTAAAATTTTTAATTTTTGTTCAATAGGTTTTCTTTTATTAACAACAATGACTTTTTCATCTTTAATTATACAAGAACCGCCTTGAAAATCTCCTTTCCCTTTGATTACTCTTAACCCTAGCTTTTCAGCTAAATTTTCAAATTCAATATATAATTTTTCTTTTTTCATTAGGTTAATTCATCCAAGCTATTTGTATTCAAATAATGAACAAGATTCTTAATATCCTCTACCTTATCTTTATTAACGACTAAGACTACATCTCCTGTATTTATAACGACAACATTATCAACTCCAAGAACAGCTGTAAACTTATCTTTTGAATGAATGAGATTTCCTTTGCCGTCCATTACGGTACCATTCCCTCTAATAATATTCCCTTTTCTATCGCTATTAAAAATATCATAGAGAGCTTTCCATGATCCAATATCATTCCATTGAAAATCAGCCGGAACTACATAAATATTATCTGCTTTCTCTAATAAACCATAATCAATCGATTTAGGTTTTATAAATCCCCATAGGTTATCAAAAGAATCACCTTTTTCTATTTTGGGAGCTATCTTCTCAACCTCGTTTAGTAATTCAGGCATATGTATTCTCATGCTATTAAGAAAAGTTTTCACTTTCCAAAAAAACATACCTGCATTCCATAAAAAGTCACCGCTCGCAATGAACCTTTCTGCAAGTTTTCCGTGCGGCTTTTCAGCAAAGGCTTTCACTTGGAAGGCTTCCTTAGATTCTATTTGATTGTTTTCGTCATATTGAATGTATCCATATGCAGTTGAAGGGTAATTAGGTTTAATTCCAATAGTTACAATATTATCACCTTTTTTCGCTATACGATCAGCTCGATAAATCGCTTTTTGAAATTTTTGGTGTCCTACTATGTAATGATCCGCTGGAAAAACACACATAACATCATTTGGATTTTTTAAAGCGAGATATGCAGCCATCATTCCAATTGCTGGAGCTGTATTTTTTCCTGAAGGTTCAATGATTACATTTTTAGCATTTACACCCTCGATATTTTTAATAATATACTTATATAAATCTTTTCTAGTTACTATGTAAATCTCTGATATTTTTTTTATTTTTTTTAGTCGATCCAAAGTTATTTGCAACATCGATTTCTCACCAAAAATATTCAATAACTGCTTTGGTTGATTTTTTCTGCTATATGGCCAAAACCTACTACCAATTCCACCTGCTAGAATGACACACTTCATTTTAGGAATCTTTTCCTAAGAAGATTTCATCAAGCTCTAATTCCCAATTTGATCTTATATTTATTGTATCCGGATAATAATGGAACCATTCTGAAGGTTGGTATGGACTGATTGTTCCTGATGAAATTTGATTATCTTTGTTCATATCTTGGTAAAACATTAACAAATATTGACCTTCAAGCATATTATCTAATCTAAATAACGCATCTAAATTTAAATTACTTTTCAACAGAACATTCTCTTTTCCTAACATTTTCAATTCGATTTTTAGATCTTTAGAATAATCTATTCCAGGATTTATTATTAAAGATCCATATTTTTGATAACCAGAAGTCTTTAAGGAAACAGTTGAGACCGAATCTTTTAAAAATTTTCTATAAAGAGGGACAATAGATTCTTGGGGGATATTAATAAAATAATCTTTATTTGGTATCCAATTAACCCTAGGAAGTATTTTGACGGAAAGTGGATTGATCCACTCTGCATCGTATTCTACAATTATTGAATCTTGAATTATAGAAAAATTACTTTTGCTATTTTCGATATCAATTAAACTTGAGAATGTTAGATATAGCGGAACTATATTATCCTCTTCAATTTTTAATTCTTCTTTTTTTTGTGAACTAACTAAAGAGATGCTCGTTGTATCCACAAATGTATCCATCTTTATTCTAATTTTTCCAGGTTCAAAATAATTAGGCGTGTTCTGTCTACTTTCTTTTATCTCTATTGTTACAAAACTTTTTATTAATCTATCTAATTTAAAATTTATTTTTTTATTATCTTTATGTTCATTAAAAAACTGAATATTAGCTTTCGTTGAATCCTCATAAAAAAAATCTATGAAATCTAAAGCAAAATAATCTTCTAGTTTTTTTGAAAAAGTAATACATCCCCAAGATCCTTCGATCCACTCTGCCTGAACCATTCGTATACTATTCTTTTCATTTGGAAGATAAACATTAATATTTTTTTGATTCAACTTTTGCTTTAAACTAATAACTGATTCCCAGTGTAATCCATATAGCATGTTTTTTGGTACAATTGATAATCCCGATAAAGAATTATCCAAAGCAACTAAACGATAATTCCCGGGAGATAAAAACTTAAACTCATAATGTCCTGAATCAGAAGCATCAATCGAATAATCAGGGATTCTTTTGTAAAAATCTAGGGAATCAATTTTATCTTTAATTTTCCACAATTGAGCAGAACTGTTTTTTGAATTAAAAATCCTTCCACTAATTGCCCCATTATCAATCTTGCTTCCTGTAGAGAAAGCAAATTGTATTCCCTGAGCGAGTTTCACCTTTTGTTCATCTGACAAGTTTCTATTTATAACAATAATATATGTCTGATTTTTTTCTAAAAAGCCTTCAAAACTAATTTGAATCTTTTTCCCTTTATATTTTATTTTTGGATCCTGCTTCAAATTTGGAAAAATAGTAATCGCATCTTTAATACTATTTTCATCAATATATTCTGAAAAGACTAATTCTATTTGATTATCATTATAATTCGTAGATCTATTTTGAGGAACAGTGCTTATTAGCTCCGGAGGTATTTCATCCTTAGCACCTCCTGGAGGGGACATAATTGCAGCACATGAAATAAGTAAAAGAAACGCTATATAGTTAATCTCGTTTCTGAAATCTGTAATTATTTTAGTCAATCTTTTAATCAGGTTTTTCTAAATTTAAAGAGATCTCTGTATTAAATGTAATTTGTGATTTTGAGATATTTAGTGTTATACAATTTATTTTCAAACCTTTATAATACGCTTCTAATAAAGCAGATGAAAAATTTGGATCTCTTTCCCACATTGGACGAAAAGATGATGCATCTTGACGTTGGCAGACAAAAAGTACTCCTGCCTGATGTCCTAAAGATGCTAACTCTTGTAGTAATTTTAAGTGTAAAAACCCTCTCCTTGTCACCGCATCAGGAAATTTTGCGACTCCATTTTGTACATAAGTAACCGACTTAACTTCCAAATAAAAAGGATCTCCACTTTGATTTTCAAGTAAAAAGTCTATCCTGTGGTTTTGAATCGCAACTTCAGGTCTAATTAATTTATATTTTCTATATACTGGTAATGAATTTGTGATTAAAGATTCTTTTACAAATTCATTAGGTAGAGTTGAAATTAAAGATATTAGCTGTCCTTTATGCTCTACAAACACTGTAGTATAATTGGTTTTTCTTTTTGAATTATTTTTTTCATACCTTACCCACAGTTTACACCCAACTAATAGTAGCTCTTTAAGCCTACCTGGATCTGGAAGATGACTTTCATATTCCTTTCCATTTATATTTATAATTGTAAGGAATCGATTGGGGCGATCAACAAATATTGCTGATATTAATGGATCTTTTAATTTCATTATTGAGTTAAGGTAAATATGATCTAATATTGTGTAAATTTGAAAAATAATTTACAATAATATTTAATGCCTCTTGTCCCTTCATATATAAAAAAACTATCAAGCTATAAGCCTGGAAAACCAATAGAAGAAGTTAAAAGAGAGCTTGGTATTAGCAACATCATCAAATTAGCATCAAATGAAAACCCCCTTGGCCCATCTCCCAAAGCAATAAAAGCGATAAAGTCTAATATCCATAATTTCCATCTATATCCAGATGCATCCGGATATGACTTAAGAAAAAAATTAGCAAAAAATTTTAAGGTGAAAATAGATAATGTTGTGATTGGAGCAGGGTCCGAAGGTATTATGTCTACAATCATGAGGACATTTTTGTTAAATGATGACCAATTAATAGGTTCTGAAAATTCATTTATTGGTTTTAAAGTATTAGCAAATGCCTCTGGACGATTAACAAAATGGGTGCCAATGAAAGATAACCGGTATGATCTTGATGGAATGGCAAAAAAAATTAATGATTATACAAAAATTATCTATATTGCTAATCCGGATAATCCTATGGGAACTTTTATAACTAAAGATGAATTTGATGAATTCTACTCATATGTACCTCCTAGAGTTTTAATAATACTTGATGAAGCTTATTTTGAATTTGCAAAAGCAATCCCTGAATATCCAGATTCAATGCACTATAGATATAATAATGTTATTACGTTGAGAAGTTTTTCAAAAGCATATGGGCTTGGTGGCTTAAGAATAGGCTATGGGTTTGCGCACCATGATTTAATATCAAACTTGATGAAAGTAAAAGTACCTTTCGAGCCCGCAATACCTGCGCAAATAGCAGGATGTGCGGCTCTAGAAGATTTGGATTTTCTTGAAAGGACAGTCAAGGAAAATAAAAATAGTTTACAATATTTAGAGAATGAATTAGGAAAGCTCAAGGTGCTATTTTTACCATCTGCCGCAAATTTTATAACTACTATTTGGAAATCTGAAGATGAAGCACTAAGAATAGTTAATAGATTAATGGAAGCAGGTATTATTGTCAGACACCTCAAATCTTTTGGATGGCCTAATTACATTCGTATATCTACGGGATTAGAAGAAGAAAACAAAAGGTTAATATCTCAATTAAAAGCAATAATATGAAAACAATAGATTATAAAATCAACGGGTTTGACCACTGTGAATTTTATGTAGGCAATGCAAAACAGACTGCTCATTATTATAAGACTACAATGGGATTCCAATTGATAGCTTATCGTGGATTAGAGACAGGAGTTCGAGATAGAGTCAGCTATGTGCTAAATCAAAATAAAATAAATTTGGTAATTACATCGCCCTTACAGAAAAACACCTCAATTGGCTCCCATATTGATATACACGGAGATGGTATTAAAGATGTTTCATTTACAGTTAATGACTCTGAGCTTGCTTGGAAAATATCAATTGACCGTGGAGCCAAGAGCGCACTAGAGCCAATGGAGATAAAAGATAATGATGGTGAAGCTGTTATTTCTGCAATTCAAACTTTTGGACATACGATACATACGTTTGTTGAAAGAAAAAATTATAAGGGTATATTTTTGCCAGGTTTTCAAGCCACAAAACATTCTACTTCTACATTATCAGGTTTAGTACATATTGATCACATAGTAGGAAATCAACCAGATGGAGAAATGAAAAAAATCTGCGATTTTTATGAAAAAATATTTAACTGGCATAGATTCTGGACGGTTGATGATAAAGACATCAATACGAAATATTCTTCCTTGAGATCTATAGTAATGGCAAATGATAATGAAAAAATAAAGATGCCAATTAATGAACCAGCAGATGGATTAAAAAAATCTCAAATCCAAGAGTTTATTGATTATTATGAAACTGCTGGAGTCCAACATTTAGCATTTTCAACAAAAGACATCATTTCAACGGTAAAAATAATGAGAGAAAATGGAGTTGAGTTTTTACCTACTCCTGATACGTACTATGAAAAACTTACCGATAGAGTGGGTTCTATTAATGAGGATATTAATATACTTTCAAAGCTTGGTATACTTGTAGATTCTGATGAAAATGGTTATATGTTACAAATATTTACCAAACCTCTTCAGGATAGGCCAACTCTTTTTTTTGAAATAATTCAGAGGAAAGGCTCTAATAGTTTTGGGAAAGGAAATTTTAAAGCCTTATTTGAATCGATTGAACGAGAACAACAAAAAAGAGGAAACCTCTAAATGAAATTAGCAACTTTTACAACTAAGAGTAATGGGAATCCAAGATATGGGTTTAAAAAAGAAAAATATATCATAGACATTCTTTATTTATCAAAGTTTTTACAAGAAAAAAATAATGACGACAGATTTTCAAATCTTCCTTTATCGCTTAAAGAAGCTCTAAAAAACTGGAACAAAAATTTTAAAAATTTTAAAAATCTTTATAACACATCTTTAGATGAGTATGTAAATGTAAAAACAAAAGATGGTTTTCAAATCGCGCAATTAGAATCTGATATAAATTTTTTAGCTCCAGTTCCCAACCCTCCTTCTTTTAGAGATTTTTACGCATTTGAACAACACGTTCGATCCGCTAGAAAGCTTAGGGGCCTTGAGATGCATCCAGATTGGTTTAAGATCCCAATTTTTTACTTCTCTAATGCCGGAGCTGTATATGGCCATGGATCATCTATACCTTATCCTAAAGGAACTCAAGAACTAGATTTTGAATTAGAATTTGCAGTGATAATAGCAAATGGTGGATCTGATATAAAAAAGGAAAATGCAGATAATTATATAGCTGGTTATACAATTTGCAATGATTGGTCTGCCAGAGATCTTCAGCGCGAAGAAATGGCTATGAGTTTGGGACCTGCAAAAGGAAAAGATTTTGCAACTAGCTTTGGTCCCTTCATGGTAACACCTGACGAGCTAGAAAAAAAATGGGATGATAATGGGAAGCTCCATTTAAGAATGACATGCCATATAAATGGGGATTTGATTTCTGACGGAAACACGAATGATTTGTATCATCCTTTTACTAAAATGATTGAGAGGGCATCTATGAATACTCATTTAATGCCTGGAGATTATTTAGGGTCTGGAACGGTAGGAACTGGTTGTATTCTTGAACTAAGGCCAGAAAACACCGGAGGCTGGCTAAAAAAAGGAGACACCATAAAATTAGAAGTTGAAAATTTAGGTGTTTTGGAAAATACCATCGTATAATTGATAATGCCTTTTTATCAAAAAAGAGGAAATATCCCTTCCAAAAGACATACCCAGTTTCTAAATAAAAATGGAGATCTATATTGGGAAGAACTAATTAGCAGAGGTGGTTTTAGCCACATATATTCTAATGTTTATCATGTTCACCCACCGACAGCAATAAAGAGAGTTGGAGAATTTAAAACTCTTGAATTAAAAGAACATTTTCAGACCCATCGCCCCTACCATCTTAATACTTCTAAATTAAATTTAGATGGAGATTACCTTTCATCTAGAGCACCTCTTTTCTATAATCAAGATATAATTATATCAAAAGGGCATATGACTCAATCTATGAAATACTTATATAGAAATGGTCGAAGAGATGAAATTATATTTGTTCATTCTGGTAAAGGAAAATTTTTATCAAATTTTGGAAGTCTTGACATAAATCAAGGTGATTATATTGTTATCCCAAGAGGAGTTACCTGGCAAATCCAAATTGATCAAAAAATGCATTTTTTAATTATTGAATCTAAAGATCCCGTTTCCACACCTAACCGCTATAGAAATGAGTTTGGTCAACTTCTTGAACATGCACCCTTTTGTGAAAGAGATATACAAACCCCTAATTTTGAAAATCCAAAAAACCGTGGAGAAATCGAAGTTAAGGTAAAAGTTGATGGTGGAATTCAAAGTTATATTTATGCATACCATCCATTTGATTTAGTCGGATGGGATGGATATTATTTCCCATATATTTTAAACATAAATAATTTTATGCCTATTACAGGAAAAATCCATCAACCTCCACCAGTACATCAAACATTCAAAAGTAACGGGTTTGTCATTTGTTCATTTGTTCCTCGCCTTTTTGATTATCATTTAAAAGCTATTCCTGCTCCCTATGCACACAGTAATGTAGATTCCGATGAAATTATATTTTATTCTAAAGGGGAGTTCATGAGCAGAAAGGGGATTGAAAAAGAATCAATTACTTTCCATCCTAGTGGATTGCCTCATGGCCCACAACCTGGTAAAATTAAAGAATCACTTGGCGCTAAAGAAACAAATGAAATAGCTGTAATGATCGATACATTTAAACCATTAAAAACAACCCCTAGAATCAATGAAATTGATGATAAAGATTACCCATTGTCATGGTTAGAAAATGATTTACGACCCCGCTGAACATCCTTTTTCTGAAACACATAAACTGATGATTGGTTCTATCGTCCCAAGACCAATAGCATTAGTTTCAACAACTTCAAATAATGGCATCAATAATCTTGCTCCTTTTTCCTATTTCAATGGCGTTTGCTCGAAGCCACCTACTATCATGTTTGCTCCAGCACGAAGGGGTTGGGATGGTAAAGAAAAAGACACTTTAATTAACATTCGTAACACAAAAGAGTTTTCAATAAATATAGTATCCGAAGATATTGGAGAAAAAATGGTGAAATGCTCCACTGATTACAAAAAAGAAGTGGATGAGTTTTCTAAATCTGGATTATCACCAATGCCATCAAAAAAAATAAAACCACCTATTGTTTCCGAGTCAAAAATTAGTCTCGAGTGTATACTAAATCAAATTGTCCAGATTGGAAAAGATGATCCTGGAAGTGGATTTATTGTAATTGGTACCATAGTCTTATTTCATATTGATGATATAGTGTACGATAATGGTCGAATAATTCTTGATAAACTACAGCCATTAGGAAGGATCGCAGGTAACGGTTATGTACGATCTACTAATACATTTGATATAATTCGTACAATAAAATCTGATGACTAAATTATTAATTTTTTATATTTCTAATTATTTATGGACCATATAGATCTTGACCTATTAAAAATTAAAAAAAACATATACAATGCTCAGTGTATTGGCAATGTCGAACCAATAGAATTTATGATACCATACCCTTCAATGCGCTCTCTAATTGAAGGCCAAAATATTAAGTATTCTCAACAAACTATTATAGAGCAACCAAATATAACAAACCTAGATTTTTACAACTATATCCAACGCACAGCAAATTGGTTAGATTATCTTGGAGCAACACCTAAACAGTCGGTCATTATCCCCAAACTAGAATATCCCCAATCCGAAATTTTATTATATGGAATTTGGCAATTAGGTGCAGTAGCTGTTATTAAGGCTAACTTAAATCATGAAAAAATAGCAAATCAATTAGATGAACCAATGTTTATATCTAATAAAATAAATCTATTTAACGAAATAAAAAAATTTCCTGAAAAACATAATCCAAAATATAAACCTAATCTTAGTGAGGAAGCCCTTCTCACTTTTGAAACTGGTAATGGCATAAAACTATCTCATTACAACCTACTAGTTAATGCAAACAGTATTCAAAAAGCTCTTAACATAAAAAGTAGAACAAAAATTTACTGTAACCTTGAACCAAATACTTCTGCCTGGGCAGTGTTTAAAGCGATATTACCAATTTATTCAGGATGTATTTTTGATAAAGATAACCCAGATTTGAGCATAAATACTCAAGATGGTAATTATTCATTGCGATATGACTTTATAAATTTAAAAGAATTTTCTAATAACGATATTGCTATTTGCCCAGAAAATACCGCAGCTATCTCTGTAGGTCCTCACCCAATCCACCTTACTGACTTTTTTTTAAACAAAAGTAATTTGAAATTAAAAGGTCATTCCGTAATGATGGGTTATTTGGATCAACAATTAAATAACTTAAGTTTTAAAAAAGACGGCTTTTTTATTTATTTTTAACCTAAATCGTTAAGAACTTCTTTTGCGTGGTCTTTAGGTTTTACCTTTCCATAAGCTTTTTGGATTACACCTTCTGTATTGATTAAATATGAAATTCTAAAAATCCCTTCATACTCTCTTCCATACATTTTTTTCATACCAATTGCCTCATACTTTCTAATCGTACTTTTATCTGGATCAGAAACTAATTGAAATGGAAATTTCTGTTTTTCACAAAAATTCTTTTGTGATTTAACAGAATCTGCACTCATCCCAAGAATAATTGTATTTTTTTCTTTAAAATTTTGAAACTCATCACGGAGTTCTTGACCTTCAATTGTTCATCCTGGTGTGCTAGCTTTTGGATAAAACCATAGCAGTATGTTTTGCCCTGCAAAGTCAGAAAGGCTGATAGGATTGCCATCTTGATCATCCAATGTGAAATCAGGTGCTTTTGTTCCTTCTAATAACATTTATCTCTCCCTATTATTATTTTATTGAGACCTTGGACCATTTTATTCTTTCGTCTTTGGAATTTAACATTTCATAAACAACTTTTAAACCCTTCTTCTGACCATTCCATGTTAATATATCATATGCTTTTTCAAATGTAGTCCATTTAAATTTACAATGTTCATCAGATAAAATAACATCCATACTCTTTACCTCTATACCGAAAACTGGTACCATATTTATTTGATCAAAACTAGATTCATAAAAACTACTTACATGGTCTGCAACAAACATCCTATGAGGGATAAGACCTGTCTCTTCTTTTAATTCTCTTATTGCCGTTTGTGATGCAGTTTCTCCTTTTTCAATCTTTCCAGCAACACCCTGCCAAAGATGCTCATATATTTTTGTTTTCGATCTCTTTAAAGTTAAAAAATTTAATTTATTTTCATTGAAACAATAAATATATGCATCAATTACTCTAACTAATACTTCCCCCATTACATTCCTTTCATATCCTGCATTTCTTTTAGATTTTTTTGGGACCAATCATTGAATGTTGAATTATTAATCTCTTTTCTAATACTAATCATAAGGTTTTGATAGTAAGCAAGGTTTAAAGTTGAAGCTATCCTAATGCCCAGTACTTCATTTATATTAAAAAGATGCCTCACATATGCTTTAGAAAATTGCTTCCCCCATTTATGAGAACTTTTAGAATCTAATTGAGAAAAATCTTCTTTATATTTTTGATTTCTAATGTTTATAACTCCATTCGAAGTAAAAATATGACCGTTCCTGCCATTGCGTGTAGGCATTACACAATCAAACATATCCACCCCTCTCTTTACTGCTTTAATTATATCCGTTGGTTTTCCGACTCCCATTAAATAGCGAGGTTGCGAAGTAGGTAGAAATTCTGTGCAATGCTCTATCGTATCCATCATTGCCTGTTTTTCTTCACCAACTGCTAACCCACCAATTGCAATTCCACATTTCGCATAAGGAAGTAATTCATCTATACTCTGTTTCCTTAATGAATTATCTATACCTCCTTGTAAAATAGGGAAAATTGTTTGCCCATAGTTATAAAGAGGAGGGTTCTCTTGTAACCATTTAGAACATCTTCTCATCCAATTAGAAGTTCTATCAACTGCATTTTTTAATGTGTTTTGATTAGAGTTTCCTGGAGGACACTCATCAAAAGCCATAATAATATCTGCTCCTAAATTTCGTTGTATTTTCATTGATATTTCAGGTGAAAGCATATGCCTTGATCCATCAATATGACTTTGGAATTCAACTCCATCATCTGAAATTTTATTTAATTTAGCTAATGAAAAAACCTGAAAACCTCCACTATCCGTTAATATTGGCTTCTTCCATGATGTAAATGCATGAAGACCTCCCGCTTTATAGATGACCTCTATCCCAGGTCTAAGGAAAAGGTGATATGTATTTCCAAGAATAATTTCAGAATTAAAGTACTCAAGCTCTTCTGGAGAAAAAGTTTTAACAGCACCAACTGTTCCAACAGGCATAAATACAGGTGTCTCAATTTTACCATGATCATTATTTATACTCCCTGTCCGAGCTCTACATTGAGAGTCAGTTTTATGAATGCTAAATTTCAAAATTTATTGAAATAATATTTTGAATACTTCTTTAACATTTTTTACGGGATATATTTCCATTTCCACATTTTTCAATTTTTCTTTCCCGCCAAAAGATGGCACTATAGCTTTTTTAAATCCTAAAGATAACGCCTCTGTTATCCTATGAGATAAATGACTAATAGATCTTACTTCGCCTGTAAGGCCAACTTCTCCGCAAAGAATAATATCCTTTTCTATATGTTTATCCATCGTGCTAGAAGCGATAGCAGAAATAATGGACAAGTCTGCCGCTGGATCATCTATCCTTAAGCCACCAACTAGGTTTACAAAGATATCTTTCGTCCCCATAGCAAGACCCATCCTTTTTTCCAAAACTGCTATGAGCATACCTAATCGTTTATAATTAAATCCTGTCACATTTCTTTGCGGCGTATTGTAGTTTGCATTTGTTACTAGGGCTTGAATTTCTATAAGAATTGGTCTAGTTCCTTCTAGTGATGGGTATATACTTGTACCGGATACGTCAGCACTTCTTTCTTCTAAAAAAGTTTCAGATGGGTTTTCAATTTCACTTAAACCAGACTCATCCATTTGAAATATTCCAACCTCATGAGTCGCTCCAAATCTATTTTTGGAAGATCGTAAAATACGATGATCATATCTATCGTCTCCCTCAAGATAAAGTACCGTATCAACCATATGCTCTAGCATTTTAGGTCCAGCAATGGTCCCTTCTTTAGTAACATGTCCAACAATTAAAATAGTGATATTTTTACTTTTTGCTATTTCTAAAAATTTTTGCCCACAATCTTTTATTTGACTTGGAGACCCTGGTAAGGAATCAAGATCCGAATTAAAAATAGTTTGAATGGAATCAATAATTACAAATTTTGGCTCTGTACGGTCTAAATGAGTAATAATACCATTTAAATCACTTTCACCAGATAAAAATAAATTTTCTGTTTTGATTTCTAATCTACGAGCTCTTATTGCTACCTGCTCCTCGCTCTCTTCAGCAGAAAAATAAAGAGACTTTTGATTCAACCCTGAGCATATATGTAAACTTAAGGTTGATTTTCCAACCCCGGGACTACCACCCAATAAAATTAAAGATCCTGGTAATAATCCTCCTCCAAGCACACGGTCTACTTCTCCTAAAGAAGTATTCATTCTTTCTGCAGGTTCACTTTTCAAAATATCATTCAAAGCATAAGAATCTTTAATATCTCTTTTTATTTTATTTTTTGAAATAGTAAAGTCAGATAAAGTACCCCATTCTTTACAAGAAGGACACTGCCCATTCCATTTAGGAAAATCATCTCCGCAAGCACTACAGAGATAGACTTTTTTTAGTTTAGGCATATTGCCTCATGTTGGCTATAGAGACTTTATATTTTACCAATCGGGGCCAAGAGAAAAATACCATTGCGGTTTTGAATACCCATTTACATTTCTATCCCAGGCAGCCTCAATTTTAAGGAGAAAATACCCTAAATTGATTTTAGTTCCCAAACCTGAGGTCATTACAATTGGGGAGTAATTACCTTTATTATTACCACGATATCTAGAAGGCCAACCTTTGGTTGAAAACTCACTCCTGTCATCCCAGGCTGCTCCAACATCAATAAAAGCATGACCACGAATATTTCCAAAAATCATTTTTAAAGGGAATCCCAGTGCTAAATAATTAATAAAAGGAAAGCGGACTTCTAAATTCAGAAGGGACGTTGTAGCTCCAAACCTTTCTCCAAATCGCGCACCTCTTAAAGGCCAAGCATATTCAGTAAAGTAAATGTCATGTATCAGTGATTCGTTCTCATCATCTAAAATTATATCTCTAAAATTACCAGTATCGTCCACACCATTCGTTTCTCCACTTCCAGCAATAAGATAAGGTACGCCTCCTAAAAAAAACGTTTGTTTATCTGCCCCTAGGCTTGCTCCAAAAAAACCTCTAAGTGCAATAGTGTAATCACGACCAAAACGCCAATATTTTCTTAAATCAGATTTTATAGTTTGAAATTTTAATTTATTTGATCCATAACCAGGACTAACCGTTATGGTAGTATTTTTCCTGAAACCATCAATTGGTCCAGTGAAACCATAAACAGAATTATCGAAAATCCAACTCAATGAAGGTAAAATAGTTGAATAAGTTGAGTCTTCTATTGGGAAATATTCATATTGCCCAAATTCATTGTAGCTTTGGACTAATCTAGTATAATTAATATTATGCCAAGAAATTCCATAATCCATTCTTTGAAAACGACTAAACGGATGAGAAATTGATGTCTGTAAACCATAATGACGGAGCCTAACTAAAGACCAATAATCTACCTGAAAAAAATTCGCATTTTGAAACCCCGTAAAATAATAATCTAGCCTGTTTTTTAAATAACCATATTGGAAAAAGTAATCACTGTTTTCTAAAGTCAGAACCATTTCTGTTCCAAAGGCAATTTGATGATCCCCCAGGATATCACTAAAAGAAAAATATGTCATTCCTGTAGCTCCAAAAACATTACTTAGCTGCAGATTGCCACTCACGAGGTCCAATGTAAATCTAGTTTTATAAGATTTAGGAATGTAATGGCCATCAATATTTGTTGAATCCATAGAGATAGTTTCAAAATCAGCTTCGCTACCTTTCAACGGTGCATTAAAGTTCTCATATCCTCTAGCAAAAACCCAATTTGAGTATGATATAGATTCATTTGGGTATACACGATTGTTGCTTTTATGACGCCTAAGATCTACAATATCTTCAAGATCTAATTTGTCACTCATATGAAACTGAGTTGGCGCTACAACTTTCTTTTTTAGCGTCAAGGGTTGGTTCAAACTATATAAATCCCAACCTATCCCAGAATAACCTGCAAAAATAAGAGAGTTATCATCTCTGGATATAGTAGGTTGCTGTAAGCCGGTTAAGACATTAGTAATAGGATATTGAATAATATTATCCGAAATACTGCTTAGAGAATCAATATTTTCTAACGGGTGTAGAAATAAATTCCATACACCATTATAATCAGCAGTGTAAAGCAATGCTTCTTCAGTATTCGCCCACACAGGATGAGATTCATTATATTTTGTTTCTGTAATTCTTTTTATATCTCTATCATTTGCATTAACAATGTAGATATCTGTTTGTCCATAGTCATGATTATATATTTCCCCGTCAAAATCACCTGAAATAAAACTTCCTCTATCGGATACAAATGCTATTTCAGTACCCTCTTTATTCCATGAAGGGTATGAATCTGAAAAAATATCATCCGTTATTTTTCTTTTTTGCTCATTATCCATATTGAAAATATAAATATCACTTGATTCGCCATCCTGGCCTACGAATGCAATATCACTACCATTAGGACTCCATGCTGCTGAAAAAACACCATCCAAACCTAATTCATATTTTTTGCTTTTTTTTGTTTCTATATCTATAAAGTGAAGGACATCGCTCTTACCTGCTTTGGCGGCAACAACAATATTTTTACTATCGGGTGACCATGACAAACCTGGCTGAAGCCACTTTAATTCTTCAAAATCAACGGATCGATTACCTTTCACAAGTTTCTTAATACGTTTCCCTGTCATAGCATCTGATATATGAATATCAAAGTACCCATTCTGATCCGTAAGAAATGCTACCATACTACCGTCTGGAGAGAGTGCTGGGCTTACATTATAAAAGTTATTTGCTTTTTTATGATCTGTTAGTTTTTCGGACATATCTTCTATTGGGTCTCGATCTTTAACATCCGGCCAGTATTCTTTCTTCAAATATTTATGCCATTGTTTTGTTAAATCGTCATAATTCATACCGAGTGCACTCTCGTATCCTTTTTCATCATTTTGGGTACGTTTCATTGATCGAAAAACATCTGCTATTTTTTCTCTTCCGTATTTTCCTGTAATAAAACGCCATAGGGACTGGCCGCCTTTATAAGCCATAAAGTAGTTTAATTCTTTTACGGAAGGCATTCTCTCATGTACAGCAATATCTCTCATTGTCATATCAGCTTTTGTATCCCAGTTTGAGCTTAGATATTCAGCTAATCCTTCATTTGACCAAATCGGGACTCTAATTTTTGCACGACTAGAAATAATATTCTGCATTCTGCCACCGTAAATCATATCATTTATCACAGCATGCACAAGCTCATGATGAATCACATGTCGGAACTGTTCGTAATTACCTTCAAAGGGAAAAACTACTCTATTTTTGAATAATTCTGTGACACCTCCAACCCCTTCTCGCATGTATGGCCTTACAACATTTGTTTGCTGAAATTCATTATGAGAATTATAAACCATTATTGATACTCGATTTTTTAAATTCCATCTTAAATGGATAGAAATTTGTTCGTAGGACTCTTCAGCGACGTCTGCAACAAATTCAGCTAGATTTTGCTCACCATCATAGTAATATATATCAAAATGAGATGTTTGGATATAGTTCCAATCAAAATCTTTATACTGGACTTTATTCTGTCCAAAGGATTGTGCATTGATCTCAAAGCACATTATTGCTAATAAAAATATGGTTGTTCTCATACTACTAATATTCACGCTCTTACTCTTCTAGAAGTTGCTAAATTATAAATTACTTTACCCAGGAAAGTCAACCGTTGGCAAGGATATAATATTATATCTGTGCAAGATGATATAATAGTGAATTTATGAAGCTAAAACTGGGTACCTTTTTTCTATCTTATTAAAACTAAAGTTCAGAGAATGATAAAAGAAAAAATCTCCTAGAACTGTGTTTATGAGAAAGGGTAGAGCTAAAGTATAGCAACTTATGAAACCAGATATTGTATTAGGATAACCTAAAAGCCAGACACCAAAATTTGATATGAAAAAAAACAACAAAGAACTTTTCAAAATTGCGACATTATTTATCTTTTTGGAAAAATATCCAATGCATGATATGCCAATTATTGATATATAAACGAAAGGAGTTATTGAATAAAATCCAATAAAAATATCAGTAAGAATCATACAAACAATAGGCAGCAAAAAAGCTAATTTTTTATCAGAAAACCTATTTACGGCAAATAAAGCCATACCAGCAATGGGAGTAAAGTTTGGCGGGTGAGGTAAAAGTCTAGTGACTACTGCTAAAAGGATTAATGCGATGATTACTAAATTTCTGTTCATGTCTTATTAAAATTATTTATTTTAGTACACATAATTTGCACTCATATAATATTGAGTCAAAACACCTTTATAAAATTATTTTACGGCTAAACTTATAATACATTCATTTTCTATTTCTATAATTTGAGAATCATCTCTGGTTTTTATAGTAAATGCTTTTCCTTTTGGAAGAAATACAGTCAAATGATCATTCATATCATAAGTTTCATTCTTACTCTGCCCTTCAAAAAAATAATTATTTTCGCCCGTAATAATTACGTTAACAGATTCTCTTTCACCTGAATTATTTAATGCGCGAATACTTATAGCAACTAATCCCGAATCAATTTTAGCTTGATTCATGTATCGATCTGTAACATCTACGGCATTATATTTTTTTATCCCAGGAAGCCAATCCATGGGGAAGTATAATTCAGTCTTGTTCCAAGTTGCTGCAAAAATTCCATATTTCATATCTCCTGTTTTTGCTTTACTAGCCAAATCAGCAAACCATGCTTGGTTTAGTTGGTTTTCTACAGGCTCAGCTGCACCGGTAAAATGCCATTCTCCATCCCAAATTTCAACCCATGAATGGTTACCTGAATCATTATGCCACATTGGAGTTCCGACAAATCTTGCAGGTATACCGACACTCCTACAAGCATCAATCAGTAAGAAACTAAGACCCGTGCAGGAGGCTAATCCCGCCTCAATACTTTCATATGGTGACTGATCTGCTTTTGGACGCTTTGTTGAATATATTACTCCAACCATTTCAAATATATTATTATTCAAGATTACAGCAGCTTCATAGGCAGAACTAGCATCTTTTACTAATGGAGAAAATTTATAAAAAAAATCTTTTCTCCATCCATCCCTCCTTTCATTTAAGCTAGCATAGGGTAATACATAATTAAGAAAAATTTCATCCGGCACGCTCTTTGCCCAGGGAAAGTTCTTTTTTGCCTTGAAAGCATATTTTGAATTATCCATTAGATATTCAGAAGAAAGATTTTGCAAGTCCGATTTCGGCATATGAGATATTAGCCACTCCATCGCAAAACGTTGCTCTGGCGATACCTTTTCTATGGCTTCTTTTATCGGGGATTCATAATCTTCTGATTTATTTAATTGATTCAATAAGCTGTTACTACATGAAAAATAAAAAAGTATAGATAAAAATAAAGGTGTTCTCATTTATTCAAATATAAAATTAATTGGCTAAATAAAACCAGCTATTCATTTTCAGTGTTAAAAGAGAATGCTGGTAAACCGTCAAAAAAAAGCTGAGGCACGCAAATTGTCAGGAGAGTTATTACATAATACTTGAAAAAGAAAAATTAGCCTCCGTACACCGTCAAGTTATTTTCGTCAAGTAAAGTATCGTATGATTTTAAGGATCCATCTCCAGGACCAGATATGTGCTGCCCATTTGCATTAAACTGCGCTCCATGCCCATAGGCACAAACAGAAACACCGTTGGAGAATGCATTTAACTGAACACCTTGATGGGTGCATCTTCTTGTAAATGCTTTGACATTATTACCTGAGCGAAGCAATAATAAACCTGCTGAATCAATATCATTTATTCCTGTAGCAACAGATCCTCCATCAATCTGCAGTGGAATAAATTCATCTGTTGTAAGGTCAAAATCTAATTCTACACCAGTTGAATCTATAGGTGTAGAAGACTCGTTTGGGTTAGAACAACTATTTATAAGAAGCGATCCTGCGCCTAATGCACAAGCACAGGCAGCCTTACTCGAGGTTGTTAAAAAATCACGCCTATTCATTTTGTACTCCTTGAATTGAATATTTTATTACTACAAGATCTTCCATCTTCACAAACAAAAGACTGGGTCGTTCGATATCAAAATCTGATAACAAAATCCCAAACTCACCTTCAACAGAGAATTGATTACCTTGAAGGTTATTTAATTGAGCAATTGACTTTATTTTCTTCTTTTTACCTGCAAATTCAACAATGCCTTCGATATCTAAGGAATTCTCATTCACTTTTATTGATGCAGACTCGAAGATAATATTTGGAAAATCAAATGCCTTACAGTAGATGAGCATATTAGAATCCCTACTATCATTCCCACTAGAAAAAGTACTTAAAGGCACCGTAACAGAACAATTATATTGTTTTTTGTTCTCATCGTAAAAAACATCACCACTTACATCACTTGTAGATCCTTCCCATTTATGAAGATAATGATCGCCAAAATAAGTAATCTTACTATTTTCCAATCTATAGTCTGCTGAGAATGAAATAGAAAAAAAAAGTGTAGCGGAAAAAAGGATTTTCATATTATTTAATAAGGAAGAAAACTTAATAAGGCTGAGAAAGACATAGTGAAAAGAGTCGCGTAGGCTACGTTTTGATGAAGTTTGATGGCATTATCTCTTTCACCAAGGCTAGTTTTTGTACTTATGTTATATCCTAGCCAAGGTATAGATGCCATTCCTGTAAAATGAACCCAAGAAAGAAGCCTATGAATTTTCATAGAACTTAATTTTTTAGAATATTTCATTCCAGGAGGCGCAAAATAACTGAGTGCTGCACTTGTCATATATGCTGACCAAACCACTTTACTCATTTTTGAATGCAGATCATAATTTTGATAATTACCATCTACTAATTGTTTTCCTAAATAAGATTGATAAAAAAAAGCTGTTAGAGCTCCTAAAGCTATCTTTTGATGCAATTGAAGCATCTTTATTCTAAGTTGTAGCTCTTTTTGCCTTGTTTCAGGAGCTAGTTTAACTTTCCTGAAAATTCCCTTCTCGCCCCATAAAATTTTTGTATGGAGCGGCATATTTTTAGGAAATGAATTTAAGGAGTTACTATAGGAGAATGATGCAAAAAGAATTACTATTAAAAAGAAATACCGTTTTTTAAAACTTGTTAAGGTCAAATTTTACATTCCAACTATTATTTATAATAACAGTTCATAGCCTGATCTACATATCTAGTAGATAGTCAGAAAGTAGAAGTAAATCAAAAATATCTACATAGGAGTCAAAGTTTAAATCCAAGCTATTTTCTGTTTGGCTATTGTTAACTATAGATACAACAGCTGTAATTAAATCTTCATTATTAATCTGCCCATCATTATTAATGTCATATGAAATGGTATTGGTACATTGCAGTGTGGTGAAAAACTGTGAGGTGCTTTGAGGCGCTTCAACTAGAAAATCGCAATATAATTCCTCATCCAATAAAAAATATCGGAGCCAGGCTAGTGAATAACCTGCGACATCACCAAATGGGAAAACTGATGAACCATGCCCTTCACCAGCAGATTCAAAATATGTTTTATCTGTTGTCTCTGGTACATATTCATATTGAGGTAATGCCCACATATTTGAATAAGTTGGATCGTCTGGACTAACAAGTTCATCATATTCATTTTCACCAGCAAAAATTAAAACAGGAACATCATGATCCAAATGTTCTTCGATAAGACAATAGTAGTTTGATTCGGCTGAGCAATTTATAGAATCCAAAAATGCTACTGCAGGATTTAGAAGAATTGCCGTTTTTAAAGTTGAATCCATCGTAACAGCCGTGTGAGCACCGCCTCCACTAGTGGAGTAGCCAGAAACTGCAAAGCGACTTGTATCTACCTTTTCAAATAAGGGAGAAAGGTCTCTTACATTTTCCTGCTTTATAGTCTCAATGGCATCAAGTAACCCCAACGCTCTATCTGCATAATCCCATTCAGAATCACCATCTCGTACAGTTCTATCAAAATTTCCTATTGTCATCGCTATGAAGCCATAAGAAGAAAAATACTGGGCCCAACTTTGTAAACCAAACTCATCACCAAATGCATCAATAAGTACAATACTCGCATATGGAGGGTTAGCATCTAACGGATAATAAAGTAAAGTTCCGTTATACAAATCACTATTTCTAATGCTATCTGCTTCTGTTAAGTAATCAAACTGATAGGGACCAAATTCAATATCTCCACCATCACCACCTCCAGCAAGATCTTGGCATAATCCAGTATCTTCGTTCCACTCACAGAATCCTGACCAATATATACATTCGTCATAAGTGAGATCAGAACAATCTGCCATTAAAAGATAGGAAGATAAAAGATTAACAATAATTAGTAAACGAAATAACATATTTAAATATAGAGATATTATCTAGTTATTTTTAGTAACATTCTGTCCGATGCTATAGAGCCAAAAAAACCAAACCCTCCTTGAATTCCCACGGATCTACCTTTCGTGGTAGGGTAATTGAGTAGTGCGTTCGAATATTCTCCTGATTCTCCTACTACAAAATAATCATAATAGTTTTCATCCATAGCAGTAAGTCGTATAAGGTAGTCTCTAGTTTCATCCCCTTGATTCAAATTTTCTGAACATATCCAAGGATAAACAGTGTGAGGGGTTAATCCGTTATCAGAAAGATCAACAACAAAAGGATCAAAATATCCTCCACACCAATCATTTCCCAAAGAATCATCCCACCAATTTCCCAAAATAACTTCGCCGGTTACCATTCCCTTTCCCTCTTCTAAAAGATCCCAATAAATATTAAACGGTTCATTAATAATTACTGTATCAATATTATTCCCGAGTTGAGTTAACGAATCAATAGTGGGAGAATTGGGAGTTGTTAAAGATCCCGTCACTGGGTCATATCCAGGTGCATTAATATTTAAATTGTAAGTAGTCATTGGCTCAGGATTAAAAGTACCTGAGCTATCTATATAAAGATTTATTCTGAAATTATTTGTATCAAAAATTGTCGTATCCCACTCAATAGTTGTTCCGTAAATAACAAATGTGGTGTCAAAGTAGACTGTATCTACCAAGGAGATGTTATCTACATAAGAAAAATCATAATTAGTGCCATTATCATCTGTGATCGCAACCGATGCATTTTTTATCAAAGCAGCCGGTTCAAACAAGGAATCTAAAATCCAGTACCCCTCAATTTCTTTGGTATCACAATCCAAACCACATTCATCATCATCACAGTCACACCAGCCCAATGTATCTACACCTACAAATATCTGGGAAATTTCATCTAAATCTGTTGTGCTGTAAAGACCAATGTAACTTGGCTGAAGTGAATCTAAACTTACAAGCCCAAATACATTTAGCACATGGTCATATTCTGATTCTAGATCCTCCCATGAATTTTCTCCTAAACAACTGAAAAATATGAGTAGAATTGAAAGAAAAATAGTTTTTAAAAAAGAATTAAAACTCAAATTTAACTCCAAAAGTAAAGATTAGAGGAAACATTGGTATCGGCTGACGCTGTACGCCAAGTTGATTTCCCGTAAGAGGATCTGTTTTGGTTCGGTAACGGTAACTTAAAATATTCACATGTCTTGTGAGATTCATAATTTGCCAATAGGTATCATACTCTAAACCAAAAAGATTACCGCCCTTACGAGTCATGCCAATATCAACCCTAAAATAATCATCGTATCTTTCTGTATTCTTTTCTCCAACCAGATAGCTATCAATTGGATACCAATAAGAATTGTTATATAGACTTTGTTCCCAATCATATACTCGACCTAAAATTTTTGTGTACGGGTTCCCGCTTGATTGTGTCAAAGCAGCACTCAATTCTAGATCTGCAGTTAGTTCATAATTCCCAACAATATTGACGGTATGAGTCCTATCAAAATTGGGATTATGCCATCCGCTTGCTTCCGTAAAATATTTAGTTTCTGATAAAGTATATCCAATCCATCCATTGAATTTCCCTGATGATTTTTTTACCAATAATTCAAGGCCATTGCTATTTCCTCTTGTATCCCAAAATTCATTGATTGTTGAATTTTGAGATGTGCCTTCAAATTCATTTGCATTATCTTGCTTAAGAGTGAGCAAATTTTCAAACGTTTTTTGATATAATTCAATTCGATAGAAAATATTTCGCGGTGACATATATTCTACACCACCAATAACGTGTTCTGAAACACTAGCTGGTTTTTCTTTTGGTATTCCTAACCAAAGCTCAACAAGTCTCAAGTTCTCGTCTTGATTGTTTGCAGTAGTTAAAAATTGATGATATAGACCCCAATTTGCTTTCAGGGCAATATCGTCAGAAAAATGGTATTTTATCCCAACTCTTGGATCTACATAAATTTTCTTATGCAAATTATAATCTGTGAAACGAAGGCCTCCTCGTATTTTGAGATTATCTGATACTTCCCACCGGTCCTGTAAAAAGAAGGAAATTTCCTGAGTAGTGTTTTTTAAAGAAAGAGGATTCCAAGTGAAAGAGGTATCTTGAGTACCTAAATCATATCTAATACCTAAATCAAATTTTATCTTCTTGATCTGAAACCCACTTGTAATTTCATGATCATTTGAATGTTTATACTGTACTTCAGACTCCAATGTTTGGTCTTTAATAATATCATATATATTCCAATTAAAATTTGTGAAATTGATTACAGTTGAATCTACATATGTATATGTATCTCTGTTTTGAAAGGAAAGATCAAAATCAAAACGATAACGGCTATTAGATAAAAATGTTTTTGCTATTATTTTAGGAGAAACAATCCATCTCCAAGTAAGGCCATTCGTTTGATTCCCCCATGGCCAATCCAAGCCAAACTTAGATTCTTGCTGAATGGTTACATTCTCATTACTTATAGTTTCAGAAGGATCTTCATAGGAAAAGTCAAGAACATCATCTCCATAAAACCTAGTAAAAGTCAGACGATGATCCTGATTAAAATCGATATTAGCTTTGATCTGATAATCATAAAAATAATAAGGAAACTCTAGAGGTACATCTGAGCCATCTGTATTCTTCGAACCACTTGGAAGATTTAATGCATCAACAACCTTATCAATGTATGTTCTCCTTCCTGAAATCATCCACGATCCTTTCATATCTTTCCACTTTGGAATAGGACCTTCAATGAGAGCCTTACTAGAAATAAGCGATAAGTTAGCTGAACCCATTATCTTTTCTGTATTCCCTTCCCTATTAATTACATTAAGTATGGCTCCCATCCTTCCACCATACCTAGCAGGAAATCCTCCTGCATGAAAATCTGCTTCTTTAATCGCATCTGTGTTAAATGTGGAAAAGATTCCTCCTAGATGATAGGGGTTATAAATAGCAATTCCATCTAGCATAATTAAATTTTGATCTGGAGTACTTCCTCGAACATATAATGCACTTGAGAAATCACTGGTTGTTTGTACACCCGGAAGCATCTGCAGAGTGCGAAATACATCTGGTTCTACAAAAGCAGGAGCAGAATTGATTTCTCTTAGGTCTAGTGCTATCTGACTACTTTCCATAGATCTTTGGAATTTCTGCCGTTCTGCTGTTACTAAAACCTCTGTTCCTTTAATCGCCTCTTCTTTTAACCTTATTTCTAATCTAACCGCTTCTGCAGATGACAAATCAACTTGTTCTTTAAATACAGCATAGCCTATCATTGTAGCATTTATTTCGTATAGCCCTAAAGGAATTCCGGACATTACAAAATATCCATCACTATTTGAGGCTGCTCCAATGGACGAATTGCTTAAAAAAACATTAGCATATGATATTGGTTCTCCACTTGCGTTATCCCGAACAAATCCATTTATACTAGCAGTATTAGTTTGAGAAAGGAGTAGACCTGATAAAAAAAATATAGAAAAAAGAAGATATTGCATTAATTAGTTTGAGCTATTTTTTCAGATTTTTTCATAATATAATCTATTTGATAACTTCTTAATTCTAATCTTTCCTGGAAATAAGACTGTAGTCTAGGACTAATCTCATATTTATTTTTCCCTTTTTTCATCGCATGTATAACTCGCAACATTCCACTTAAAGACGGCTCTATTTTCTTTGCTGGAAAATCCATAATAAGCATTTCATTTCTTATCTTATCCAAATCATAAATCCCAACTTCTTGGAAGTTGTTTTTTATTACACTTTCTTTCTTTTTTAATCGGTTAAGATTGTTTTGTAAATAATATACATAGCGACTATCTGCTTCTCTTCTAGTCATTTCACCATTTCTTACTGAATTCTCAATTCGTTCTATTGTTGCATGATCAAATACTCCATATTTTCTAATAATTGTGGAGTCCTGGGAACCTATTAATAAAGAGAAGAATAAAAAAAGTACTTTCATTTCAAAAGTTACCGAATTAAAACTTTATAATTAATTAGTTTTCAATCAATGAAAAGGGATGAAAAAGGAAAAAAGATCGCAAATATTTTAGAGAGACTATATCCTGAAACTCCTATACCATTAGATCATAACAGTGCATACACATTACTAGTAGCAGTTATGTTATCTGCCCAAACTACAGATAAAAAAGTGAATCAAGTAACTCCCAATCTTTTTCAATACGCAGACACTCCAAATAAAATGGCATTACTGGAAGTGAAAATGATTCAAAGTATTATAAAAGAGATTGGTCTTGCTCCAACGAAAGCTAAAAATTTAAAAAAAATGGCAGAACAAATAATTGATAGTGGAGGTCTACGCGGAGAATGGAAGTTTCTAGAAGGATTAGCCGGTGTTGGACATAAAACAGCAAGTGTCGTCATGTCGCAATGGTACGGATTCCCTGCTTTCCCTGTAGATACTCATATTCACAGGCTTGCAAAAAGATGGGGTCTTACAAAAGGGAAAAATGTTGAAATGACAGAACGGGATTTGAAAAAAATTTGGCCTAAGGAATTATGGAATAAATTGCACTTGCAAATTATTTTTTTCGGAAGAGAATTTTGCCCAGCAAGAAGCCATAATTTAGAACAATGTGAGATCTGCTCCTGGGCTGCGTCAAAAAAAGTAATGAAAGAAGAAATGAAAAAATAAGTTAAAACTGTGTCCTAAAAAAATAGCCTACTAATAAAAGAAGGCTATTAAAAATATTTTTTAAATAAAATCTCTAGAAAAAGGATTTATCCTTCATCCTCCCAACATTCTTCTTCTGCCGCTTCCATCTCTTCTTGATTTTGAATAGTAACTGTATTATAACCACCCTCTGTTTCATATGAAATATTGACGGGGAACTGATAACTTGGCTCCTCTTCTACATCACCGTTTTCTTCATACCAGAGTCTAACATTTAGCCAGTCATTTTCCTCTGAAACAGTAAGTAAAGAGCCATCTGGCATCACAAATGTTATTGGCAGTACCATCTCAAAACATTCCCTGTCATTATCTTCACCTTCTTCTTCCCAGCATTCTTCCTCTGCCGATTCCAACTCATCTTGACTATTAATAGTAACCGTATTGTTTCCATCCTCTGTTTCATATACAATATCAACTGGAAACTGATAACTTGGCTCCTCTTCTACATCACCATTTTCTTCATACCAGAGTCTAACATTTAACCAGTCACTATCCTCTGAAACAGTAAGTAAAGAACCATCTGGCATCACAAATGTTACTGGCAGTACCATCTCAAAACATTCCCTGTCATTATCTTCACCTTCTTCCTCTCCTTCACCTTCTTCTTCCCAATCTTCTCTACAATCACGTTTTGCCAATTCCATTTCCTCTTCAGAGTTGACGGTAACAACATTTTCACCTTCTTCCGTTTCAAATACAATATCAACAGGGTAATTTAGATTTGGCATTACTTCTTCATAACCAGGGTTTTCTTCATACCAATTTTTTAATGTAGTCCAACCATCCTCATCATCTCCAGTAACTTCCATCACTGAACCATCAGGCATTGTATAGCTCAAAGGATAAACTAAAGTAAAGCACTCTCTAAATCCCCAATCATCCTGACACTCTTCCTTCATTTCCTGCATTTCTTCTTCAGAGTTGATAGTAACAAAATCTTCACCTTCTTCTGCTTCAAATACAACATCTACAGGGTAATTTAGATTTGGCATTACTTCTTCGTATCCAGTATTTACTTCATACCAAGCTTTTAATGCAGACCAGCCTTCCTCGTCATCTCCAGTAACTTCCATCACTGAACCATCGGGCATTGTATAGCTCAAAGGATAAACTAGAGTAAAACATTGTCGACTTCTTTTGTGATCATCTCTAACTCTTCTGGGTTCACATCTAGAATATGCACCACGAAGCTCTTCAAAGTTAGAAAGTGTTACGGACTCATCTTCGTAGAATATTACAACCGGAAATTGCAACTCAGGTTTCTCTTCCAATTCAGGATTTTCTTCATACCAATCTTTAATTTCACTCCAATTACTTTCCTCATCACTTTCAACCGTAATAGAAGATCCATCTGGCATATTATAGGTTAGAGGAAACACTAAATCAAAACATCTCCAATCTTCTTTATTACCAAATTCTCTACCGTATCCATCTTTATCCCAACCACGTTTATCGCCCCAGTCATTTGGATCTAATTTTCTACCCCTTAGGTTAAAATACACCTCATGTCTGGATCCTACTCTATATCCTCTCCCGGCAAGTGCTACCTCATATCCAAGACCTGATGCTTGCCTGGTTGCTACGTTCATATAATCAAAGTAATCGTTATCTACAACGTCTTGAGATTCAGAGGGAAGATCACTTTTTGAGATATCTTCTAAATCCGAATTTTGAATCATTTGAATAATCTCGGCATCGGATAATCCTGTGGGCCCAAGGTCCTTGGAACAACTAGCAATTAAGATCAGTAGTCCTAAAGCAGAAAATTGAAAAAATAATCTCATATTATATACCTTATTTTTAACTTTATTTTTTTAAATGTTAAATGTAATTAAATAGAATTTGTTTCAAATTATTATACTTTTAAAATAAAAGCAATACTTCATAAATAATTACCTAAGGAGTATTACTTTTTTCTGTTTACTTTCATTCTGATTTCTAACGCTTATAAAAAATAATCCGCTCGGCACTACTTTCCCATCATGGTTCGTTGCGTCCCATTGTATAATGTGACTCCCTTTACGCGTAAAGTTCACATCCCAGTTATCAATTAACTCACCTTTAATGTTGTGAATATTAATCTGGTATTTACCACTATTTTCTAATGAAAGCTCCATTTTCACAAATGGATTAAATGGATTTGGGTATGGCGTCCCAAGTGTAAAACTATTTGGGTTTATTTTTTCATCCTCATTACTCAACACAGGACTAAAAGTAATGCTTTGAATATTGAAGCCAGATTGAACAATCTGAATTTTTAAAAATTTTTCACCTTCCTCGATCGCAATAGTTTGAGCAGGGGTATCTTCCCAATTATACCAACCTCCAGTGGATGGTACTTCAACCACTCCTAAATTTTGGCCGCTTAATTGAGCGTAGAATAGTCCATCTGAACCTGGTGCAGATATACGAAAACTCACATCATATGTTCCCGTAGTTACCTCTTGAATGGTATAACCTAACCATTCACCCGCTTCAGTATAGCCAACCGTAAAAGGAATATCTGGATCATCATCGCTACCTTCTAAGTCGACTCCATCATTTCTTCCAACCCACCCATCATTGTAACCACCATCACCATCATTCCAATAATCACTATCCGTGTATGAAAGACCTCTCGCGCCTATGTCATAATATGCAGCTGCAATAGTTCCAGGAATAGAATGGCTTTTAAAAGGTTTTGAAATTTCACCGTATTCTGGGTCAGTTAGGGAAGCAATCACTCCTGGTCGTGTAATACAATTTTCTATTTTTAAACTATTTGCAAAACTTGTAAGACCCATCCCTGCAATATTAGGATCTGGCTGACTAATCGAACCTGTTAAATAATTAATTATCGTTTGATATTGAGGGGTTACTAAAGCAGAATATGGACTTGTTATCTTATCTACTTTTTTATGCGTCCAAAAATTCCATCCAATATTATTTTCTTCAAGCAACTTAAACACTTCATAGTACCAATGATTAGAGTTCTCTCCTGATTCTCCCATCCATAAAGGGACTCCATATGTATTACGCATACTTATATAGGATTGGATGGTTGAAATATCAGTCTGCCCCCAATATTTATGGAATGAATAGCCCATATTATCATCCCATGGAGGGGTAAGACCAGAAAAATCCGTTCCGTACCAATTTCCTTCTATCCAAATGAGATGATTGTTATCCACTTCTCTTATTGCCTCAGTTATGTCTACATATAATTGTTTGAATTCCTGAAGAGTAACTCCACCTGGCAAAACGGGCTCATTAATCAAATCATATCCTGCAATGAGAGTATGATCTGAATAATAAGTAGCAATTTCTTTCCAAATTTGAATAGTAAGTTCTTTATAGCTGTCTTCTAACCATAAACGAGCGATTCCGTCACTATCACTAATTGGACCTCCATTCTGAGCTCCAGGCGCACAGTGCATGTCCAATATAATATATATGTTATGTGGCTCACACCAGGAAATAAGTTCATCAACAATACCATATCCAATCGGTGTCTCTGTTCCAGTAGAATCATAAAATTGTTTGTAATGGAATGGAACTCTAATATGATTAAAACCCCATTCTGCAATTTTATCTATATCTGCTTGAGCAACATAATTTGCTCTGTATAAATTCCAAAAATCTGTAGCAGCATCTTGTCCAATCAAATCCATTACGTGATTTTCTATATCTGTTGGAGATTCAAACCCCTCAATCCAAGCTTGATTATGCAACATGTACCCCTCTGGAACAAGCCAACCACCAAGCCCAAATCCTCGTAGTAAAATGGGTTCTCCGTTTCCATCAACAACTTCCCCATTCATATTATGCAGGAACCCCTGAGCAAAAGTAAGACCAGAAACTAATATTGAAATAATTATTATTCGCATGTTACACAATCTCCAAAACAAATGGGTGCAAGCAAAGTGTCAGTATCACTTATCGAAAGTGATCTATCATTATGATCTCCTACACCACAGCTATTATCTAGAACTTCCCAACCACCTTGCCAAGAATTAGGGAAATAACCGTTCCTATATTTGTAAGTATAATTAGAATTAGGAGGGAGTGTCAAAGTAATTTGCCAAATATTTTGATCCGATGATTGTTCCATTTGAATTCCACCGGGTTGCCCAGAGCCTAAATTCCCTCCGGAAAGCCAGACTCCAGTACTGTTCACGTTTTCATTTTTCATATTCACCCTAAATGTTACGTCAATATTATTATAAGAATTTGATTGTTTAAATACTCTAACATAATCAACCATCATCCGCATGGGGAAGTCACTCGTAGAAATACCTTGTACGCCTCCCCAATCGCCTCCAATAGCGAGGTTTAAAATAATATAATGTGGATCATCAAATGGCCACTTGCTATTATCTCCCTTACTGTCGTTGTACACGAAGAAAAAAGGCTCATCATCGATTAAATAACGTAGATAAAATGGACTCCACTCTAAAGAATACACATGAAATGTATTGGTGACATCTTCAATATACTTTGAGCCTGACCTTTGAGTATTATACATATGATTATATTCTTCTGTATGTATAGAACCATGAATCATACCCTCATCGTATCCAACATGCTCCATAATATCTATTTCACCACAATCAGGCCATCCAATTGAGCTTATACTTTCTCCCAGCATCCAGATCGCTGGCCATGACCCCTTACCTTTCGGAAGTTTAGCTCGTATATCAAATCTCCCGTGCGTTGTTGAAAATTTACCATCCGTATTTACTCTCCCAGAAGTGTAATCCGCATTATAATTATTCCCATTATAATCAGTTCCAGAAAAACCTGGATCTATCAAGCCTTGCAAAACTAAATAGCCATTCTCCAAAAATATGTTAGTGTCCCTTTCAGTGTATGCCTGGAGCTCATTATTGACCCACCCAGGTCTCCAACTCAGTTTATTCCACTTAGAGATATCAAGATCTGCTCCATCAAATTCATCTGACCACAACAATTCCCAATTTGAAGAAAAAGTAGAAATTTGATCACCGGATGGCACTTTATCCCCTTCCTCACTACAAGAGCATAAAATGAAACTAAAGAATGTGAAAACTAAAAAATAGAATTTCATTAATTAAAAATATCTTTTTTATCTACTTCAATTAATTCCCCGAAATCAGCAAGCTTTTGCATATCTATTTTTTCTCGATTGCCTACAATAGCGATAGTATACGGCTTCTCTTTTAGGTTTTCCTCATAAAAGTTAACAACAGTTTTAAAATCAACAGATTCATAGTTGTCTTTATATAAAACATTAGGATTCTCATCATACCCCTGCAATTTCCAATTTCTTCCAGTACGAGCTAAAGATCTGAAATTAGGCTTTGAGGTAACAAGTGATTGTAGCAATCCAGATTTAATTCCTTCCATCCTTAACGGTTTCTCGGGCATTTTTTTCAAAAGGTCAAGATAAGCTTTTATAGCATTAACGGTTTTATCTGCCTGAGTACCCATGTAACCTCTAAAGTATCCTTGACCATCTAAATACCACGGAACCTGATACACACCGTATGCGGAATATGCAAGGGATCTAAATTCCCTTATCTCTTGAAAAACTAGCGCGCTCATCCCACTTCCAAAATATTTGTTAAAAGTTCTGGAAGTAAGTCTTTCATCCAATTCCATTTTAGAACCTGGTATAAGAACATGAATCTGACTCTGAACGGCTTTTTTATCGTTGTAAAAATATATAGTATTCTTGTCTTTTAATTGTTGCTCATACACAATGGGAGAAGACGATTTTTTTAATTGATTATTAAAAATAAAATTCTTCTTTACAGAATTTTTTACTTCCGTAAAATCTAATGTTCCTGTGAAAAATATAGTCGTCTCATATGTCATGGCTGTAGAAATTTTATCTAACAAAAATTCTGTATCCATCTTTTTGACTTCTTTAATCGTCGATCGTTTTAACCAATTAGAATTCTGACCCCACAAAGCATAATCCCTTAAAGCATTTCCTTTCGTTGATGCATCTCTTCCTTCGATCATCCTTTCAATTGTACTGCCCTGAATCAGTTTTTTTAATTTCTTTTTATCCTCTTTTCTAACTTTCATTGTTTGTAAAAACTCGCTAGCCATATTCATCGTTTTGTCAAAGTTTTTATCAAATCCTTTAATGTCTAATCCAAAATAATCTCCAGAACTATAAAAATTAATTGTAGCTCCAATTTTTTGAAGCTCTTCTTTGAGAACATTAAACGAATACTTTTCATTACCTAT
Organism: Fidelibacterota bacterium; assembly: GCA_045568995.1. Lineage (GTDB taxonomy): Bacteria > Fidelibacterota > Marinisomatia > Marinisomatales > UBA1611. The sequence goes on along the minus strand of JBJKZY010000024.1, from coordinate 72,372 downwards.
CATATTACCCAATTCAGCCGCATATTGTAATGTTGGATCTTCCTTAGTGCCTATACCGTATTCAACTTTCATAGTGAAAATTGAATTCTTTGGATTCATGTTATGATATAAATGATAATTATTCTTTATCTCCCCATACTGCATATCTCTTTCAAGATTTATAAAATCAAATTTAATGGGGTCTTCTGATAGGTTTTCTAGTTTACTTCGATATTCAGATACTTTTTCCGAATTTTTCGCCTTAATTGCTTTAAATGGAGGTTTATCTAATTTAGCCTTTTTAGGGAACCCCATTCTGGACTGATATACTAGATAGTCGTCATTAAAATATTTATTTGCGATCTGGATAACGTCCTTTTTTGTTACTGATTCAATAACCTCAGGATAATTAAAAATACCTTCCCAAGTCTTATTGTAATTCACTACCTCTAGAGCATACGAAAGACGATTGCTTACATTCTCAAGCCCTGTCTCATGATCTTGAATCATAGAAAGCTTAACAGACTCCAAAAACTCCTCACTAAACTCACCATTCTTAATTTTTTCAATTTGTTTTAAAACCTGGTTCTCTGCTCCGCGAAAAGTTTGAAATACTAGCTTGGGTATAAAAATAAATGCCATAGATCCATGATCAGATCCTCCGAAACCATCTACCGCAGAACAAGAGGTCAACTTATTTTCTATACTTAACCTATCTAATAATCCTGTAGAAGATCGATTGTTTAATAAATTTTTAATTACCTGAATTTTTTCTGAATCCTCATGACTATTCGGTGGCACTCTGTATCCGAGGATACCAAAACGTACTGGAGTGAGCCTGTTCTTTACTACTTCCCTTCCGTTAAAAGACACTTCATCTACATCTACAAATTTTGGAGCGGGTCCTGACTGTAACCTTCCAAAAGTATTTTCGATCTGAGGTTTTATGTTTATTGATTGAAAATTACCTGCTAGCAAGAGATACATGTTATTGGCTATATAATATTTATCATAATATTCTCTCATTTTGGTTAGAGATGGATTTTTAAGGTGATCTACAGTACCAAGAACTGTTTGCTGCCCATAGGGATGCTTTTTCCAAAAATGTTCAAAATATTCTTCAATTAGTTTTCTAAAAGGATTGTCCATTGCTCTGTTTTTCTCCTCATAGACAACCTCTAATTCAGATTGGAATAATCTAAAAACAGGATTTATAAACCTGTGGCTATTGACCTCAAGCCACTTGTTTATCTGATGAGGAGGAAACTGATTAAAATAAGCTATTACATCGTTGCTTGTAAATGCATTGATACCTGTTCCACCCATTCCTTCTAATATTCTATCAAATTCATTAGGAATAGCGTACTCTGAAGCTTTAAGGTTGAGATCATTAATTTTTTTCTGGATCTCTAATCTTTTATCATCTGATTTTGTTAAACTAAGATTATCATATAATAAAGCAATGCTGTCTAGATATACCTTTTCTTTTTTATAGTTTACAGTACCCAATTCTGTGGTACCTTTGAAAAGCATATGCTCTAGATAATGAGCAATCCCAGTAGCATCTGATGGATCCTGCTTCCCACCTCCTTTTACAATTACCACACCATACACCCCGGAGGCTTCTTTATCTTCGTTTAACATTACAGTCATACCATTTTCTAATTGATATTGCTCAACTTGCAAATTGTTAGAAAATAAAAAACTAAAAAGAAGTACGACAGTACCAAAAAAATATTTCATGTCTTTGTTTCCATTATTTATGTTTTTGAAAAAAACAATTACTTTAAAAAAGATACCTTTCTAACCTCAGAATGATTTTTATTTTTTATCTGGAAAAAATAGGTTCCTGAAGAAATTTCTTCTCCATTCGTTCCTTTTCCATCCCAAAAAATGATCTTGGTTTCACTATCAATAACCAAATTTTTTTCATACTTTATTTTTTCTCCTTTTACATCGAAAATAGAATATTCTGCAAAGCCCGATTCCATGGTGGTAACAGGAAATACTACATTGTTATTAAAAGGATTTGGGAATGGTGGTCCAATCGAAATAGTTTTTGGTAGCGGGTCTAATTGAACTGCAAGAGGATCTCCATTGTATCCTGTATTGGTCGAATTAGTCAAACATAAGATTAAATAGCCATACTCAAAAACAACATTAGAATAAATAAGATCACAATTATTCCCATCCCAAGTATGATTTGCTTTGTCCCAACGAGAAGCATTGTAATAATCAAAATCATCTGTCCACATTAAAATAAAATCATTATCTGTACCCGCATTCCCTGAGTTCGGAACATAAGCGTAGTATTTTACCCAATCATAGAATGCGTAGACGGGTAAAATACTCGAATCAAACTCGCCGACCCAATCTTCGTATGTCGGCTGCCAGATATTCATCATAAGCTTTTGATAATGATACAACGAATCTGTGTAAAAATTGGTTACCGATCGAATCAATTGATCGTCAATAAAAAAATTGATATTTAAGGGAGTCCATTCGATAGCATAGGTATGAAAATCTTCATGAGGATTTACATTTAAAGCAGTAAGCTCTGGTAGATCCCATTCGTTTTGAATTATGAGATTTGTTTGAACTTTATCTTCATAATTACCAAGCCACTCAAAGTCAATCTCATTCCAATAACTATTTGTTAGCCCTTCTTGCCAAAAATCTTTGTAAGTGAAAAATGAACTTACCACTCCATTTCCAAAAGCAGACTTCATTCTTACTTCAAATCGCCCGTACCTAAATGTGTCTTCTGTTCGTAACTCTCCACCTTTGTAAGGCTTTGAAAATAAAATAGAGATAAGAGAGATAGAGCAAATAATGCTATTTAAGTAAAATTGTTTTTTCATTTTTTATTTTATTATTTATTTTTGATTGGATGATATATAGTCCGCTAGAAGTGTTTTTTGAATCCCAAAACAGATGATTCTTTCCCTGCTGCAATAGACCATCATAAATAGTTTTAGTTAACTGACCTTTAATATTGTATACTGAAATATTACAAAGTTCAGGCTTTGTTAGCTCTAAGAGAATTTTCAGACGATTATTAAATGGATTTGGATAAATACTTAAAAGTGAGAACTCTTCAGGATTATCCGATTGAGTCGCTAATTCTTCTAATAAATTTATTTCAAGGCCATTTAAGAATGGACCTGCATACTCATATCCTTCTCCATATCTTACTGCAGAAAAATATAGATCTAATACGCCATCCTCAATTTTTATATCACTTAAGGTGGTATCAAAAGCATTAAACATTCCAACATATGAATAAATATCAAGATTAGAAATCCACATGGAATCCTCAATAAAAACATCAAAAGAACGATCTCCCAGATCATCATAAAAATTTTCAGATAATTTTAATGTTACAGAAAACAGTCCTTTTGGTACCCTAATCTTATAAGCAACTAGCCTATTTAAGCTCTCACGATATAATTCATCTTGATCCGTATTACCTATATCTTCACCCGTGACTTGATAATTTCCATTCATATGTCCATACTCGACCGACGATGACCACAATTGATCATTCAGGTGGTTATTGTATCCTCCACCAGCATTGTTAATTCTTAGGGGAAATGATAGTGGTTGAGGCATATCTATTTGACAAGAATGTGTGACTTGTGTATTGGGAGGATAAGCATCGTCTTGAATTCCAAGGACATATAAAGTATAATCGTTATTTACATTTAAATCAGATACTTTTAAATGAACCGTGCTAAAATTATTCATCAAAACCGCCTCATTGATAGAAACGCCTGGTATGGTGTAGTTATTAACTATTTGGGAAGATATGGTGTCTAGTTCTTCACTAAACTGTATAATAATAGAATCCTCATTCGCTCTTGCCCACAATAAATATGGTTTCTCTTGATCTTGAAAACCTATATTTTCATCGTCAGTTAAACATAGAATTAAGTTTCCATTTTGAAAAACTATATTCTCTTGGATGAAGAGAGACTGATTCCCTCCCCAGGTATGGTTGTGACTTTTTTCCCATCGTTCCTCATCAAATTCATCAAAATCATCCTGCCATTCAAGAGTAAAATTATTATCTGTACCAACATTTCCATTTCCTGGAGTGTACGAAGAATATTGAGCCCAATCATAGTAGGCAAATCTAGGTAATACACGATCATCCCAAATACCAACCCAATCATCATAAGTTGGATTCCAAATATTCATCATTATTTTTGAAGGATGTATCAAGTCTTCTATGTGATCATCCGTTTGCCGATAGACCTCTTCTCCGTTTATAAACCAAGCAACATATTCAGGTGTCCATTCAAAACCATATACAGAAAAGTCCAGATGAGTATTTAACGAAGTATAATGAGTACGAAGATGACTTGTGTTTGTAATTACATTCATATCTACCACGTTTGGGAATCTACCCAAAAGCTCAATGTCAATTTCATTCCAGTCTGTATTGGGAGCATCATCGTTGTAGGTAAAAAATGAAGAAACTATTCCCTCTCCTTGCGCTGGTTTATAACGTACTTCGAACTTTCCATAAAGGAATGAATCCAGTGTCCTTAGCTCAGCTCCACGATAATTCTGTGAAAAACTGTAATTTGAACATATCATCAAAAAAATTAATAACTGATTCATCTAATTAATCTTTTTACCATAATCCAGCTTATGATCGGAAGTAAGAATAGGAAAAGAAGGTACTAAAATTGGATAGGGAACTCCCCTTTGTATAACCATCATATCTGTTGTCGTTAATTTTATCTTTTCAAAAGCGCTCATATTAATTTCAATTTGATCCGAGTATAGAGTTTGAAGTGAATCTATTCTAGGGTTCATAAAGTCTATCCACTGGCTTTCACTAGTAATGTTTTCATTCTGAGATCGAAGTTTGGATGCATACTTTTTACTTTTTGACACATCTCTCCACATTTCTTCGTTAAGGTAAACATTCCATTTTTTATCATAACCTTCTAAATAACATTGTTTTGTAATCTCAGCATCTCTAATTAAATCAGCAATTGCAAATCTAAGTTGCTCTGGAAATTCACTGCGTTTCATTTTACGTTTACGAAAAACAAATGGGTGAGACTTTAACTGGTCATTTAATTCTTGAACAGTCCAAGGTATACCATCATAGTTCAGGATTACATCTTTCTTATCGATCTTATAATCATTCGTAGAAAAAACTTCTTCTTTAAATTCTTGATCATCCCAAAGCACCTGCCCCAGCATATTCTTCTTTAATGAATCGGCTTTAAAATAGTGATCAGCAACTTTTTCAGCATAATTATAGAAAATATTAGAATTCAATTCCATTTTTTTGCCACTCATTAAATCCTCTACCCAAGACATGTATCTTTTTTTTGCTTTGGTTTCAGTCAATTTTTCTTGGATATCATTCCATAAGAGCTCTTTATCTGATTCCGTAATTGCTATTTTATTTGTCCATCCTTTTATTTTTATGATCATAAAGGTATTATCTTCAGTTTCAAATGGTCCAAGAAGTGAACCTTTTATGATATCTTCTGAAAAAATGGCATTACGTATATCTTCAACTTCTCGATCAAACCAAGAAATTTCTTTCGTTGGTGCTTGACCTTGCCAGAGAACATTATAAATTGAATCTAAAGGAATATTTTGAGAATCGAGTTTTTTAATTTTATCTACAATACTTGAATCAGGAAGATTCAAATATTGCACTTGAACTCTTCTTCCTGCTAGCTTAAACAATTTTCGAACTTCCATTTCAGATATATCAACTTTTGAATAAAATTTTTCTGCAAAGTGTACTTGTCGCATTGCCTGCTCTTTTCTTCCTTTTAAATAAGGTTCAAAGTTTGCATCTACTTCTTTAAAGCTTTTTTTATACTCTAGGGAAGTTAATTTTTCGCTGATTAATGAATTTAAAATAATTTTTTTATGGATATAGTTGTCCTGTCTGCAAAAATCTGGTCGAATTGTATATTCAGACCTTCGGATAAAATCTTGAATAGTTATAATACTCGGACCTACCCTAGCAAGAACAACGTTATTAGGAACTGAAGGCTTTCCCGAACAACTGACTAGATAAAAAGAAAAAATAAAAATTAAAGGAGATAGAAGTCGCATTATTCATTGCTAGAAAGATAATCCAACAGTATACATCTGCACATTACCTAAAATTCCCATAGCTTTATAGGTATAATCAATAGAAAGGGATTTATTGCCCAGGTAAAATAATTTCGCACCTACTCCAAGGGTCAGACTGACGTCATTCCCATCCTTCATAATTCCACTCATCCCACTTTTTGCACCCATTGCTAAACTAACTTCGCCAAATCCTGGAATTTTATTATTTAAGATTGCACCCAGATTTAATGATTCTGCGTTATTATTTGGGTGAAGCGCATCTGCAGAGACTGTAAGGTTTATTACATTAGTTACAATAGGTTTTAATGCAACTCCAATTCGAAAAATAAGAGGAAGCTCCCATTCAGAAGTTCTGAATTGACCTGAAACATCTCCATAATTACCCTCTTCATACTCTGAAATATCTATTGGCTGATAATTTCTATCCCATCATATTTCATCCTGGTACCATAGTTTGAAATACTCATCCCAATATTCATTCCATCTTTTTCTTGCCCGGTAAAAGAAAAGAAATCCGTTTTGACTAAAACACCTAAGTCAAGAGCAAATGCACTTGCGGAACTATGCCATATATTAGAGCTAATATATTTCATCGTAGTTCCAAAGGAAAACCAGGATACTATTTTTCTTGAAAAGGTTAAACTCGCTGCAATATCTGAAGCACCAAATCTTTCGCCGGTTCCATCTTGGTATTCTAAGTTAGTTACATCCATTTCTCCATAATCAAGATGGGTAATACCAAGGCCTAAGACACCAATATTGGGGACTACAAAAGCACCCCCTGCAAATAACATATCAATATCTACAAGCCAAGGTTGAATCATGAAAAGACCAGAAGTATTTGAAACGTGAGATAAACCAGCAGGGTTCCAATAGATTGAAGAGACGTCATTTGCAACTGCTACGTAAGCATCTCCCATTGCAGTTGCTCTACTCCCCACTCCTATTTCTAAAAAATTAGCTGCTGTAGTACCGTATCGATTTATAGTTTGAGCGTTTAACAAAACCAGGTTAAATAAAAGAAACAAACAAAATGTTTTTCGAAACATATAAATCATTTGATCACCGCAAATTTTCCAACTTTTTCCTTACCAATCTCTGGAGCATCAATATGGTAAATGTACATGCCAGCAGCTATTTCAAGGTTCTCTCTTGTTAGCATGTCCCAATGAATGATACCATTACTAGGTTCATTTTGAACCGCGATCTCATCCACTAAGACACCGCTGACTGTGAAAATTTTAATTTTACAATTTGCGGGAATATGAGTAAACATGATTTTTCTACGCTGATTTAAAAATGGGTTTGAAACAGCTGATTCCATCATATTGGTCATAACATACGGATTGGGAACTACCTTAATGCTGTCCAAATCTGATAGAGCAACAGAACTTTCCATCGCACTTTCCGCACCAACGGTAAATCGAACAGTATCCGTCATAAAAAATGGGCGCTCCCAATTTACTTGATATACAGCTTCTCCTGAAGGGTAACTAGCACCAGCATCCAATTGAAAATCCATTACAAAAGCAGTTGCACGCCATCTGGAGCCAACCGTAGCCCCAATAAAAAATCTATCTATACCAATTTCTAATGTATCATTATTATTCACATCATGTACAACAACATCCATCAAAGGATATTGTCCAGTAGCAGTATCAATAAAGGAAGTATTTTGGACGTAAAAATTCACCGCTGGTTCGGTAATCTTATTTGAACCAATTGAAGAGCCTGTTTCATCTCTTACCGTTCCTGATCTAGCGATGCCTACATAAGCAGAATCTTCATCTGTGAATACAATATTATATTTCCAGGCAAGTCTTAGTGCTTCAATATTAGTTGGAGTAATTCTCATGATACCAGAACCATTAATCCATCCAGATCCTTCATAACTATATTTTGGAAACTCTACTCCTTGGTCAATTTCTACTTGTAGACCATCAAAAACATCCGTTAAAACTGGCTCTGTAGTATTTAATGTCCAATAATTTGCAGTATCTTTAAAAACTAAATTTTGTCCCACATATTTTGAAGTATCCTCTGAGTACACCAAAACAGTACTATCTGTTTCATCAAATATTTTTACGCCATTTGTAACGTACTGAAAACCAAATTCGTAACCACCAATTTCAGCAATTGTATCCACTTCAAAGGTTATACCATACTGATGATTTTGTTTCAGACTACCCTGAGCACGTATTAAAGGATCTATTCGCCCTGTTCCCAGCAATTCATTTTCTTCTAGCTCTATGGTTGGTGGAATATAACCAGCAGCTCGTTGATGCGGAGTAACCACCGCAACATTCTTACCAACAGATCGAATTTCTTCTGCTTCACCTAGTTCAATAACTGCATTATTTTCTGAAGGTGCAATACCTGGCCCGATATTTGGAGCACCAAAATCATAAGCAACAACAGCGTAATAATAAGTCCTACCATTTTGAACGGTATTATCTACAAAAATATGAGTGATTCCAGTCTCTGCACCCAGATTATAACCGGCTCCATTTACCAAACCAAAATCTGTAAATCCAGAGATATCATCCACTAAATCACATTGGTATATAGGCTTCTTAAACATTGGAGTTCCATATCCATCGGTAATAATTTCAGGATCGGACATGTATTTGTCTGTGCTTCTATATACTTTATATCCCTCGAAATCATTGATATTTCCAACAAAGGGATCTCTTGTTTTTGTATCAGCCACATCATCCCAAGTAAGTACAACCTTACTATCTCCAGCAGTAGCGGTAAGCGTTGGCATTTTAGGAGGCTGAGCAAACCTATAATCTTTTTCATAAATGACCTGAACGATTCTTTTTAACTCATATAAAGCTGGTGCGGTATGATCATCCGAGCTTAACCCTTCTAGTGGATCATATGAGTGAAGCTCGGACATAGAGATTCTCTCAACGCGACCCTGATATAAAGGAAAAGGTCCTGAAGCAAAGACCTCAACTAAATTGGAGACATTATCAAGATATTCTTCTAGCGAATCCACTCCAATAAGACCCCACATTGCTTCATCATTTTTAAACCATGTTGTCTCGTTAGACGGAGCGTGACTTGGAATTGGAAACATACGAAATGTAGTAAGACCTACCATATCTGACTCTGACACATCTGTTGTATTAAAGTTCGGCTCACAGCCTACACCTTCAACAAAATCTGGACGATGGTTTCCCTCACTTCCATCAGCATCCGGTCCAGTGTAGTTTAATTCGCCAGGTCCTACTCCGTCAACACCTATGTCGTCACCGTAATCTTCTGATATTTGATAAATACCATCCCCATTTGCATCATCACCATCTTCCCAATCTTGATCCTCATCTGCGTCCCAATGCTCTTTCAAATCTTCTACATTCAGTTTATAAAAATCTAAAAAGGCGTTTAAATCAGTTATCCCATCCGTTGGTCCAATTAATGCAGTTGCCTCATTATCTCTTTTTTCATCTATCAAGCCATCGTTATCATTATCAATATTATCATAGGCAAGTCCAGGACTCTCTAGATAGGCAAAACCCATTACTCCTGTAGGCAATCCTCCAGCGCCAATACCATTAATGTCCCAAGAATAGGCCATGTCCTCTTGCTTATTAAAAAAACCAAGATCATCATCTCCATCTCCACCAATAGAGTTATCCAACCAATAACCAAAAGCGACATCTCTCAAATCATAATCTGAAACATTGGCAACCGAATATTCCCAAAATATTGCATCTCTAGCTTGCGGATTGTTCCACTGGAACCCTCTCACAGAAACTCGTAAACCAAGTCCTCCCCATGGAGATCCTGGTTGAATCGTAACGTCTGACTTTAAATCACCAATGGAATGTCCAGGTCTTGGATAATATCTAACCTTATCTTCTGAGCCTAAATTCTCTTGGTCCTGAGCATCATTTACAACATAATAAGATTCTTGGTCCGCATACGTGACTCCGCGCCCAAATCTTCCATTCCACTCCCCAGGCCATTTTGTTTCTAGACCTGTTGAAGGCCACCCGTTGATCGGCCACGAACTTGGCAAATTGGATAACCCTGGATATTCACCTGTTTCATTAAAGTATCCAAAGACCGGATAGAAACCCCATTCAACCGTTCCCGTTGGGTCAAGATCCATTTCTTCTCTGTAGCTTGTTTGTAAATAGTGAAGGGTATGCCTATTATTATTTGGATTTATTAAATCTAGAAGATCTGTCATAGGTATAGTATCAATAGTACTTTCGTCTCCATCATCTTCTATGTATACTTTGGCTCCAATCATGAGCCCAATACCATCCGTCATTTTTAACCCATCAGGATTGTTAGGCCATTTTGATACATTTACCCTTGGCCAATCAGAAAGTTCGGTTGTATTACGAAAATAAATAAAAACTCTATTACCGGTCATATATCCTTCTTTTTCAGCAGCTATATCACCAGCAGGATCTTCTGGTCCTTCATACTCCTTCCCCTGAGAAAAAGAAAATTCAAGACCCAGAAATAAAATGGAAAAGACGGTTATAAAAGATCTGAAAGACACTAAAAATTTATCCCAACAGCAAGCTTCATCATTCTTGGCGAGGAGAACATCGATGGGTTTTTTATTCTATCTTCAAACTCATTGAAATCGCTTCTGTGACCAGCATAGTCTGTTTGTCTAATAACGGCTGTGTAAGCACGTCCAGTCTCACTATCCACACCATTTTCATTTAATCTATCAAGAAGATTATAAATAGTAAGATCAACTTTTCCAGTAAAACGATCGAACAATTTAAAATTATAATAGAGAGTGGCATCAACTGTATACGTTGAAGGTTTATAATCATTATTGGGGTAAAGATTTATCCTGGATAAAACACTTTCACTTTGTGGTGAAAAAGTATATGGTGAACCTGAATTATAGTAAGCAGTTACAGTTCCTCCATATTTAGCACCAAGGAACATCATAGTACCATTTAAAGTATGTCTCTGATCCCAACTCATCGGAATGAAACGATTAACAGGGTCCATGTTATTACCTGCTCTATCAAATGTTTGAGTGGGGTTATCGGCATTCCCTCTTGTATACTGCAAGGTATAGTTTGCCATCCCTTTAAGAGCACCATATCCAAGATCCAATGTAACCTCTAAACCTCGCGCATTACCATAGTCTTTATTGCTATACAAGCCGTATTCAATTTGGTTATAGGTTGAAATAATTTTTGTGCTCAATAAATTGTATATATCTCTATAAAACAATGCAACATCGAGATTTAAGCCACGGGTTAATTCTTGCCACAGACCTATCTCATATGTAATTGTTTTTTCAGGCTCAAGAAGAACACTACCCATTGTAGTAGAATAGTCGCTTGGAGCCACTAAAAAGCTTTTGTTCTGATACATAGAATATAATGGAGGCATTTGAAAAAAGTGCCCATAACTAAAATGAAGAACTGCTTGATTGCCAAGTTGATATGCAAAGCCAACCCGAGGACTTATTTGATCAATCACCGGAGCAGATACCTGTTCAGACATCATCGAGTCAGGGAGAACTAATTGATTTGCAGGGTTTCTACTATCTGATGGGTAATAGCTAGCAGGATCAAAATAATCATATCGTAAACCAAAATTAATAACCATGTTTTCGAATTCCATCTTATCTTGTAAATATGCGGCCGCTTCTTTCGGTTTTACATTATAAATGTCAGCATATACAGTAGAATCTCCAAATACTTCTGGTTTATAAAGAAGAAAATCAATATTGGATTGACCATCATACTTATTCCGTATGGTTTGCCATTTATGATTTACGTTATGAGTAATGCCCATCAGTCCAAGTTTAAAACTATGATTGTGATTTGCTTGCCATGTCAAATCAAATTTAACAGTTCGGTCTAGGTCTCTGTGTTTTGTATTTTCCTTCTGCTGTCCACCCGTAAAAAATCCTGATCCATAATTTTCAAGATGTCTATCATGAATATAAAGATATACAGTATCGCCTTCTTCGTGTGGTAAACCGTCATGATAAATAGGGATAGAACCATACCCTGTATCAAAAAGCTGATCATAATTAGAGCCGTCAGCGATAATAAAAGCAAATGGATCTTCATGCAAATAAGTACCTGTCTTGTTTTCCATATATGCTAGCTTAAGTTCATAAAAAAGCTTTGGGGTAATCATATGATTTAATTGAAAAGCAGAATAAAAAGTTTCTTTATGGCTACCTACTCTACCATCTGGATTATACTTCATTGAATGATCATACCAATACCAAGTATCATCGCTATAAGAATTGAGAAATGAAAATCTTATCCCTTTAAAAATATTAAATCCTAATTTCAAAAGTGAAGAAAAGTTGTCTCCTGTATTCATAGGCACGTAGGAACTATCACCTGAGCTAGTTGAAAACCAATCTTCAGGCTCATCGGAAGTAAAGTCACTTATGTCATACGGTTTAAAACGCCTTAACCCATTTAAGTGTCCTTGATTATCCTGTTTTCTAATGTTAGTAAAAAAGGTAATCTTATCTCCCAAAATTGGTCCGCCAAAGCTAAGCTTTAAATCTTCGCTACGGTTCAGGCCTGGAGACAACCCTATAAAAACATCATCCCCATTGCTATCTTTGCTATTAGTAAAAAAAGAAGATGAAGCAGCAGATATGGATCCTTCAAACCTTGGACCTCCATCTCGAGTAACCATATTTACGACTCCGCTCATTGCACGACCATATTCTGCATTAAAAGTACCCGTAATAACTTCTAAGTCTTGTACTGCTTCTGGCTGAATATCAACAGCTGCACTCCCTCCCCCAAAAGATTCATCTACCTGCACACCGTCAACCATGTAAGTTACTTCGGTATTTCTACCACCTCGAAAGTGACCATTTACAACGCCTGCCTGCATATTAATTACACTGCCAATATTCTCTACGGGAAGAGCGTCTATCTCTTCGCTAGATATGTTTTTTATCGTACCAGTTTGATCTTTTTTCTGAGTCAATCGAGAGACTTCAACCGTGACAACCTCTCCTTCAATAACCGTAGACTCCATTTCAATATCAAGTGAAGTAGTTCGATTTACGGAAACTATAAGTTCATCCAATTGAACAGACTTGTATCCAATCATATCTACTTTTACGGTATATTTTCCTGGAGGTATATTGATAATAGTAAATCTGCCATCACCATCCGAAGCAGTACCGTAAGAAGAATTAACTATATATATATTAGCTCCAGGAAGAGCATCTCCCTTTTCTTTATCATTCACAAAACCAGAAATTTTTCCTGTAGTTTGAGAAAAAGACAAGGAAACAAATAAAATAAAGCTCAGGTATCTTAGCATTTGTACAGTATTTAATTAAGAATCACCATTAAAAATAAACAAATAATTGGTCTAAAAGATCACAAAATATAATGGGCGATATCGCCCATTATATTTTGGTAGTAGTTTGCTGCTATTTCATCAATAGCATTTTCTGAGTCAACGATTTTCCATTGGATGTTAATCTGTAAATATATACACCCGATGCAATATTACCGGCATACCACTTAGCAGTATGATAACCCGCTGGCAACTCTTGATCAACAAGTGTTAACACCTGTTGACCAATCATATTATAGACAGACAAGTTAACTCTCTGTGCTTCAGGAAGTGAAAACTTGATCGTTGTCTGAGGATTAAATGGGTTTGGATAGTTCTGATGTAAAGCAAACTCATTTACCACAATATCGTCATCGGTGCTTACCATAGTAGCTTGATCTCCAAGCCATGTAGAAGACCAGACCTCACAAGTTTGGTGCGCCATATCATCATTGGTTGCCGAAAGGACTAATTGACCCTCCCAACCATCTCCATCATTGTCATGAATCATTGGCTCAAATGGAGTCCTCATCCCATTAGCTGGTGTAAGTCTAACATCATCATCAATTAAGATATCATCCAAAGAAATACGAAACTCAAACGCATAGTCAGGGTTATATGTTTCATAGAAATAATTACCATCTCCCTGCTCAGCCAAAGTGCCTGCACCATTATCAGAATAGGCACCCTCTGGGAGGAAATACATTTTGTAGTCTGGCTGTTCACCTCTTTGCATCCCAACATGTTTAGGACCCCTCTGATCATAAAGACCTAAACAAACTTGAACAACATCTGAAGTCCACCATCCACTAGTTTGATCATTAACAACTATATTATCTAGCACCTCTGCAGCGATGTATAAATAATCATTATCAACAGCTACATAAAAAGTACCATGCAAATCATTATCATCATCCACAGTTCCCATTCCAACATTTGGAGTACCGTAAGAGTTTTCAGTAGCCCCAATCATAAAAGGTTCAATTCCACTGTCATACCATTCCGTTAAGTCTCCATCCGCAGCAAAGGAAGATGGAGGGGTAAGAGAAATAGTCGGAACACCCTTAGCTGTATTTGTAATTGAGCTCGCAGAAGTTCCTGGAGGACCAACATTATTGGATGCGTCTTTACAAACGACAGCATAATAATAGGTTACATCTGTATCTTCCAAAGGATGAAAAAGATAGTGCACAGCAGCTTGACTTCCCTCTAAAACACCAACAGCAACGACATCAACAGAAGGATCTGAAAGATCTTCAATTGGAGATGTACTCGCATACACATTGTATGTCTCTTCATCTTCACCAGCATTATCTGACCATGTCACTAGGTTATAGTTTGTTGCCGGGACTGCTCCAATATCTTCAACAGCAAGAGGCGGAATCACATCTAAAACACCCATACTCATTAAAAACATATCATCAAAGGCGTAGTTAACTTCTACTCCATCCCATCTGGAAACAACAATGACTGCTGTGACTGTTTCTGTTCCTTCTGGCATAACAAATTCAATAGAGTGTTCTCCCCATTCCTCTGTTATAGGTAGGAATACATCGCCTGTAGTACCAAGAACAGTACCATCTGCATCTTTTCCTTCAAGTTTAAATGCTGCTCCATCGACATCATCACCTAACATTTTTTTACCATAGCCACTCAATCTCCATGTTTCCCCAAATTGCGCTGCCACAGTATCTTCATTATAGTATACAGCCCAGTTGTCCGTAACACCAATACTGAGGTAGCTATCGCCACTATGGGCCATGGAAGGATCCATTACGACATCAGCATATCCTCCACCTAAAGCAGAACCCCATCCCATACCATCATCCTGCATGTCAGGAAGTTCAAACCCTGGGTTGGTCAACTGATTTAGAGATCCTGTCAATTGAAATTCATCAAAAATAATGGTCCCAAATGCATAGTCACCATCTCCACCTCCACTTATAGAAAATTCAAAATGGAAGCCTCCTATAGCATGCTTATCCAATTCACCATTATCCGATTCACCAGCCCATCCAGTCAAATTAAATCCATCTCCATTACTACTATAATTATTTACCAACGGAATGGTAACTGTATTCCAACCTGGCTCCGTATCCATTATGTAGTGGAAGGAGTAAAAATATTCACCTAAGCCTGTGTAATTTAAAGGATCTGCAATACCAGCATAGTCACTTAAGTTTAGCCTTAAATGCACACGATCTGGCGCCGCATCACCACAGTTACCATTGTTGTCACACTGAGCAAGTGTATTGTTGTAAGAAAATGAAAGGCTATCGTATCCAGACCAATCCCAAGGACCATGTCCATCTCTAGGCCTCATTTCCAATAAAGAATGGAAAATATCATCAGAAAAATCTGCAACGGCAACTCTAGTTTGGGAGGGAACTAACTTAAATGTCCAAAACACGCCTGTACCACATTCAATAACAAGCGTCATCATATCACCTTCCAAAGTAGCTGTATAAGTTACCGACTCCGGTACAGGAGGAGGATTGTCTGAACTCAGTTCCCCTGCATTTACAGCTTTAGGAAGACCCAAATATGCTCCTAACCCTGTCAGAGTAACTTCTCCTGATACAGCGTCGTATTCCCACGTTGCCGGATTCGAACCATCATGAGGTGCTAGAGGTGCACCGCATGCTTCCGGATCCGATCCCTGCCAAGGTTCAAGCCATGTTTGATCTCCTTGCACATTTTGAAACGAACCATCTGCGTTTAAAACATAGCGATCATCAAAAAGACAAGATCTATTTATTACATCTTCTTCCGAAATAGACCACCACTCTCCACTACCTGCAGCAGGTCCAACCTGTAAAGCCCCTGCTTCAGGAGATAACATCCAACTACCCGATAGAGGTGTATCCTGAGCCTGTGACATTAATGTAAACGTCCAAAAAACTCCGGTACCACATTCAATAACAAGCGTCATCATATCACCTTCCAAAGTAGCTGTATAAGTTACCGACTCCGGTACAGGAGGAGGATTGTCTGAACTCAGTTCCCCTGCATTTACAGCTTTTGGCAATCCTAGATATGCACCCAATCCTGTTAAAGTAACTTCTCCTGAGGCGTCATTGTACTCCCAGGTAGCAGGATTCGACCCGTTGTGAGGAGCTACTGGAGCACCACATGCTTCTGGATCAGATCCTTGCCATGGCTCTAACCAAGTCTCCTCACCTTGAACATTTTGAAAAGATCCATCTGCGTTGAAGACGTAGTGATCATCAAAGACACAGGCTCTATTGGTAACATCCTCTTCAGAATTTGACCACCACTCTCCACTACCTGCCTCAGGACCAACTCTCAATGCCCCTGCTGTTGGCGCCAACATCCAAGTTCCTTCTAAAGGAGAACCTGCGTCATCACCAAATGGGTTAGCGTAATGGTATAATTTAGTATACCCACCCCAACTTTCACTGTTATGAACACTGTAATCTACCTGAATAGCACCAGGACTATTGTAACCAGGAGATACGGTAGTTACCGTTGTATTACTTAGAGTAGGATCTGCGGCATCAGAGTTTTCCGTGCCAAAATAATCAGCTTCTAGCTCTGTATCAAAATTGTTTATTACCTGGCTAAATGACATGGCAGGTAAAAGAACGAAAATGAATGTTGTTATCCATTTATTCATTGTAATTGCTCCTTATTATTGTATTGCAGAGATTTTATTAATATTACAAAATTTGCATCTCTAAACATTTGATTGGAATCACATATTATTTTTCCAACTATACAAAAATAGTTCATTATTGCAAAAAAATGCAATCTTTTTTCAAAGTTTTTCAAATTAATGAAAAAAATTTGCAATAATTGTTTTTCTTTAATACCTTTTTTTATTGTATTCCACCAATAATTAAAAGATATATACTTGCGCACAACACTAAAACAAGTAGCCGATGATACTGGCCTTTCTATTGCTACGGTTTCAAGGGCTCTTCGCCGAAATAAAAGAAGATATTCTAAAAATGAAGAAATTATTTACGCTTCAGCTAGAAAACTTGGATATCCTTTTATTGGTGATTTGAATGAAGGTGAACAACTTACTATAGCATTAGTAACAGAAGTTCACCAAGGCGAATTTTATTCATCCTTGTTTAATGGGTTTTATAACTCCAGCAAGAACTCTGAATCGGATGTTGTTTTTGTCAACCTTGCAAAACATAGCGATGATCCTGTTCAGCATATCATTAACCTTAGTAAAAAGTATAGTGGTATATGTCTGTTTTTACCCAACTTAGAAAAAATTGATTATAAAAGTATCCGCAAAGGTGTTGGGAAATATCCAATTATATCTTTGACTCCTATGAAAAACCCTACCATTGACACCGTATCCTTCGATTCTTACAGTGGTGGTTATATGATTGCAAAACATTTTGAAGAGCAAGGCTATAAAAATTTTGGCATTATATCTGGCCCACATGACGCAATAGATGCAGCTTTTCGAAAAAATGGTTTTATCGACCATATTAATGAAAAGCAAGACCTTAACCTTGCATGGGAATTCAAAGGGGATTTTAGCAGCGAATCTGGAAGAGCAGCATTCGCTGATTATAAAAATCAAAACATCCCTAATCTGGCAATCTTTGGATGTAATGACCATACTTGTTTTGGCTTTATGAAATCGGCTTTAGAGGCTAAATACAAAATCCCTGAAGATTTTATTATTGCAGGATTTGACAACCTATCCTTTTGTGATAATTTTACTCCAGAGCTTACTTCTGTTGCGACCAACTTTGATGTTCTAGGTAAGCGGGCAATACGAACAATTGAGAATATGGTGAATGATAGCAATGAAATAATAAGACAATTTTCTATGGTTCCTGTTGAAATAATTATCAGAGCTAGCACACAAAACTAGCATATATATTCAAATCACTTTGTTTAAATACGTAACCAGATCTTTTACTTCTACGTGCATAATTATACTTTTTTATTCATGCTCCACAAAACCCATCTCAAGTAATGTCGATTGGAAACTTGTTTGGCAGGATGAATTTGAAAATAAAAAAATTGACAGATCAAATTGGACTTTTGATCTAGGAACAGGTGCACCTTCTTTTAAAGAATATGGTTATAGTTCTCCTCATTTCGTACCTGAAAACTTTCCATCCGATAATTTTTCAGTACGTTGGGAAGGAGAACTCAAAATAGATTATGACTCCGACTACACTTTCCATACTATTTCTGATGATGGGGTAAGGCTATTTATTAATGATGAAATCTTAATTGATAACTGGAAACCCCAACCTGCAACAGAAAGAAAAGGAGTAATCAATTTACGAAAAAATAAAAAACATACCATTCGAATTGAATACTTTGAACAGACTGGAGGAGAGGTAATGGTTCTCGGATGGGAAAGTGAAAGATTCTCAAAAAGATTAGTGCCCAGCTCGCATCTTTCCGCACCAAGTGGAGAACCAGGGCTAAAGGGTACGTACTTTAAAAATAAAGACCTGGAACAATCAACCATTGATCCTCCTTTAGTCAGGATTGATAAAGAGATCAACTGGGTTACTGGTGGTGGATGGGGAAATAATGAATCTCAGTATTATACAGATAGACCTCAAAATGTTAGGATTGAAAACGGAAAATTAATTATTGAATCCCATAAAGAGTCCTACAAAGGATCTAAATATACCAGCTCGCGAATAAAAACAAAAAACAGTTGGAAATATGGGAGGTTTGAAATTCGAGCAAAGCTTCCTCCTGGTAAGGGAACATGGAGTGCCCTGTGGGCATTACCTACGGATTGGGAATATGGGAATTGGCCATTGAGCGGTGAAATTGACATTATGGAACATGTTGGTTATGATGAAGACGTAATAGTTACAAGCCTTCATAATGCTGCGCTTTCTGCTGGCAATATTGGAGGAACAGATCAACACGGATATCTTAAACAACCAAAGTCATGTGAGCAGTTTAATAATTATATATTAGAGTGGACTGAAGATGAAATTAAGATTATTGTAAATGATAAAGTTTCCTTGCATTATCCAAAGCAAGACAAAAAATGGGCAAAATGGCCATTTGACAAAAGGTTTCATCTGCTTTTTAACATTGCAGTTGGAGGGAATTGGGGCGGTGCTAAGGGAATAGATGATAGCGTGTTTCCATCTAGAATGGAAATAGACTATGTAAGAGTGTATTCTAAAAATAGCAATGTGGCAACCTGAAAAATGATGAAAACCATACCTGTAATTTTTCTTTTATCATTTTTTTTCTTATCCTCGTGTGAGAATAAATTAGTTCGAGATAAAGAAGGTCTAATTGTTTACCAAGAAAATCAAATATCCTGGGTAAGAAACTTTGAACCTTTAAATCCAGTTTCAATTTGTAGATGGCCTACTAGAGGAGGAATATACGAATCGCTATACCTCAATAACCCCATTACAACTGATTGGGTTCCCTGGTTAGCAACAAATTATGAATGGAAAAATAACAATAAAAAATTGTTATTTACTATACGGTCGGAAGTGCAGTGGTCGGACGGGAGGGCATTTAGCGCTCATGACGTAGCCTACACTTTGAACTTATGGAAGGAATATCCTGCGCTAGATACTCGTAATGCGTGGGAGTACCTTAAAAGTGTTATAGCAATTTCAGATACACTAGTAGAAGTTGATTTTAAACGAGTATACGTTCCTGGATTTGAAGCTCTTGCGGGCGCACCCATTGTTCCAAAACATATCTGGGACGAGCTAAAAGATCCTCTTGACTTTAGCAACCCTAACCCTGTTGGTACAGGGCCGTTTACGGAAATATTACGCTTTAATACCCAAGTGTGGGAACTAGGCAAAAATCATAATTATTGGCAGCCAGGAAAACCTCACGTCGAAAAATTAATTTTCCCAACTTTTTCAAGTAACGAGCAAACAACTCTTGCACTTCTAAGCGGGAAGCTAGACTGGGCAGGAGCATTTATTCCTGCTATCCAACGAATTTTTGTTGATAAAAACCCTGAACACCATCACTATTGGTTTCGAAATACGGGACACTCTACATTTTTACATACCAATACAAAAGACCCAATCCTAAAGGATTCAAATGTCCGAAAGGCAATAAGCTATGCAATAAATCGTGAGCAGGTAGTAAAGGTGGGGATGTATGATTACACAACTCCTGCACATGTCACAAGCCTATCTGGACCAATGTCAAAATGGCACTCACCAGAAGTTAATGAGAAAGAAAATTGGACTGCATTTAATTTAGAAAAAGCGAACGAATTACTGGATAATGCCGGTTATAAGTGGAAGAATAAAAAAGAACGAGTCAATGCAGATGGATCACCAATAAAATTTGACATAATCGTAGTTTCGGGATGGAGCGACTGGGTGCGATCTGCTCAAGTCATAAGCCAAAACCTGAAGAAAATCGGCATCAAAGCAACGGTAAGGACTTATGACTTTGGAGCCTGGATTGTAAGAATGCAGCAAGGCGAATTCCAAATGGCGATCGGATGGGCAGATAAAGGTACGACTCCATACAACTTTTTTAAAGGTATGATGTTCTCAGAGTATGTAAAACCAATTGGCGAAACTGCTGACATTAATTGGCACAGGTTTGGGATTAAAGAAGCAGATCTTTTGATAAAAGAATTTGAACAAACATCTGACCCAAAAAAAATGGAAAATATCATTTACAAGTTGCAAAATCTATTTATTGAGCACGCCCCTGGCATTCCCCTTTTTACTGAACTCAGCTGGGCAGAGTACAATTCAAAATATTTTACAAATTTTCCAAATGCTGAAAATCCATACGGACCTTTATCTCCAAATGAATCTGGTGTTGCACTTACTCTTTTAAATGTAAAAAAACGATGAACAAATCCGTAATATACATTGTAAGAAGATTTGGTTTCTATCTCATAGCTGCTTTTGCAGCTTTAACCTTGAATTTTATCATTCCAAGACTAATGCCTGGAGATCCTGCTTCCATTATTTTTGCACGTTTCAAAGGCAAGTTGAAACCAGAAGCTATTGATGCAATGCGAGAGAGTTTTGGTTTAACAACTGATCCAATTTTTATTCAATACTTCTCTTATTTGAAAGGTATTCTGCAAGGCGATTTAGGAATTTCAATTGCATATTTCCCTGAACCGGTTTCAAAAATTATTGGTAGCGGACTCTATTGGACTATATTTTTAGCGGGAAGCTCTATGGTAATTGCCTTTGCAATTGGAACCACTCTAGGCATTATCATTGCGTGGAACAGAACAGGAAAACTGGACACTGTTTTACCACCGGCGCTAGCATTTTTCGGAGCATTTCCCTATTTTTGGCTAGCAATGGTTTTTCTTTATTTTTTTGGGTTTTCCATGAACTGGTTTCCTATTGGTCGTGCCTATGGAAATGAAGTTAATCCTGGGCTAAATCTACCTTTTTTATTGAGCGCCTTATATCATGCTTTTCTACCATCCTTAACTCTAATTTTTGTGAGTCTGGGAGGTTGGATGTTATCCATGCGCAATACCATGATCAGTACTTTGGGTTCGGATTATATTACTTTTGCAAATGCAAAAGGTATCCCTTCTCGTTTAATTATGCTTCGTTATGCTGCACGAAATGCTATTCTTCCAAACCTAACCGGTTTTGGTATGGCTTTGGGTTTCATGTTAAGCGGGGCACTATTGACGGAAATGATTTTTTCTTACCCAGGCCAGGGTTTCCTACTTTTACAGGCTGTTCAAACTCAAGATTATCCACTTATGCAAGGAATTTTCATGACCATTACACTTGCGGTGCTTGGGGCAAACTGGCTCGTAGACATTGCCATCTTATTTTTTGACCCCCGGACAAGAAAATGAATAATAATAACCAGCACCAAAATAGCATCCTTTCTCGATGGATTTCTGGGATTATGAGTAATCAAAAAGCATTTACTGGAAGCTGTATTATCTTATTTTTTGCTCTAGCTGCAATATTTATGCCATTCTTTATTCACTCTCCTTCGGACTTCCTAAGCACACCTCTTTCTGCGCCATCTGGTGAATATTTTTTTGGGACGAATGGTCAAGGTCAAGATGTGTTTTCCCAAACAATATGCGGTGCAAGACAAACACTTTTTGTGGGTTTTAGCGCAGGTATTTTAGTTGTGATAATTGGTGCTTTAGTTGGTGGAATTTCCGGGTTTTATGGAGGGCGAATAGATGATATCCTGTCCCTAATAATTAATATTTTTTTAGTTATGCCAGGACTCCCTCTTATGGTAATCCTTGCTAGCTGGCTACCTCCTTCTCCAGGTACATTATTAGGAGTTTTAGTGCTTACTGGCTGGGCCTGGAACGCCAGAGTAATACGATCTCAGATGATGACATTTAGAAATCGTGACTTTGTTTCTGCAGCTATCATTAGTGGAGAATCCAATATCAGAATAATTGTTGTTGAAATTATGCCTAGAATGCTTTCTTTACTTGCGTCTGCTTTTATTGGAGCATCAATCTATGCGATTGGAGCTCAAGTCGGCCTTGAGTTTCTAGGGCTTGGAGATGTAAGTACTGTTACATGGGGGACCAACCTTTATTGGGCTAGTAATGACCTAGCGTTACTTACGGAATCCTGGTGGACATTCGTGCCTACAGGACTCAGTATTGCAATCGTTAGCTTTGCACTTACACTAATCAATTTTGGCATTGATGAAGTATCCAATCCCCGACTTATTTCAGAAAGAATATGGCGTAGTAAGGTTCCAAAAGATCTAATTAGCCATGGCATAACTCCTGTATCTAACCACAATGAATAATTCTCTTATTTCAGTAAAAAATTTATCTGTTAAATACATTACAGATATAAAATCTATTCAAGCAGTACGTGACGTTTCATTTGAAATTAACCCTGGAGAAATCTTCGGCCTAGTAGGAGAGTCTGGTAGTGGCAAAAGTACAGTCGTGCAAGCAATGATGCGAATACTTCCCCCCCCCGCCCTCATTAGTAGAGGCAAAGTCATTATCAATAATGAAGATATCATGTCTGCTTCAGAATCTGACATTATCAATTTTCGATGGAAAAAAATCTCTATTGTAATGCAAAGTGCTCTCAATGCTCTAAACCCCTGTTTTATCTATACGAGAACAAATCCATGATGTTCTAAAAATACATAAAGGTTTAATTGGAAAAGAGGCCGATAACCGTGCTAAAGAGCTACTGTCTCTTGTCGATATCGAGTATGATCGATTAGAAAGTTTCCCTCATCAATTATCTGGAGGAATGAAACAACGTATAGTCATCGCAATTGCTCTTGCAATTATGCCTCCAATAATCATTATGGATGAGCCTACAACAGCACTGGACGTTATAGTAGAACGTGAAATTATATCAAAGGTTATCGATCTAAGAAAAAAATTAGGTTTCACCATTCTGTTTATAACTCATGATTTGAACTTGCTGTTAGAGTTTGCTGATAGATTAGCTATAATGAAACATGGAGAGATCGTCGAATTGGATGAAGTGAAAAATATTCAAAGAGGCGGGAAACACCCTTATACTAAAAAATTGATTGGTTCAATACCTTCCGCATCAGGAACACGTCAAAAAGGGCTTCTATCAAAACCGGATTCATTAAATTTTTCAAAGGATCCTATTTTAGAAGTTCGCAAACTTAAAAAGACGTTTCAATCACCTGGCCTTTTTAATAAAAATAAATTAATAGCTGTTAATGAGGTGTCCTTTAAAGTTTTTAAAGGAGAAATTGTTGGCCTTGTTGGAGAATCCGGAAGTGGTAAAAGTACAATAGCTAAATTAGTAACACGCTTAATACGACCATCTGAAGGATCTATTTACCTTAATGGTAAAAATAAAAAAGTTACGGAATCACGTAATGTCCCTCTTGAATATCGTAAAACTGTTCAAATGGTATTTCAAGATCCATTTGGGTCCCTTAACTCAGTGCACACAGTATACCATCACTTGGCAAGACCTTTGTTTAGACATGGTTTGAAAAATCAAACAGAAATGTATCCATATATTGTTCATTTATTAGAAAAGGTTGGTCTCACTCCTGGAGATAAGTTTGCGTGGAAGTTTCCTCACGAAATGTCTGGTGGAGAAAGGCAACGAGTTGCCATCGCAAGAGCTTTGAGCTTAGATCCACAGATTATAGTAGCGGATGAACCAACGTCAATGTTGGATGTTTCCATCAGAATGGATGTACTAGAAATTTTTGCAAAAATGCGAAAAGAAAATAATTTAACTGTCTTATTTATCACCCACGATCTAGCCTCTGCTAGATATTTAGCAGATAGAATAATTGTATTGAAAAATGGATCTATAGTAGAAGAAAACTCCTCTGAAGAACTAATTCAGAACCCAAAAGAAGAGTATACAAAGCAGTTAGTCAAAGCAGCCTCTCCTGGTTGGCTGAGTAGTCTTGGAAAAAATTTCGAAAAAAAGGAAGAAAATAATGACCAATAATAAATTCCCAAAAGATTTTTTATGGGGTACCGCCACCTCAAGCTATCAAATAGAAGGTGCTCCAGACATAGATGGAAAGGGTCCTTCCGTTTGGGATACTTTTAGCCATAAAAAAGATACTATAAAAAATGGAGATACTGGGGATACTGCTTGCGATCATTATCATTTATGGCCGAAGGATTTAAAACTTTTAGAAAACCTTGGAGTAGACTCATATCGATTTTCTATTAGCTGGCCTAGGATTCTTGCAACAGGTAAAGAAAAAAAACCTAACCAAGCGGGGTTAGATTTTTATAGCCGGTTAGTAGATAATCTTCTTGAAAAAGGGATTACTCCTTTCATAACTCTAAACCATTGGGATATTCCACAAGGTCTTGAAGATGAAGGTGGATGGACTGAAAGAATGATGGTCGATGCTTTTGTCAAATACAGCTATCACACTAGTAAACATCTTGGAGACCGAGTTAATCATTGGATTACTCATAATGAGCCATGGTGCGTTAGTCATATTGGATATATTGCTGGTCATAAACCACCTGGACTAAAAAACGAATGGGCAAAAAGCCTTTCTGCAGCACACCACTTACTACTCTCCCATGGAATGGCCTTGCCAGAGATAAGAAACAATGCAAAAAATGCTCAAGTCGGCATTACACTTAATTTGAACACTGCGATACCCGCATCTCCCAGTGAACACGATAAAAAAGCCCGCGACTTTTTTGATAACATGTTTAATCGCCTCTTTCTAGAACCTCTTTACAATAGAAAATATCCGATTGAACTCTTTGATGAACTGAAAAAACGTCATGAGATTACTGATGAGAATTTAAATTTTATCAAAGGCGATGACCTTGAAGTTATAGCCCAGAAAACAGACTTTTTAGGCGTCAATTATTACAGTCGAGGTGTGATTAGAGATGAAGAAATTAGTGAAGAAGAAAATTTACCTAGGAATGTTGAAATGGGCCCAAAAACTGATTTTGGATGGGAAGTACACCCCCCAGGTTTATATGATTTACTTATTCAATTAAAGAAAGATTATGGAGTTGGAACAATCTTTATTACGGAAAACGGATGCTCTTATTCAGATGGGCCAGATAAAGAAAATAAAATAAACGACAAAAGAAGAATAGACTATCATCATACTCATTTAATTGAAATACAAAAAGCTATCAATGATGGTGTGGACTGCAAAGGCTATTTTGCTTGGTCATTAATGGACAACTTTGAGTGGGCTCAAGGCTTCAGTCAGCGGTTTGGACTTATTTGGGTTAATTTCGAATCATTAGAGCGTATTCCAAAAGAAAGTTATCATTGGTATAAAAATTATATTTCAAATAATAAATAAGAGAAAATCCGAATGAATTTATCTAAAGACATCTCCCTCTATTTAACCTCCAAAGATTCAAATAGTAGACTTGAAAAAATTTCAGAAAGTGAAATACTAACAGACTCAAAAGCAGAATTGAAGTCTATTCGCTTACACACAAATTTACGTCGGCAAAAAATATTAGGATTTGGTGGTGCTTTTACTGAAGCATCTGCAAGTATTTATGATCAACTTGATAAAAATAAAAAAAATGAAATTATTGAAGCATACTTTGGTAAGGATGGAAATCAATACAATATGGGTAGAACTCATATAAACAGTTGTGATTTCTCATTAGGGAACTATGCCCTTTGCGAAACTAAAGATCGAAGATTAGCTGACTTTTCTATTCAAAGAGATAAAAAGATGCTTATCCCATTTATCAAGGCAGCTCTGGAAAAAGCCTCTGCACCTATTCATATCATGGCTTCTCCTTGGAGCCCACCTCCCTGGATGAAAACAAACAATCAAATGAATCATGGTGGCAAACTCAAAGAAAAATACCAAGATACCTGGGCTGAGTATTATTGTAAATACATAGAGTTTTACGAGAAAGATGGTGTTCCTATATGGGGTATTTCTGTACAAAATGAACCCGAGGCAGTTCAGACATGGGACTCATGTATATATTCAGGTGAAGAAGAGCGAGATTTTATAAAGAAGTTTTTAGGCCCTGCTCTAGAAAAAAATAAATATCTTGATAAAAAACTTATTATATGGGATCACAACCGAGACGTAATGGTCAAACGATCCAGAGCAGTTTTATCAGATCCTGATGCTGCAAAATACGTATGGGGTACTGGATTTCACTGGTACAATGGTGATCATTTTGACGAGGTTCAAAAGGTGCATGATGAATTCCCAGACAAAGAATTAATATTTACAGAAGGATGTCAAGAGGAAGGACCACATCTTGGTTCTTGGGATTTGGGAGAACGATATGCAACTTCTATTATAAACGATCTCAATAGATGGACAGTGGCTTGGATTGATTGGAACCTGTTACTAGATGAAAGAGGTGGACCAAATCATGTTGGTAATTATTGCAGTGCACCTATAATAGTAAATACCAAAACACAGGAA
The DNA here is from genome assembly GCA_045568995.1 of Fidelibacterota bacterium. GTDB lineage: Bacteria > Fidelibacterota > Marinisomatia > Marinisomatales > UBA1611. The sequence goes on along the minus strand of JBJKZY010000024.1, from coordinate 45,090 downwards.
TTACTTTTTCAAAGCTCTTATTATTACTTAGGTCATTTTTCTAGATTTTTTAGTAGAGGAGATAGGATTGTTGAGATTGAGAATACAACCGATACACTTCTTGCCCTTTCCGCTATCGATAAAAATCAAAAAATAACTACAACAATTATGAATAAAGAGGAGAAGAGCGTACCATTTTCATATGAAAATAATATCAAATCTAAATCTTTTTCAATACCCCCCAGATCTATTCTCACCATAATTAGCAACTAGAAATAAAACGAATTGTACAAATGAAAGATAAGCTGTATAAAATATCAAATTTTAAAGATATTGATCCTTTCCTCATGTCGATCACAAGTGCTGACAACCACTGGATGTACCTTAGTAGTTCGGGATGTTTAAGTGCGGGAAGACAAAAAGCTGAGCATGCTTTATTTCCTTATGTGACAGATGATTTATTACATAAGAATGCACATTTCACTGGTCCAATAACATGCATTTCCATTGATGTAGATAATAAAAATTACTCTTGGCAGCCTTTCTCAGATCAAATTGATAATTATAAAAAAAATCAGAACCTTTATAAAAATAGCTTAGGTAATAAAATAGTCTTTGAAGAAATCAACCATACTCTAGGACTCACATTTCTTTATAGCTGGCAAGCATCCACAAAATACGGTTTTGTTAAAAAGACGAAGTTGTTAAACCATAGTGGTAAAGAATTATATATTAAGCTAATTGACGGTTTAAGAAATATTCTTCCTGCTGGAGTAGGCCTTAGAACACAACAGGAAATGAGTAACCTTGCAAATGCATATAAAGTATCCGAAGGTAATTCAGATTATAATTATGCACTATATTACATGAACGCATTGCTAATGGATAAGCCGGACCCTGGCGAGTCACTGTTTTCAAATATTGTTTGGTCATCCTCTAATGAAAATATTGAACTCTCAGTTAATGAAAAATCTGTTAGCACATTTCTATCAAACAATTACTTTGAGAAAGATCATTTGCTAAAAGGCAAAGAGGGTAGCTTCTTAAATTATATTCATAAACCCTTGCTCCCTGATCACGAAATAATCTGGTATATCATTGCCGATGTGCAAAAATCCCAATCTGACATCAGTGCAATTATTTTAAATTTAAAAGGCAATGATCGTATTGAAGAAGAGCTAGAAAAAAGTTTAGCAGATAATTATAATGCATTTGAAAAAAATATTGGAATGGCTGATGGATTTCAATGTACAAATATTAATACAAATGATTTACACCATACGGCGAATGTTACATACAATGTTTTAAGGGGCGGAATATTTTTTGATAACTACACCATACAAAAAAATAGCTTTGAACTATTCTTACAAAAAAGAAGTAAAAAGACATTTAAAGCTTATCAAGCCAATATTAGCCAACTCCCCAATTCTTTTAACATTAAAGATCTTATAGAATTTGGTGACAAGTTAAATAAACCATCTATAAGGAGACTTTGCAGAGAATACCTTCCACTTACTCTAGGAAGAAGACATGGAGATCCTAGCAGGCCATGGAATCATTTTAATATTCTAACAAAGGATATAAATGATCAACCAGTACTTTATTTTGAAGGAAACTGGAGAGATATATTCCAAAATTGGGAAGCATTAGGCCTTAGTTATCCTAATGCATGGGAGTCAATGGTATCTATATTTTTAAATGCAACATCGGCTGATGGCTATAATCCTTACAGAATTACAAGCTACGGAATTGATTGGGAAGTAATAGAGCCTGATGATTCTTGGAGTCATATTGGATACTGGAACGACCATCAGATTATTTATCTTTTAAAATTACTAGAACATTTAAATGACACTAATCCAAAAAGATTAGAACAATTATTTGGCGATGCAATTTTCAGCTACGCAAATATTCCTTACAAAATAAAAAGTTTTAAAGAGATGGCGAAAAACCCTAAAGAAACGATTGACTTTGATTTTGAATGTCATGATAAAATTATGGATTTAGTTGATGAACTAGGATCTGATGGTAGACTATTACTTACTAAAGACAAAGAGATTTATCACGTAAACTTATGTGAAAAAATTCTCGTGTTATCTCTAGCAAAAATTTGCAATTATGTTCCAGGAGCAGGAATATGGCTCAATACTCAACGACCTGAGTGGAATGATGCAAACAATGCATTAGTTGGGAATGGATGCTCGATGGTAACTGTGTATTATCTAAAAAGATTTCTTGACTTTTTCAAAGAGCTTATCCATCAAATCAAAGCTAAAAATATTAATGTTTCTTATGAAGTATTATTGTGGTTCAATGAAGTAGATGCAGAAGTAACCGAAAACAAAAACATAAATCATACTACATGCTCTGACAAAGAAAGAATGAATTATGTATCTGGATTAGGAAAAATATTTGAAAATTACAGGGAAAAAATATACTCTTCAGGGTTTAGCACTTTTGAAAAATTATCTTTAAATAAAATAGAAAATTTCCTCTCAAAAATCTGTAATCATCTTAATGAAACTATACTTGATAACCGTAAAGATAATGGGTTATTTGATGCCTATAACACAATAAATATTAATTCGAAAAATCAATCTATAGATATACAAAAGCTAGACCTTATGCTAGAGGGTCAAGTAGCTGGGCTAAGTTGCCAATCACAAAATTCATTTAATAGTGCTTCAACTCTAAAATCACTTTTTTCCAGCAGCCTCTACCGTGCGGATATGAAAAGTTTTATTTTATATCCTGAAAAAGAGATTACTCCTTTCCTAAAGAAAAACATCATAGAACCAGAACACCTTAAAAAAAGTGTTTTGTTAAGTAAAATGGTTGATCAAAAAAATACATTAATTGTGGAAAAGGACTTTGATGGGAATTTCCGTTTTAACCCCAAATTTCGAAACACATCTGATTTATTTTATGCACTAAAACAATTACCCAAATCAAAGACTGAAGATATATCATTCGAAGAAGAATTAGAATACATATCAAAAATTTATGAACTTGTTTTTAATCATAGAAATTTCACAGGAAGATCTGGAACAATGTTTTCTTATGAAGGAATTGGATCAATCTATTGGCATATGATCTCAAAATTACTATTAGCTACACAAGAAAAATTCTTTTCAGCAAAAAACAACGAATCTTCTGAAAATAATATTATTCAAAGCTTAGGTTACTATTATTATAAAATAAGAGATGGTTTAAGTGCAGCTAAAACTCCAAAAGAATATGGAGCATTTCCTTTTGATCCGTACTCACACACTCCATCACATTCAGGAGCGCAACAGCCGGGAATGACGGGGCAAGTCAAAGAAGAAATTTTGACAAGGTTTGGAGAACTTGGATGCTTTGTTCAAAACGGATGCATAATGTTTGACACATCTCTATTACTAAGAGAAGAATTCCTATCACAAAAAAAAATATTTACCTATTTTGATATTTCAAAAACAAAAAGATCTCTGGAGATTCTTGAAAAGCAACTAGCATATACTTTTTGCCAAGTACCTATAGTATACACTCTATCCGAAACGGATTCTCATATTAATTTAATTTTCAAGGATAACTCCAAAGTAAAAATAGAAGGAAATCTTATTGATCAAAAAAGGAGTTCTTCCGTTTTTGATAGAGATGGTAGTGTAAACCAAATTGAATTTCAGATTCATGAAAAATTTTTATTTAATAACAATATATAAAATGGAATGTGCAGTATGAAAAAAATTGTTTTATGTGGAATAGTTTCTTTTGCAACTCTTTTTGGGAGTGATTTATTACAACTAAAAAATGGAAAAATTACTGATGAAAACAATCAACCAGTTTTCCTGAAAGGCGTTAACACAGGGAATTGGCTTATGCTAGAAATGTGGATGCTGAACTATGCTGGAAAAGGTATTGAGGATCAACATGAATTCATTGAAACTCTAGAACATAGATTTGGAAAAGAAAAAGCTGAAGAACTAATGGATATATATCGATCTCATTGGATGAAAGAGAGTGACTTTGATATTATCAAATCGTTTGGCATGAATACAATTAGATTACCATTTGATTATAAACTTCTAATGGATTCAGATACAAAACCATTCAAATTAAAAAGCGATGCTTGGGAGTGGTTAGATCTAGCTATTAAAATTGCAAAAGAAAAGGGACTCTATGTAATACTTGATATGCATGGAGCTCCAGGCAGGCAAAGCGGCATGGATCACTCAGGAAGAGTTGGTTATAATAAGCTATGGTCTAATAAAGGCTTTCAAGATCAAACTGCCTGGCTATGGAAACAAATATCCAATCGGTATAAAAATGAATCCACGATTGCTGCATATGACTTTTTAAATGAGCCATGGGGAAGTAGTGAGAAAAATTTGAAAAAAATTGTTTTAAAGTGCTACAAAGAAATAAGGAAAAACAATGACAATCATTTAGTGATTTTCCCAGGGCATACTAGTGGAATAGATTTTTATCAAAATATTAAATCTGTGGAACTAAGTAATGTTATATACACCATGCACTTCTATCCAGGTTTTTTTGGATGGGGATCAGCAACCCCATATATTCACGCAGAATTTTTATTAGAAGGATTGCCAAATTGGGTAGCTAAAATGGAAGAATTCAATAGTCCTCTATTAATTGGAGAGTTTAACGTTGTACTGAAAGGTGCCGGTGGTGGAGAGATGATGCGGAGATATTATGATTTTTATGAATCACTACACTGGCCAGCAACCATGTGGTCTTATAAAGTTCTTGATGCAAACGGAGGAGTTGGAGACGGGACATGGGGCATGGTAACCAATGCAAAAGACATAAGTTATGTGGATTTAAAAACCGCTTCTTACAATGGAATACGTGATTGGTTTATTTCTTTTGGAGAAATGGAAATATCTATAGATAAAGATCTAAAGTATTGGCTTACTACAAATAATAAACCAGCTGTTTTAGATGAGTTACCTCCAAAACCACCTTCCATAATAAAACCTCCTTATGAAGATCCTTTACCAATTTCATGGAAAGTCCGAGATATTGGAAGGCCCTTAAAAGGCGGACAAAAAATAAATGGGAACAACTGGTCTTTTTATGGAGGTGGTGATGATATTTGGAATACAAATGATCAGTTCCGATATGCATATAAAAAAATAAATACCGACTTTAGCTTTAGTATAAAAATTGACTCACTGTATAATGTTCATCAATATGCTAAAGCAGGACTCATGATCCGAAAAAGCCTCAATTCAAATTCTGCTCATGGGTTAATTAATATGTTCCCTAGCGGTAATACCGAGTTTGGCTATAGAACAAGTAATGGTGAGACCATGAAAGCTAAATCTGGACCCCAAATTGATTTAAAGAATGCAAGATTAAAAATAAAAAAATCGGGTAAAATTATTGAATTTTTTGTTTTGGATAGTAATGATTGGGAAAAACTCGGAGAATTAAATATTGCAAAATGGGGAAAATCATTTTACGTAGGGATAGCTACTCTCTCTCATGACGACTCACAATTAACCAAAGCTCAATATTCTGAAATAGTTTTAACTAATTAAAACATTACTAATTTGATACAAATGTAAAAAAAGAATAAATGCCAATCGTAATTAAAACAATACCAAAAGAGACTGCTTTTGAGTACTCCCATGGATTCATATCTACTGGGGCACTTTTCTTTTTCTCACTAAAATCAATTTCTTTTTTTGATTTAGGAAAAAAATGACCAATAACTAACATTAAAGAGACTGAAAAAACAAAACTAATAAAATAACCATGAAGCCAGTGAAGGTTACCACTTGAATCAGCAAAAAATTCTGGAACATTCTTCACATTAATAAAAGAAAAATAAGCATATATAATTATACCAACTACCATCCCAAGCTTAGCTGCAACTGCAGGAACCTTTTTAGTGGCGATACCAAGTATAAATATTCCAATTATTGGTACACTATATAGACCGTTAATTTTTTGTAAATACGTAAAAATAGATTCCATTTTTGCTAATTGAGGTGCAATAAGAATGGAAATAATCGACAAAACTATACCAAAGTATTTTCCAGATATTACTGTTTCCTCAGGTGTCGCTTCTTTTTTTAAATAGCCTTTATAAAATTGTAAGCTAAATAAAGTTGAGGCACTGTTCAATGCGCTATTATAAGAACTTAGTATTGAACCAAGAAGAACTGCGGCAAAAAGTCCAACTGACCAAGATGGCAACACATGCCTCACCATAGAACCATAGACTTGATCTTGTGTGGAAATATTAATGACATCCATCATATGCAATGCAATTATTCCTGGTAAGCATAGCATAATTGGACCTAAAAGTTTCATGAAAGAAGCAAACAATATACCTTTTTGCCCTTCTGCAAGAGATTTAGCTGCCATAGCTCGTTGAACAATTACTTGATTTGTTGACCAATAAAAAACCTGTATAAACATCATACCAGTAAAAAGAGTTGGCCAAGGTACAGAGACTACTTTGTGATCTATATTTGTTTGAGCAAGAACAGAAAGAAACTTAGGCTGATCATTCAGTAGTTTATCAATACCAATGAAAAAAGAACCATCCCCTAATTCTATAAGACCTAAAATGGGAACAGCTAATCCCCCGATCAATAGTCCCACACCATTAATAGTATCGCTTACAGCAACGGTTTTCAAACCACCAATAATTGCGTATCCTCCACCAAGCAATCCGATAATGAATACAATGACATACAGTGAAACATCTAAAGAAAACATCCCTTTTAAAACCAAAGAACCTGTATACAAAACAATTGGAAGCAGAACGGATACATAACCAAAAAGAAATAATCCAGAGACTAAAGAACGAGTAGTCCTATCAAATCTTTTTTCTAAAAACGCTGGGGTTGTAGTAAAACCGCTTGCAAGATATCGAGGAAGAAAAATGAGTGCTGTTGCAATCATAGCAAATGCAGCAAGAGCCTCCCAAGCAATACCTACTAATGCCTTATCACCAAACACATCACCATTTAAGCCAACGAGTTGCTCTGTTGAGATATTTGTAAGTAATAGAGATCCTCCTATAATTGGCCAGCTAAGCGATCTTCCTGCAGTAAAATATTCTTCAACAGGACTATTCGATTTTTTCATTTTAGATACAATAACATAAGTCATGGCCATAACACTGACTGTTGTTAAAAGAAAACTCAAAATAGAAAAACTAGACATCTACCATATCCTTATTTGGATAAATAGTACAAAATGAATAAAACCATTTTATATTGATTGAAACTAAAATTACCTTGGGAAAATATTCTGGAAACATAAAAACTATTTGATCAGTATCATTTTTTTGGTGCTAATAAATTCTCCAGATTCAATAGAATAAAAGTAAACGCCAGCAGAGACTGTTAATCCTTGGTTATTCACCGCGTTCCACACAACAGATTTATTTCCTTTCGTCTGAAAACTATTTACCAGTGTTTTGACTTCTCTTCCCATTAAATCGATCACTTTTAAAAAGACAAAGCTATCTTTTGGTAACGCGTATCTAATTACTGTTGATGGATTAAATGGATTTGGAAAGTTTTGAGATAAATCAAAATCCTCTGGTATCTGTGCGCTCATAAAGATAGATAGGTCTGTATTTGAAAAACCAGGAGTAGGTAGCATAAACCCCCACTCATCATTTCCGTCTGGGATTCTTCCATAGGATTGATCAATTATTTGTGGCCCAAATGAAAGTGAATCAATAATAGTTTCCCCATCTGATTTCAGCAATTTAATTTGCTCACCATCCATACTTAATTTAAAATTGGTGTGTAATGGCCCTTGGGACTCATCATCATCGCACCATATAAGCAAAAAATCTCCAGGAGAAATTGTACTCATAGTATCTGGTAATTGCCACTGATCTGCACCTTCTGCTAAAAATAATCCGGATAAATTCAAATTCTGATTCGTTGGATTGTATAACTCAATCCAGTCATCAAATTCACCAGCCTCATCGGTATTGGTTGCATCATTCCCAGCTAATAATTCATTTATTTTTAATTGATCAATTAAGTCATAAGTGATTTCAAAAGGATAATCATCAGAGTTGTACATGTAATAAGAACCCATATCAGAATTTGTCCCATCCTGGTCCAATGGAAAATTTGGGCTACCTGAATCCAAGCAAGGAGAGTTACTTGAAAGTTCTAAATTATATATAGTCTGATCTAAATACTGCGGGTCAGAAAATAAATTTCCTTCTCCCTGCAAAAGTTCAGAATCAGAAAGAGAATACGTTACAGATGCACTAGAAAGTTCATCTACATAAATTGATGATGAAACATTACCAGATAATATTGTATTAATTATTTCTGCTGAACCGCCTCCAGCACCTTCATTTTTTTCGTAGCAAGATATAGATGTATCATTATTGAAGAAGGTATTATTAGTAACATAGGCAAAAGAATTATCTTTAACAGCAATTCCATGATTACTTCCAACAACTACATTTTTTTCCAAAATAACAGAGGAACTTTGGCCAACAGAAATCCCTTTATCCCACGCATGATAAATTAAATTGGATCCGATTAATATATTTTCTGAGCCTTCTCCAATATCTATTCCATCCGAATTTGATCCATTAAAATTATAAATACGATTATTCCTAACAATTCCATTGTTCACATTATCAAGATCAATAGCATCCGTGTCTTCTGCATCGGAACCAAAAAAGGTGCAGTTTTCAATAAGAGCCTCTCCTCCCTTCACATTAATGTAATCGCAAATATAATCGCAGGACAATACGCTCTCATTAATCGATATAGAACCATCTTCAACATAAATAGGAAAAACAACATCTTCTATTTCAATATGGCTTATAACGATGTGAGAGTTGATACTAGAGATCGCTCCATGATGAACCGATGGGTTTACCCCTGTTGAGGCACCAGAAATTTTTGCGTAAGAAATATAGGATGTATCAGAAGCGTTAGAAAAACAAATTGCTCCCCATCGATTATTTCCAATAGAATTATGGGACATAACTTGAATTGGGTTTTCCTCTGTACCGTTAATAAGGAGTTGACCTTCCACGTAAATATTGCTTCCATGAAACATTCTTAACTCCGCCCCTTCCTGGATAGTAAGTAAAATATCTGAGGGTATTAATAGGTCTTGAATTACTACATATGGATGAGTGTTGGTAAGAATTGTATTTTGCTCAATTACCTCAGGAAGTATAATTTCATTTGAAACTTCAAAAATTGCAATAAATGTAGTATCCATAGTACAATTATAAGTAATTGTTGTTGAGTCAGATACTCCACCCCAACCAACAAATTGATATCCTGGCATGGAAAATGCAGTTAAATGAAGCGGTTTATTTTTAAAAAAATTTCCCTTCCCTTCTGGATGAATTAAAGGAATACCGTTTAACATTACTTTTCCTGCTCCTTGTGGCTGAACATTGACTATTACCTCAGTAGTGCCTTCTAAGTTCAACTCATCAATCATTTGATTTTCAACAGTAGTACTCCTGTTTTCAGCAAATTGTTTTATTCCATCCAGCTCACTCTCCCAAATATTCATGGACGGGATACCACCTTCATTTCCCCATCTATTTATATGCCTAGGCATTTCTAGATTAATCATGCTTCCTAAACTATCCACTATAGAGTTTATTCTTCCGGCAAAAAATGTATTACTCAAATGGGCTGCAGATCGTTGAACAAACCGGTCAACAAAAAATGAACTGTTTAATAAATATTGAAACAAATCATAGTCATCTTTTAAATTATCTATGAGATTGGTGTTGCTATTATTTTCATTAAATCCTCTATCCAAATCAACAATTAGCCACTGCCATTTACCATCTTCTTCGCGAGGCCTCCACCACTCCCGATTGTGCCCCCAACTAGTGTTTGCACAATAAATAGTCATGGTTACCTGGTCAATAAAACTATCTATATTCATTCGTTGTTGAATTTCATTATAGACATTTACATTATTTAGATCATGACTCATTATGTAACCAATCATGGAATTATAGTGATCTCGTGTCCCTTCAATAACGAGCATCTCCGTTCCACTTTGAGTATTAGTATATTCAAGATGATCAAGGTTATCAGGGTTCACATTAAAATTTTCTGAAAAATACTGAGTGTCAAATTTTTCGCGAATATTATGTATACCCCAATACTCACCATTTAAAAATAGTGAAGATGGAGAATAAGCCATATATCCGCACTCCATCATCCCGGCAACTAGACTTTCTGTCATAGGATCTCTTATCAATGTTTCTTCCCAATCATCCCCTCCATTACGCAGTACTATTCTAGAGAAATTAGCAATTGGTTTATTTTTAAATAATGGGTAAGTAATAAAGTCTTGTCCAAAACGATTTCTAGTATAAATCGTGAAAGGCTTCTGAGGCTTAGTCCAAATATTTTCTCCTCCGAGCCTTGCACCAGCACTGACCGTAAACTGGTAATTATTTTCAGGAGTAAAATATTCAATCGTTACAGGTATTTCTCTTTGCTTATACTCATTCTCATAAATCCCTATATCCTCATCCCAAAGTGTTTCAGGCTTTGCTGACAGAGAAATAGTAGGTAAATAATTCTGCTCAGAAATAAAATAAGTTGATGCTAACACTTCGCTTGGAAGTTTATTCAATCCCATAGACCGGACCTTTAATACAGTCGTATTCATAATAGGAATGGGATCAATGTAAAGAAGGTCATTTGATCCCGGTTTGGTTCCATCAAGAGTGTAAAAGATCGGGTCCTCAGAAAATAACTCAATCATTTGTGGTGATTCATAAAATCCAGGACTAACAGAAAACTCTACATCGCTAGAGACCTCCACAGTTGTACTTGCAGAAGTATTGTTTGGCATCCCAGGAGTTGGTTCACCAAAAAAAGACCAGCCCGATTCATTGTTTGTTCTTCCATAAGAAACATCTGATATCTGGTCAATAAAAGAAATGGAATCCATTAAAACAATGTTAGAATATGAGATTCCAATTAATTCTAAATCAAAACTTATATCAGAACTGGATTCGCTGACCTGATGAATCTCAACAGCGATGAAATTCTCCCCGTTCTGAAGTAAATCACTAGATAGGAACCAACTAAAAAAGTCATCCTCTTCATCTGAGCCTACATAATCAGTTGCAAAAGTATCATAGTAGATTGAACCTGTTGGCATATTATCCCTAATAATTTCATTGCCATTTAGGTATACTACTGCGCCATCATCTCTTTTTAACCTTACATTTAGACTCTGAAGATTCTCCGTATCAGTAGCAACAAACATATGTCTAAAATATGTTGTAGTATATTTATTATCTTCATCATTTCCATATCCTACAATTGTTATTTCGTCACCATCACCATACCCCAATTCTGCATATCCAGAATTCCAATCTTCATCATTATAACTCGCTTCAAACCATTCAAACCCCTGATTGGTGCCATTATCAAGATACTTCCATAAGGCCCCTTCTTCAACTAGCATAACCGTTCCAGATTCTTCAGCCTTGAATAGACCTATCTCTTCCCCATTTTTATTTAATTTAAAATTGGTATGAAAATTTTGAGTTACAAATTGATCCCATGGCCAGTAAGGTCTGGTATATATATGATCAGGGCCTTCATTATAATCATCTGCCCAGATAACTAAGTACCCTTCAGAGTCAATTAATGTACCATTTGGAATTTTCCATTTTATAGGATTATCAAAATCATCTGTAAGAAAAACTTCGTCAAGCGCAACTTGTTCATTCGATGAATTATATAGCTCGACCCAATCAGTATAATCATCAAAATCTTGCATTTCAGGGGTATCTCTAACATTTGATGCTAAAAACTCATTTATAATAACAGGTTGTGTGTATATCACATTATTTGCTAGAAAAATAAATAATATAATTAAATCAATAAATTTCATATTAGAATCAAAATTTTCATTATAATTAAAATAACATGTAAGCCTATAAACTTTTAATTTTTGATGTTATGAGATATATAATCTTACTAATTATCTTTCACATTTCATTTAGTCTTGGGCAGGCAGTCCAATTAAATGAAATAGTATCTAGCAATGGTGACAATCTATATGATGAAGATGGTGAGACACCAGACTGGATTGAAATTTATAACTATGGTTCAGAGCCACTTAACCTTTCAAATTTTGGGCTGAGCGATAATGCTGAAGACTTTCACAAATGGGTTTTTCCTGATATAAACATTAACCCAGATGAATTCCTTGTAGTATTTGCATCGGAAAAAAACCGTACTGACATTATACATAGCTGGGATGCAATTATAGATTGGGGAGACGAATGGTCTTTTTTCCCGGCGAACAGCGCCCCTATTTCAAACTGGCAAGATCCAAATACAAATATAAGTTCATGGTCAACGGGTAATAGTGGGTTTGGATATGGTGACAACGATGACAATACAAATATTTCACAAGTTATATCCGTATATGTTAGAAAAGATTTTTGGATTGATGATGCTTCTATAATTTCTAAGGCATTATTCCATCTTGATTATGATGACGGATATGTCGCTTACTTAAATGGAGTTGAATTTTCCCGCAGAAACCTAGGGGCTCCTGGATCCCCTGTCTACTATAACACTACAACAACTGCCCTCCATGAAGCAGAAATATATTCAGGAGGATTTCCAGAACAAATCATGATAGACCTGGATCAATATCCACTTATAGATGGGTTAAATAGCCTCGCTATTGAAGTTCATAATTATAATTCAACTTCCTCAGATTTAAGTTGTATACCATTTCTAACAGTTGGTTACAATCTGCATACTCAAGATATTATTGAGCCGAATGAATTAATGGAATTACCAAATTCTTTTTTACATACAAATTTTAGAATTAGCAGTGGTGGCGAAACAATAATCTTAAGCGATGAAAATGAAAATATTTTGGACTCTGTTTTTGTTGATGTACTAGAGACAGATATGTCTTTTGGAAGACAATTGGAAGGACCTGATTGGAGAACTTTCTCCAATCCTACCCCTTGGGAATCAAATGATAATCCTTCCTTTATAGGTGCTCTTAATACTCCAGAATTTTCTCTAGAATCTGGTTTTTTTAACTCTACACCTCTTATTCTTGAAATTATGAGCTCAGATGAAAACGCTACCATACACTACACTACAGATGGAACTAAACCGAATCAGCTGTCATCTATTTATGAAGAACCTATTTTATTGTTTTCTACATCTGTAATTCGAGCTCGTTCTTTCCAAGAAGGATGGGTTCCTTCTGAAATAGAGTCAAAAACCTTTATATATGGTCAGGATTACTCGGAGGAATTACCCAAAATTTTTATCACCACAGACCCAAACAGTTTTTTTGATGAAGATACGGGGATGTATGTACATGGATCAAACTACGAACAAAATTTTCCCTACTTTGGATCCAATTTCTGGGAAGACTGGGAACGACCCATACATTTCGAAATACGTGAACCCGATGGTTCTGGATATGCTGCTAATGCAGGAGTAAAAATTTTTGGCGGTTGGAGTAGAGCCTTTCCACAAAAATCATTATCCATATTTGCAAGAAGTCATTTTGGTCCTAGTAGTTTTGAATATCCACTGTTCCCTGATTCCAACATAGATGAATATGAGGCTTTTGTTTTACGTAATTCCGGAAATGATTGGGAATCAACCGCAATGAGAGACGGGTTTATAACAAGTATTGCTGATGACCTAAATATTGACCACCAACGTTACAGGCCTGCACTGTTATTTTTAAATGGCGAATTTTGGGGAATTCAAAATATTCGAGAAAAAGTTAATGAACACTTTATCTCTTCTAATCACTCCATAGCGCCCGAGCATATTGATTTGTTAGATATTCAGGGTATTAATGAAGAAAATATTGTACATGGAAGCAACACTGATTATCAAGTTTTGATGAACTATCTTGAAACTCAAGAAATGAATGACCCCTTGGTTGAGAATGCAATTGAAAATTGGATAGATATCGAATCATACATGAGCTATCAGGCATTTCAGATTTTTATTGATAATCGAGATTGGCCTGGAAATAATATTAAGTTTTGGAGAGATCATCGAGTTGGTGGAAAATGGAGATGGATTCTCTATGACACCGATTTTGGTTTTAGTATTTGGGATTCGTACGCCTATACTTTTAACACACTAAGCTTTGCACTAGATCCATACGGTCCAGGTTGGCCAAACCCTCCATGGAGCACATTTGTTTTTAGAAAGCTAATGGAAAATAACACGTTTGAAAATATTTTTATTAACACTTACTGTGATATGCTTAACACCGTTTTTCAGCCAGAGTTTCTATCAAATCACCTAGATTCTATTTCAGGAAATATTGAAAGTGTTATCCCCACTCATCGATCAAGGTGGTACAATAATGGAAACTGGCCCAACTCAACCGTGAATTGGGAAGAGAGATTGAATATCATGGAAAACTTTGGCAATAACAGACGATCTTATGCAATTAATCATTTAAGGAATGAACTGGATCTACCTAACCTTGCCCAATTAACAATAAATATTTCACCTGGTGGAGCAGGATCGGTGAATTTAAACACTCTTAGCATTGATGAAAATTCCTGGTCAGGATATTATTTTCCTGGTATCCCTGTTAATGTAAGTGCTAAACAGAAGGATGGTTTTATTTTCAGCCACTGGCTTGAATTTCCAGATTCAAATCAGACAATACAGGTTGATATAACAAATCCATTTACTCTTACAGCAGTATTTACTCCCACTGAATTAACATTGGGAAATGTGGTGATAAATGAAATCAATTATAACTCATCTGATGATTTTGATCCTGGTGATTGGGTAGAATTGTTTAACTCAGGAGAACTGGACCTTGATATGTCAGGCTGGATTTTTAAGGACGATAATAATGATCATATATTCAATATTCCTGAATCAACGATATTAAACAGCAATAGTTATTTAATCATTGCTCGAGACCCTGATCTTTTTAATACAAGCTTTCCAAACACAGAGCAAGTAATAGGACCATTTGATTTTGGCCTTGGTGGCGGCGGAGATGAAATTCGCATATTTGACTATGATGGTATCCTTAAAGATTCCGTCTCTTATGATGATACTGATCCTTGGCCGATAGAACCCGATGGTAATGGACCTACCCTTGAGCTAATTAGTCCAGACTTGGATAATGCGCTTTCGGCATCATGGGTTTCCTCTCAAGACTACGGAACTCCTGGAGAAGAAAATATCGGAGACCTTACATCTAAAGACCTTGAGCAAATTTTACCTAAAGAAACATCTCTTCTGACTGCATATCCCAATCCTTTTAATGGGAGAATCACCATACCATTCCAAATTGCTAATTATATAGAATCGGAAATTATAATTTATGATATTCTTGGAAAGGAAATTCAAAGATTTTCTATGAATCATTTTACTCCTGGAAAATACAATATTTCTTGGAATGCTAAAAATAAATTAGGTCAAGAAGTAAGTACCGGAGTATACTTTGTCAAACTACATTCAATAGACTCAAAAAGCGTAGAGAAAATTATTTATTTAAAATAAACACAATTATAGTTATCTCTAATAAAAATGAAGCATATAATCCTTGCTCTTCTAACTGTAACTCTAATTTTTTCAGAAATAATTTATGAACAAGGATCTTTAACGGAGTTCATAGCTGGAAATTCTCCCGAAACATCGTACGAAAATTGGTTAAGTCACGTTACTGAAGGCATAGCAAGTCCAGGATTTAACGATTACGGTCCTGAGTGGTTGGATATCCAGACCAATGGATTTGGCAATCACCGAGTCTTAACTGAAAATTCACCAACTCTAGATTATTGGGAAACTATTTTTACTTATTTTGTAGCAGGTGATACCACTTTTGTGGATTCTCTTTTGCAGGATTCAATTCAATCATTTTTTTATGAAATTGTGGTTTTCCAAGACACAACGTATGGGAGAACTTTTCATTTACTTAGAGAACAACTTGATAGTAGCTATATTGATTATAATAATCCAGGAGTAGACAGTGATGATGTTACAGGAGGATTTCGAAATGGATGGGGACTTTACATTATCAGCCCAGATGCTTTTAAAGAACAAATTCTCATACAAGTCCCTCACCCCTGCGATGATTTTATCGCTCCATACATAGCGCTTGATCTATTTCTAAAAACCGACTCATTTGGCTTTATGATCGCTGGAGCTTCTCGAGAATACTCCTGGAGTGAGGTTGGCGACTATTCAAATAGTAAATCCACTTCAGATCCTTCACGCTATCCACACACAGTTTTTCAAAAATTTCAAGATGCAATAACAGATCCCCTAGTTGGAGTAAATCCACATTGGCCTCTAGTCTTTGCTATACATAGTTTTGACAATTTGACGCATTTAAATCGTAAATCAATAATAATGGCAGCAGGTGGACAAAATTCATTTACAACCAAACCAATAAGAGACATAACCGATGATCACCTGGACATTGTAAACTTCACGAATGAGTACCCTATTGATATAGATCAATTTGGTAATTCTGAACCTTTGCATGTTACTGATTATTATGAAGTTTTTTATGATGATGCTTGTGTTTATGACAATGGATCAGATGAATTTCCAATTACAATTGCAACAGAACTCAAAGGCCCCTCCAATGGAGTTCAAATGCTTGCTCTACAATCCCAATTTAGCAGTCTCTCAGTATATGAACCATGGGTTCATGTTGAACTAGATGAGAAACCTATGCTATTTGATGAACTTGAACTTTCTGATTTGCAAGTCTATAACAACGGATCTTATCCAGTTGGTATCCAAAATTTTCAAATGCTCCGTGAATTTTATGACCCATTTATAACTGCTATTTTAGAATACTTAAATAATTGGGAAACAGTTCCGGACATTATCCAACCAAATAAAATTGAATCAATTAGAGCTTATAATGTTGACAACTCTGATCAGGTTTATCTTAATTGGTCACCTGTTTTTGATACAAATTTTAAATCGTATCAAATCTATGCAGATCTAGATACATTGTATAATAATCCGATCATATTTGACTATGTTGACTATAATAGACTACAATACATGCGAGAAAATGAACAATTTCTCAATGGGCTAAATAATTCACGAGAATGGTGGCTGAAAGCTAGAGCCGTTGATTACTTCAACAATATCGGTGAATGGTCTGAATCTGCTACAAACCGATTACCCGGTCATGGTTTGCCAGACACGTTAGTATCATTTAATGATGACATTTCCATTTCAAGTATAATTGGTGAAGATCAAGATATTGATAACTTTTTTATAGATACAAACCAAACTATTCCTGGAAGTAGCCCTACGCTTTCTCTTTTTGGGAATACCTGGAAATCGATATCCATTGAACCCTTTTCTTTAGATTCTGGAACGACTCTTCAGGTTTTTGCGAAAGTAGATAGTATTTCTGAAATTCAAGCGATAGGATTCTCAGACGGAGTCAATCATATACGCTACTCACTCTTTGGATCTGAAATTTTAAATATCGAAAACTGGATACCAGTATATCAGGGAGTAAATCCAATTGGAGATTGGGCATCCTACCGACTTCCCATTGGTGATGATTGGCTAGCTTGGTACGATAGCCTCTCCATTTTAAATGAAATACATTTCATAAACGACCATGACGATGCACAAAGCTCACCGGGAAATATAAATTTTAGCATGGTAAGAGATATCACTCCAGACTTACCCATTGCTCCAAAAGTGTCAATTCATTATGAACAAATTGAAACACGTAATGAACAAGAGAGTCAAATAGTTTCCATTTCATTCTCAAGCACGGTTCAAGATACTGATTCATATTCCTTTTCCTACTATTGGGAATTTGGTGACGGTGCGACATCCCAATTACCTAATCCAATTCATGATTACACTATTGAAGATGATCATAATTATTCAGTTCTACTTGTTGTTGAAGATGAAACTGGTCAAAGAGATTGGTCATCAGAAATAATAGAGATAGATCATGGCAATACATCTTTTCCCATCACAATTAATTTTGTTGGTGACATTATGATGGGTAGACGTTTTGAATATTCAGATGGAATTATTTCAAATCAAGGTGTAGAAGCACTTTTCGAACCAACTATTGATTTATTAGGAAATGCTTCAGATATAACCGTTGCTAATTTAGAAATCCCGCTCACAAATCAAGGAACACCACATCCAACAAAAGGAGTTGTTTTCCGTTGTGCTCCTGAAAATGTAAGTGGTTTATTATACGGAGGCATTGATGTTGTTTCGCTGGCCAATAACCATATTCTTGACTATATGGAACCTGGTATGATTCAAACAATGAATATTTTAAATGAGGCAGGGATCCTACATTCAGGAGCAGGACTAGATAGCTATGAAGCATATATTCCTGCATTTAAATCAGTAAAAGGTCAAACAATCGCATTTTTGTCTACAAGTGATAGAACAGGGCAATATAATAATTATCAACCCTTTCTACATGCTGGGGAAAACAAATCTGGTTTTGCATACATGACCCCCTACTATATTAAACAACAAATTCAATCGGTTAGAGATTTTAGTGATATCATTGTTGTAGAAATGCATGCAGGAAGCGAGTATTCACTTTCACCAGGGTCCGATTACGATTACATTGATTTCCCAGAAAGATTTGAAAATCTAAAAACAAATCCTGCTAGCCAAACTGGATTTACAATAAACCCAAAAACTGGTAGAGAAGTTGATGATTATTCGTGGCGATTAGATAGACCGCAAATGTGGGATAGAGCAATAAGGCATTTTGCTATAGATGAGGGTGCAGATTTAGTAATTGTGCATCATCCTCATATCATTCAAGGTGTTGAAGTGTATAATAATAAGCTTATTGCTCATTCATTGGGTAATTTTATATTTGATCTAAATTATCCAGAGACATATCCATCTATGATTTTAAATGTAAATATAAATCAAAATGGATTAGTACATTCTACTATACTACCCCTTTACATTGACGACTATCTGACAAAACCTGCAAATGGTGAACTTGGAAATTACATTCTTGATTATATTGCCATGAAATCTAAAGAATTAGGCACATATGTACATGTTGACACTGATAATCAAATTGCAACCGTAATCCTAGACTCAAATAGTATAATTGAAAACCATGTTAGTTATAATGTTTATTCTTCGGATAATAAAATAACTCAAATCGATGGAAATACCTTTTTGAAATGGGAACCTATCAAAATAAATAGCGCTGGGAGCATATCTGAAATAGTTTCAGGAAACCAATTAATTTCTCACTTTAGACTAGGAAGGGAAAAAATATGGATGAACAATTTTGAGGACGAAGGAAGCTCTTTATGGAATTTAAATAGCGAATCAGAAATTTTACAAGATTCAGTTTTTAGAAGAGGAAGTATCGGACTATTACACAAACGAAATTCGGATTCACCCAGCAATATTGTTACCAATTTAGAAGACCGATTTCCTTTTCAAAATAATCTCTTTCATTCTTTGCATGGTTATATAAAAACAGTGAATAGTAAAAATGTAACACTAGAAGCTCGATATTTTGACAGTAGATCTGGTGAAAGTTTATTTACAGCATCTATTCAAGATTCACTTAATGGAAATAATAATTGGGAAAAATACTGGGATGAAATTCCAAAAATTGAAAATACTGAGTTTGTAAATATAAGGATGAACAGTGATATTCCTGACTCAGGGGAATCATTTTCATTCTTTGATGATGTCGGATTAATAGAATGGGATAGTATACAATCAGTTTCTAGCTATCCAATATCAATTATAAATCCAAATGACTACCAATACATTCAGTTCTTTTCTAATAATGCAGATGAGAATGTCATAGAATCCATTATCAAAAACACAATTATTGGGGAATTAGGCCCACTCACCTCTCTACCTATGGCTGTAGCCTCTACTATAACTGTTCCTGGATATTTTTACTTTTTTGAAAATTCTAAAGGCCCTATTGGGCAAAGAGAATGGTCTTTCCAATCAGATATATTTTCTGAAATTGATTCTCCTAAATTATTTATAGATATTCCTGGAATCTATCAGATCTCTCTTAAAGTAATAGGACCATTAGGGGAAGAAGATACAAATACAATATCAGTCATTGCTTTAGCAGAAGGGACACAACAACATAATTATGGCGATGTAAATGGAGATGGAACAATAACTGCAGTCGATGCACTTTTATGCGCGAATTACACCATCGGACTAATGGAATTTCAGCCTGTTGAATTTCTTGCTGCAGATATAGATGGAAGCGGATCAATCAATATTTTTGACGTATTGCTAATTTCGGACCTCATAGGCCAGTAGGTTATATTATGTGAGGAATAAGATCCTTCAAGTTTGAAAGAACAGTACGGCCAGTTTTTTTAAGCCTTTCTCTACTGACATGCCCGTGGTCAATTAAAACACAATTTATCTTTAACTTTTTAGCCACATCACTATCATGAATAGTATCTCCTATTATGACTATGTCTTTCCTATTGTACGGGAGGTCGTTGATCAACTTTATTCCTTGCTCAATTTTTCCTTTTGCATATTGATTATCAATTCCAACTATTTTTAAAAAATACTGCTCTAATTTATGAGCAGAAACCCAACCTAATAAAAAATCTTGCATGCCCGCAGATAAGATTGACTGAGAAATTGAATTTGATTGAATTGTTTTAAGCACAAATCTAGATCCATTTTGAAGTTTGGTTTTATGAAATTTTTCCCCATAGTACGAAACAAATTCATCGCCTGCAATTTCAAATGGCTCTTTATCAAAATCAAACCCTAACTCCATATAATATTCTTTAACTGGAAAGGTGAAAACCTTCCTATATTTATTTTCAGATATCGGCGCAAGCTTTCTCTTGATCAATGCCTGATTAATACCTTCAACGCAAAGCCATCTATCATCTAATAGAGTTCCATTCCAATCCCATATAATATGTTTAAATCTCATAATAAAATTTCGGGTTCAATTAAACAAAATGGGATAATTTTTATCAATGAAACCTCAGTTTATAATAAAACTAACTAAAAAAATGAATGGGGAACTGCCAGGAAGAACTTCACATGAAACAATGATGGTAAAACCCAGATATAAATCCATTGAAAAAAAAACATCTATTCCTGCTGCTGTCTTAATTTTATTATACCCAATTAAAAATAAATGGCATTTTTTTTTAACCAAACGAACAAATACTGTTGAACACCATAAAGGACAAATTTCATTACCAGGAGGTATGCTTGAAAAAGGTGAATCACATAAAGAAGCTGCAATAAGAGAAACATTTGAAGAGCTAGGCATACAATCAGAAGATATCAATATTATCGGCCCTTTAACTCCACTCTACATTCCAATATCAAATTTCAAGATTTTTCCCTTTGTTGGTTGGATAAAGAGTAATCCAAAGTTAAACATCCAATCCAAGGAAGTTTCTAAAGTCTTTTCTCCGTCAATTTTTAGCCTTATGGATCCACAAACAAAAAAAAATAAAGATTCTATCCTTCTAGGACAAAAAGTTAAAATACCTTTTTTTAATTTAAAAAATGAAGTAGTCTGGGGAGCAACCTCAATGATTATATCAGAATTTAAAAACATTTTAAAAGGTATTATATGAACCTCGGGCAGTGGCTGAAATCTCTTTCAACAGCAGATCATATCGCACTGATTTTACTTTATATTTTCTGTGTTTATTTGAGTAAAATTTCTCTTGAGAACCTTATTGAAATGTATGATAAAAAGAAAGATTATAGTGATTTTAGAATCCAATTTAGAATCACACCAATAATGTTATTAGGCCTTGGATTCTTATATAGCTTATTATTTTATAATTTACTTGAAGGAATATTCGGTTTTATGCCTTAAAATTTTCAACTCCAATGATTAAACTCGTTTGAACCTTGTACACTATTGAGCTTATGCATTACTTTACACTTAATCCTTTATAACCTTTTTTTATATATAATAGTTAGTGCCTAAAAAGAAAAATAAAATTTTTGTCTTGGATACAAATGTGATCCTTCATGATTCCACCTGCATTAAAAACTTTGAAGATAATGATATCGTGATTCCCATTTCTGTTCTAGAAGAATTAGATCAATTTAAAAGAGGAAATGAACAAATACATTTTAATGCCCGAGAATTTCTTAGACAGTTAGATGATTTTTCAATAAACTCATTAAATGGCGAATATGATAACCATAATGGAAAAATTAGGGTGGTTGTGAATCATAATTGGCATCCCAATGTAAAAGAAGTCTTTATGGAAGACTCTGCAGATAACCGAATTATAAATTGTGCGTACAAAATTCAAAATGAAAACCCAAAACGTACCGTAGTGCTTGTATCAAAAGATACTAATATAAGGCTGAAATCAAGATCCCTTTCTCTTAATGCGGAAGACTATACAACAGATGCTGTAGAACTTTTCGATAATGTTTATGATCCGGCTAACTTTATTGAACAAGTACATGATTCAGAAATTAATTTAATTCAAAAAAATGGTGGTGCAAAAATAGATCAATTACAATCAGTTAAAAATCCACTTCCTAATGAAAATTTTATTTTGAGAAATGGGGAAAAATCAATTCTCGTTACCTTTGACCCTTTCAAAGAAAAAATAGTTCAACTCGATACCCAAACTGCCTATGGAATTAACCCTCGAAATGCTGAACAATCATTTGCCCTCAATGTTCTGATGAATGATAAAATTCAACTTGTAACACTAACTGGGAAAGCTGGAACTGGAAAAACATTACTAGCTCTTGCCTCCGCTCTTGAAAAAAGAAAAAGTTTTCAACAAATTTTTCTTGCAAGGCCGATTGTACCTTTAAGCAATAGAGATTTAGGATTCTTGCCTGGTGATATCGACTCGAAACTTACCCCTTATATGCAACCTCTTTTTGATAATTTAACGGTTATTAAACATCAGTTTAAGAAAAATGATAAGCGAATAAGCAAAATTAAAGAACTTTTAGATGACCAAAAATTATTAATTACACCTTTAGCGTATATTCGAGGTAGAAGCTTGCAAAAATCTTTCTTTATTGTTGATGAAGCCCAAAACCTTACACCTCATGAAGTTAAAACGGTTATTACAAGAGCTGGTGAGGGGACAAAGATAGTTTTTACTGGAGACATCAACCAAATAGACCATCCTTATTTAGATAAAAAATCAAATGGGGTTTCCTATTTAATTAACCGTATGAAAAAACAAGCGATATACTCTCATATAAATTTAAAAAAAGGAGAACGAAGTGAGCTTGCAGAGTTAGCAAGCAATTTGCTCTAAAAGACCAAATTTAATTTTTACAAGCATCTAATTTGATAAGATCTCATCAATTTTTTCTTTAGCCTTTTCTTCAACAACTTTTCTTGTTGATTCTTTAGCATTCTCAATAGACTTTGAGGCTACTTCTTTAGCTTTCTCTACATTCCCAGATACCGATTTTTTGAGATCCTCAACTGTTTTTGGTACTGCTTGGCCGGTGTAGTTTAAATACAATACGTATCCAATTAGTATAATTCCAAAACTGATCACAAGCTTAATAATTTTCTTTATAATTGCATATATCAGCAGAATAAATATTATTGCTAAAATAGCTATGTAAATAGGATTAGATAGTGCTGTGTCAAACAAATTTTCCATATGGAACCTCTAATTAAAGAACAAGTTTAGGTTTGTGCAATTCTGCATTAATTTTAACAATGAAATATATTCTTCTGATTTTATTTGTCTCAACTTTGTTTAGCCAATCAAAATACCCAGTTGATACTGTTATTCAATCTACTGAAATTAGCATTTTAAAAAAAATTGGGCTATTACCAATTTCAATATGGCAACGTATATCATATAATTCTAATTATTTTAATTGCCAATTTTATCCCAGTTGCTCTAACTATTGTGCAAATGCGATAAAACAATATGGGATGGTAAAGGGAATGGTTATGGGCTCAGAAAGAATTACTAGATGCAACCCATTTGCAATCTATTACCATATGGAATTAAATCTACCTTTTTACGATAAAGATGGGAGATTAATCGATTTTATCAATCAAAATCAAAACATAGAAACAAAAAAATCTCCTGCTTTCGCTTCTATTGTATCCATCTTGCCAGGAGCTGGTCGTGCATATGCTGGAAGAAAATTAGATGGCTTAATGGGCCTATGGACAGTTTACCTAACAACCAGTTCCGCAATTTATGCTAATAACAATAAAAATCGCATTTTAGGACCATTGTTAATAGGATTTGCAGGTGTTACTTATTTTGGAGAAATCTACGGTGCATGGAGAGCAGCCAAATATTATCAAAAGTTAGAAGATAATAATATTTGAGCCACCGAGGAGACTCGAACTCCTGACCAATTGCTTACGAAGCAACTGCTCTACCAACTGAGCTACGGTGGCAACTTTTTAATTAAAAATTTTCAACACTTAATAACTCAATCTCAAAAACAAGCGTGGCTCCAGAAGGAATAACATTTCCTGCACCTTGGTCACCATAACCCAATTCTGGTGGAATAGTTAGTTTTCTCTTACCACCAACTTTCATTCCTTTTACTCCTAAATCCCATCCCTTGATTACAGAGCCTACACCAAGAGTAAATGTGAAGGGATCCCTGCCCTTTTTTAAAGATGAATCAAAAATGGAACCATCCTCTAATTTACCTGTATAATTTACTGTGATTTTATTGTATTCATTTGCTTCAGATCCATGACCCTTCTCAATATTTTCAATAATTAATCCATTATCCATTGCTTGTATATTCCTATTGTTATTTGGTTAATTGTTTAAAAAGGATCGTAAATTTACTCTTCCATGTCTATCTCACAAAATATATTGAATAAAATAATTCCTCGATTTATCCTTTTTATTCATGTGCTTTTCGTTCTCTATACCAGTGGGTCTAACTTAATGGCAAAAGATCGGTTAAAACTAAAAAGTGCTGATTTTTTAGAAAGAAAGACAATCGATAATAAGCCCACAAAACTTATTTCTGGAAATGTAGTTTTTACAAAAGGTGCTCTAACTCTAAAATGTAATCAAGGAATACATTTTGAAGAAGATGACTTAGCAATTCTCTATGGAAATGTATCAGCCTTTAAAGAAGATTTAATAATTACATGCGACACAATTAAATTGTTTTCGGAAGAGGATAAAATTTTCAGTATTGGAAATTCTCATGTGCGGAATTCAAGCTATGATTTAAAAGCAGACACTATCACTATTTTTACAAAAATTGATAGCGGCATAGCCCATGGGGATGTAAAGCTCATCCAAAAAAAACAAACTATCACAGCAGACAGAATAGAATATCAAAAACTAAAAGAAAAAGATGGGATTTCTTACACTTCTAATGGAAATGTAATCATAAAAGATTCACTTAGAATTGCAACTTGCGGAAAGGCCCGCTATGACCGGGAAAAAGATATTACTGAATTAAGTCTTAATCCTAAAATTAAAGATAATTCTAATCGAGTATTAACTGGGGAAAAAATATCTTTGACTTACAATAATGAACAATTAACAAAACTTTACATCCCCTCAAAAGCTTCCGCAGCTACCCCTATCAAAGGATACAAAAAAACTGATAATGATTCACTATATAGCGATACACTACATTTTATGGATTCCATGAAAGGATCAGAAATCATTGGTTTTTTTGATAATGGAGAAATTGACTCACTAAGAATTCATGGTATGGCACAGACTTTATATCATATCTTTGATGATTCCGTATACCAGGGGAAGAATGATGCCTCTGGAGATACAATTGTCATGAATTTTTCTAATAATGAATTAGAAAGGTTAAATATCATAGATGGCGCTGAGGGTATATATACTCCAGATTCAATTGCAACCGATATGAAGTCACCCATAAGTTATTCTGCCGATCATATAAAATATTTCTTAAGGGATGAAGAATCTGATTTTCATGGCAATGCGAATATAGAACAAGACAGAACCAAATTAAGCTCTGGTTTTATTAAAATAGATTGGCAATCCAATATGCTTCAGGCTTTACCTTTTTTTGATCATGATACAGCACACAAGCCAATTCCCCCAGTTATAAAAGAAGAAGGTCGAGACCCTATGACTGGAGATGAAATGACTTACAACCTAAAAACAAAAAAAGGGAAAATTAAAAAAGGGAAAACTAAAGCTGATGATGGGCATTACACGGGTAGTCAAATTCGTAATCAATCTGAAAATGTATTTTTTATTGAAAATTCAACTTACACCACATGTGACCTAGATACTGCACATTTTCATTTTGAATCAAAACGAATGAAAATCATACAAAATGATCTAGTTATTGCTAAACCCATTATTCTGCACCTAGGACAAATTCCAATTATGGGTATACCACTTGGAATTTTTCCACATAAAGGAGGACAAAGACACTCTGGATGGATTATGCCATCATATGGTGACAATAAAAACCGTGGGCAATACATACAAGGATTAGGGTTTTATTGGGCACCAAGTGATTACTGGGATACAAAGTTTACCATGGGCTTTGGAGACAAACAAGGTGTCACATTCAGAAATAATTTTTTATATCGTGTTCGTTACAAATTTAGTGGGAGCCTAAATTTTTTTAATAGACAATATTTATCTTTTGGACAAAATGATATTACTAAGCTAGGAGAACAAAAAAGTAAAAGCACAACTGTTAAATGGACACACAAACAAGAAATGCGTAATCATCAATCATTTAATGCCAATGCAACTTATTCAACAAGCGGAGATTATAATAAAAAATATGGCCTTTCTCTTTCCGACCGAATGAATCAAAAAGCAGTTTCAAATGTTTCGTATTCCAAACGGTGGCCAAAATCTAAGAATTCCTTTAGTACTAATTATTATTCAAATACGGATTTACTAATTGATGAAAAAACAAACCCTGATAGCAGATTTTATGTTAAGCCATCGCGTTCTGGAACTCAAATAAATATTAGTAATAGAAGGTTTCCTAAACTTTCATTTAGACATGGCCAAAGTAACTTCTTTCCCACGAAATCAGAAAATAAGAGATGGTACAACACAATAACTTGGAACTATGCTTTGAACTACACAAATACAGAAAGAGATTATTACAAATCTGTTGAAGTTGACAGCTCATTTTATTGGGAAAGAAATGCTGACAGCACTTTAAAAAAACAAAATGAAAAAAACAATGGCTGGGTTCATACCTCAAGCATTAATGCACCTCAAAAGATCTTTAAATACATATCAATTAACCCTAGCCTAAACCTAAAGTCTGCCTGGGTAAATAAAACCCAAGAAGGAATTTGGAATGGGTCTTCATATAATAAAACAACAAAAACAGGTTTTGCCACAAGGACGACTGGATCTTTTTCCATGAATACCAATACACAGATTTATGGTCTAATTGGTATTCCATATGGCCCTTTGAAAGCTATTCGACATGTAATGTCTCCTTCAATAGGCTATTCTTGGACACCTGATTTCTCTGAAACTTTATTTGGAAAGAACTTGGGCTATGTTCTTACTGAAACAGATCCAATTACATCAAAAAATGTCTTTCATGATCGATTCGCAGGAACAATGGCTGGAAGCACACCGACTACAGAGAGAAAATCAATGACTTTCAGTATTAATAATATTTTTCAAGCCAAGATTAAAAATGGAGAAGAAGAAAAGAAAATTGATTTAATAAGTTGGAGGATGAATTCAAGCTATAATTTTGCTGCAGACTCAATGCAATTAGCCAACCTTAGATCAAATATTCGTTCAAAGTTAGCAGGAAAATTCAATCTTGATCTAAGCATGACTCATGATTTTTATAATTATAATGAAAATACGAAAAAAAGAGTCAATCAATTACTTAAAAAAACATTACCAAAAAGTATGGGTAGCATAGTCTACCCCAGGCTAACAAATATGCGCTTCTCTACTGGATTCCGCTTAAAAAGCAAGCAGTGGATAGACTCTTCAAAGGAAAAGAGCTCTACTGAAGATACTTCTTATGTGGATATTGATTTAGCGGGACCTGGATTAAATGAAACAAAAGAAAAGATTAAAAACAGTCTAAATAATAAAAAATTATGGAATACGAATATCAGCTTAAGCTATACTTATTCTGCACTAAACCCTTTAAATAAATCCAAAAATTTTTGGGCAAATACAAACTCCTCTTTTAACTTAACAAATAAATGGAAAGTCTCGTATCGTGCTAGGTTTGATTTATTAAAAAGGGATCTTGTTAGTCACTCTTTTTCAATTTATAGAGACTTACATTGTTGGGAGTTATCTATGAATTGGACACCGAATGGAATAGGGCAAGGCATTAACTTCAAGTTAAATGTTAAATCTCCCACTCTTCGAGATTTAAAAATCGAAAAAAGAGGAGGAATATACTCTGGAGCTGGATTTTAAAACTTCCATTGTACTAAATTCCTGGTTGGGGCAAATTCTAATGTAAAAAGGTTGTATTTTTATGATCTGTCCACAATGCAATGCTGAATATTTAAGCCATATAGAGACCTGTGGCGACTGCAAGAAGCCACTAGTGAACGCTAGCAATATTGATTTACCTATTGCAGAAATGAGATGGTTTCCACTACCTATCATTGAAGGAAAAATATATGCAGATATGGTTATAGATTTATTAAATCAGGATTCTATTCCACATTATGTTAAAATGGACTGGATATCTTCGGCTTATTTAGTTGAAGCTGCTACCTTACCAAACCAAATAATTAGAATTTTTGTTCCTGAAGAGCACTTAAAAAAAGCATCCTCAATTACTGATTCAATCCTAGGAAATAATAAATGAAAAATTTTAGAAACATTAAAGGAACTCATGATATACTACCAGAAGATTCTTATAAATGGCGTCATTTAGAATCTATTGTCCACCAAGTGTGTGCGCAATTTGGATATCAGGAGATCCGCACCCCGATTTTTGAACAAAACAAACTCTTTTCAAGAAGCGTTGGTGAAGAATCAGATATTGTAACAAAAGAAATGTACTCATGGGAAGACAAAGACAATAGTTTCCTCACACTAAGACCTGAGTTAACAGCGCCCGTTGTAAGGGCATATAACCAGCATAATTTAGGGAACATTTCTCCTATCCATCGTTTATATTATATTGGTCCACTCTTCCGTAGAGAGAGGCCACAAAAGGGTAGGCAACGTCAATTTCATCAGTTCGGGATAGAAGCATTTGGATCAAACTTTGCTGAACAAGATGCTGAAACAATTGCACTTGCATGGCAAGTTTTATCACATTTCGGACTTGCTAATAAAATAGATTTACAACTTAATAGTATTGGTACAAGTGAATCTAGATCAACATATCGAGATGCTTTAAAACAATTTTTAAAACCACATTTTGATGAATTATCAGAAATAAGTAAAAAACGATTCAATACTAATCCGCTTCGGATACTAGACTCTAAAAATAAAAAAGAACAAACTCTTTTAAAAAATGGACCAAAAATATCTGATTATTACACCAAAAATGACAAAGAGCATTTTAGTGAAGTTAAAAGCTACCTAAATGCTATGAATATTCCTTTTACTATCAACCCTGAATTAGTGCGAGGTTTAGATTATTACACAAAAACTGTTTTTGAAATAACCTCTACTGAACTTGGTTCTCAAGATGCATTATTAGGAGGCGGCAGATATGATTCCCTGGTGAAAACTTTGGGAGGAAAGCCAACACCAGGCATTGGTTTTGCTGCAGGAATAGAACGTATTTTACTTTTAATTAATGAAGAAAAATTCAAAGAAAATAAACCAACCCCTGATATTTATATTATTTGTATTGAAAAAAAAGGAGTACCAATTTCACTCAACATCGCAAAAAAACTACGATTAAAAGGTTTCAAACTAATTTCTGATCCCATTCGAAGAAGCATGAAAGCCCAAATGCGTGATGCAAATAAGCTAGGAGCTCGTTATGTCTTAATTTTAGGAGAAAGCGAAGTCGAGGATAAAACTATAATATTTAAAAATCTAGATGACGGTAAACAGGAAAAAATTAAACAGGAAAAAATTGTTGAGTTTTTTGATAACCTGACAAACTAAATTTAGATATAAATTATTTACAAATAAGAATATGAAGAACCTTAGTAATTCCTATGAAAAATAAACCATTATTAATTGTGGAATCACCAACAAAAGTGAAAACAATTCAGCAATATCTTGGAAAAGATTACGATGTAATTTCCTGTGTAGGACATGTGAAAGATCTTCCTAGAAAAGAACTAGGAATTGATATCGAAAATGATTTTAAAATTGCACTTACAGTACTTCCCGATAAAAAAAAATTCATTACAGAATTAAGGAAAAAATCTAAAACAGCTGAAAGAGTAATGATAGCAACGGACCCTGATCGAGAAGGTGAGGCTATCGCTGCCCATCTTGCAAGTGAGGTTCCAGAAGAAAAAATGGAACGTGTCCAATTTACAGAAATCACTAAAGCAGGAATTGCAGATGGTATAAAAAAAATTCGAGATATCAATCATAATCTTGTCTCAGCACAAACAGCCAGAAGGGTAATTGACAGATTAGTAGGATATAAAGTCTCACCCGTTTTATGGGCGACGTTACAAAGTAATATGAAATTTGTTTCTACTAATCTATCAGCAGGAAGAGTCCAATCTGCTGCAGTAAAGATTATTATTGATAGAGATCGCTTAAGAGCTAATTTTTCTCGCACTAAGTTTTTTGATCTGAAAGTTGAATTATCCAAAACTGATAATCAAAAAACATTTTCAGCGAATCTTTTTAAATTGGACGGAAAAAAAATAGCAACAAGTAATGATTTTAATTCTCAAACAGGAGAAATAAAGACAAAGGATGTCACCTTACTATCGGAGGATCAAGCTAACCAACTTTGTAAAGAATTAAAATCCGGTCCTTGGAGCATAATAGAGGTAAGCGAGAAACCTAGGACATCTAACCCGAAGCCCCCATTCACTACGAGCACACTGCAACAAGAAGCTGCTAGAAAATTAAGGAGCTCCGCAAGGCAAACAATGAGCACTGCACAAAAACTTTATGAGAATGGGTTTATTACCTACATGAGAACTGATTCAACTCACTTATCAGATGAAGCAATTGAAGGAGCTAGGAAAATTGTACAGAATAAATTTGGACCAGAGTATTTGCCTAGCTCACCAAAACAATACAAGTCAAAAGTTAAAAACATACAAGAAGCTCATGAAGCTATTCGCCCAGCGCATAAAAATTTTGTTCCAATAGAAAAAGTTAAAAAATTACTTGGTAAAGAAGGTTCCAATTTATATGAATTAATCTGGAGGCGAACTATTGCAAGCCAAATGAAATCTGCCAAACTGAAACAAACATCTGTAATCATAAAAGTAAAAAATGCCGAGTTTAAAGCAACTGGGCAAGTGATCCTATTTCCAGGATACATGAAAGCTTATGTTGAGGGAAAAGATAATCCAAATAAAGATTTAGCCGATAAAGAAAGGATACTTCCAATTTTAGAAAAAAATGATACATTAACTTATATTTCTCTTGAAGCTGTATCCCATAATACAAAACCACCGGCTCGATATACGGAAGCCTCATTAGTAAAAGCACTAGAAGAAAATGGCATTGGCAGACCTTCTACCTTTGCTTCCATTCTTGCTACCATAGTAAAACGCGAATATGTAAATAGAAAAGGTGGTAAGTTGTCTCCTACTTTTCTTGGACTAGCTGTCACTCAATTACTTGAAAATCACTTTGCAAATCTTGTAAATAAAGAGTTTACTGCAAAAATGGAAAATGGGCTTGATGAAATATCGAGAGGAGAGCAACAATCGACTCCATTTATGAATAATTTTTATCATGGTGGCGGACACTTTTCTGGACTTGAAAAAATGCTTAAAGAAAAAGTAGATATACCATTAGCTTGTACCATACCGCTTCCAGCCGAAATTAAGGAAAGTACAGACGGAAGGATTGGCCGGTTTGGACCGTATCTTCGAAGAGGTGAAGATACCCGAGCTATCCCAGAAGAAATATATGTGGGAGATTTAACTTTAGAAAAAGTTGAAGAAATTTTTCAAATAGAAGTAAAAGAGGATGAACCCATCGGGTCTCATCCAGAATCTGGAGAATCCATATGGTTGAAAAAAGGTCCCTATGGATATTACGTTCAAATCGGTGACACAAAAAAACGTAAAGGCATACCAAAAGATTTTTCATTATCTAATGTAGATTTAGATTATGCACTTAAGCTCCTTTCACTTCCCAGAGAAATAGGAAAACATCCAGAGAATGGTGAAATGATTTCTGCAGATTATGGTCGATTTGGACCGTATATAAAATGTGGAAAAATGAATGCATCCCTAAGAGGAGAAGAAACACCCTTAGACATTGGATTGTCTAAGGCCATAGAACTACTAAAAAATAGAAATAAAAAAAGCTCTGATCTTCGCAATATTGGTGCACATCCAGAGACTGGAGAGGATTTAGTAATAAAAGATGGAAGATATGGTCCATACATTAGTGATGGCAAGGTAAATGTAGCACTGAAAAGTGACCTAACTCCAGAAGAGATAACTCTAGAGCAAGCCGTTGATTTAATAAATCAAAAAAGACTATCGCCAACCAAAAAAAGAAAAAAGCGTAAAAAGAAAAAATAATTTTATGATGAAAAACACTATTGAAAAAATAGTATCTCTTTGTAAGCGAAGAGGGTTTATTTTTCAAAGTTCAGATATATATGGTGGTTTTTCTGCTGTGTACGATTATGGTCCTCTAGGGATCGAATTAAAAAATAATATTTCCCAGTTATGGTGGAAAGAAATGACCCGATCTAATGAAAATATAGTGGGCATTGATAGTGGGATATTAATGCACCCTAAGGTTTGGGAAGCTTCAGGGCACATTGGAGCATTTAATGATCCCTTAGTTGATTGTAAACAATGTAAAGCTAGATACCGGGCAGACGAATTTTCAGAGGATTACAAATCTATTGATTGGACGATAATACAATGCCCAAATTGTGGCAGTAAGGATTGCTTTACAGAGCCAAGGCAATTCAATTTAATGTTTAAAACAAATGTAGGACCCGTTGAAGAATCTGGTACGGAGGCATATTTAAGACCTGAAACAGCTCAAGGTATTTACGTTAATTACTTACTGGTCCAAGGTGCTATGAGGTTGAAAATTCCTTTTGGAATTGCGCAAATAGGAAAAGCATTCAGAAATGAAATTATTGCTCGAAATTTTATATTTCGTACTCGAGAATTTGAACAAATGGAAATGCAATATTTTGTAAAGCCAGAGACTGATAAAAATGCTATGAGTGAATGGAAAGAAAACCGGTTCCAATTTTATACAAATCATCTAGGACTTACCAAATCAAAACTCAGGTTTCACAAACATGGAGATGGAGAGCTTGCTCATTATGCAAAAGAAGCATGGGATATTGAATATGAATTTCCATTTGGCTGGTCAGAAATTGAAGGTGTGCATAATAGGACCGATTATGATCTTCTTCGCCATGAAGAGTTTTCAGGCAAAAAACTTTCATATTTTGATCAAGTAAATAACGAACGGTATTTACCATATATTATTGAAACTTCTGCTGGGTTAAATAGGATGCTTTTAACTGTTTTAGCAGATTCTTATTGGGAAGATAAAGAAAATAATCGAATAGTTATGAAAATCCACCCGAGGCTTGCACCCATAAAAGCTGTTATATGCCCTCTTACTAAAAAAGATGGCTTGCCAGAAAAGGCACAGTCTATAATGAATATGCTAAAAAATGATTTTAAAATCGTTTATGATCAACAAGGCTCAATTGGTAAACGATACTACCGGCAAGATGAAGCAGGAACGCCTTTTGGAATCACAGTAGATCATCAGTCTATTCAAGATGATACTGTAACAATTCGATATCGCGATACTCAAAAGCAAGATCGTTTATCAATAACAAAAATTAAACCTTTAATTTCTAACAGCATAAATACGATTTAATATTTTTTATACAGCTCCCCACTAAAATATTTTTCACCTATAATTTTCTCTAAAAATCTACTTTGTTCAGATACTTTTTTATAATCAATTCCTGTATAATATCCCATCTTTTCTAACATTGAAACTGTATCTTCTGTAGCTATATTCCCTTTAGAGTTTTTTAGATATGGTGTTCCTCCTATACCACCCAAAGAGGTATCTATTTCCTTTATCCCAAACTCTAAAGCACAAAAAAGGTTCTTTAAACCATATCCATAAGTATTATGAAGATGTAAACAAATGTTTACTTCGGGGAAATCATTATAAATAGACTCTAACAATCGAGAGGTAGTATCGGGTGTTGCCATTCCACTAGTATCACAAAGTGAGATCTTATCAACACCAAAATTTAAGATTGATGAAATGTTGCTGATTATATTATTAATGTTTATTTCTCTGTGTTTGGGGGTTCCCCAAACACATTGTAAACCTGCGCGTATGTTTAATTTGTTCTCTAACCCTGACCTAATTACATTTTTTAATCTTTCAATTGCTTCTACATTATTCAGTCCAAGATTTTTTTGATTATAGGACTCACTTACGGAAATCGAAGTTTCTATTTTATTTATGCCTGAATTAATTGCTCTTTCGACTCCTTTACAATTGAACACAAGTGCACTATAATCTATATTGTTTTTCCGACTCAGTCTGCTTATTAATTCTTCAGATTCAGACATCTGAGGAACCTTTTTTGGATTAACAAAACTCGTAATCTGAATGTTTTTTATTCCTGCATCAATTAAACCATTCACTATAGATACTCTGTCTTTAATAGGGACATAACTTTCCACTACCTGTATGCCATCTCGAAGTCCTGTTTCCATAATAGTTATTTTTGAATGGTTTAACAACCTGATTGCAATCCTATTATATTGTAAACTACTTGTGTCTCATTCATTTTATAATGAAATATCTTACGTTCATAAAATCTATAATCTTAAATTCCAATATCAATATTTTCTATGAAAAAAAATAAAATGCTTAAAAACAAAAGATATGAAAATTAAAAATTATATTAGAATTTTATACTTATTAATATTTTTCCAAAAATTAATATCGGCAGCGACTTCAAACCCTGAATACGGACAAAATGGGATGGTTGTTTCTACGAGTAAACAAGCATCTGAAGCTGGAATTGAAATTTTAAAAAAGGGAGGTAATGCCATTGATGCTGCTGTGGCAGTTGGATTTGCTTTGGCAGTTACATCCTCAAGTAATGGCAATATTGGAGGAGGTGGATTTTTGGTTGCTTCATTTGCTCATGGACTATCCATTACACTTGATCATAGAGAAAAAGCACCTTTAAATGCTCACCCCAGTATGTTTTTAAACGACAGCGGATTGGTCATTCCTGGGATGTCCTTATATTCTAGAGCAAGTAGTGGTGTTCCAGGTACAGTTGATGGATTAATTCGGGCTCTTGAAGATCATGGATCTGGAAAAATTTCTTTAAGAGAAGTTCTCAATCCAGCAATACAGTTAGCGGATCGTGGTTTTATTCTCTCTTATTTTGAAGCAAATAGATTAAATCTATATAAAAAGTTTTTTGAAAGAAATAAAGCAGCATCCAAAATATTCATAAGAAGTGATGGTAAGCCATGGAAGAAAGGACAAGAGTTCATTCAAAAAGATTTAGCAAAAACCTTGAAAAAAATAGCACGATATGGTCGAGATGGATTTTATAAAGGTTCTGTCGCACAATTAATTGTTCAAGAAATGAAACGAGGGAATGGACTTATCACTAAAGAAGATCTTCATAGTTATGAATCAAAGTATAGAACCCCTGTACTAGGAACATATAAAGGGTATGAAATTGTTTCTATGGGCCCTCCAAGTTCAGGCGGGGCGCTACTAGTTAATATGTTAAATATGCTCGAAAACTACCCCATAGATACAATAAGCTGGAATTCTTCAAACTACATTCACTTACTGACTGAGGTACAAAGACGGGCCTATGCAGATAGGGCAGAACACATGGGAGATCCTGATTTTTGGGATGTACCATTACCTATGCTTACTTCTAAGCGATACGCAAAAAATAGGATTAAGAATATTGATTTAAATAAAGCTACTCCTAGTAGTTCTGTATATGCCTCAAAAAAAGCAAGTTATGAATCTCCTGAAACAACTCACTATTCAGTGGTGGATCGTTGGGGAAATGCTGTAAGTGTTACCACTACTATAAACTTAGGTTACGGAAATGGATGCGTGGTGGAAGGAGCAGGCTTTTTTTTAAACAATGAAATGGATGATTTTTCATCAAAACCAGGAGTCCCAAATGCATTTGGGTTAATCGGAAATGAGGGCAAACGCAGTAGAATCCGGAAAAAGACCCCTTTCCTCAATGACTCCAACAATAATACTTAAAAATAACAAACCCTTTCTAGTGATTGGTTCTCCTGGTGGATCAACTATTATCACCACTACTATGCAAACTATTTTAAATGTAGTGAATCATGATATGGATATAAAAGAAGCAGTATGCGCTTCAAGATTTCATTCTCAATGGCTGCCTGATGTAATTCAGTATGAACCCAGAAGTTTAATAGAAGATTTGAAAAAAGCTCTAGAAAAAAAAGGTCATAAATTGGTACAAAAAGGTGGTTATATAGGTGAAGCGAATGGAATAATGATTTCAGAGGAAGGGTATTTTGGAGGAGGTGACTGCAGAGGAGAAACTTCAGCTATAGGTTATTGATGGAGCAAAATTCTATCAATTATATTTAAGTATATGGATGGACCTACAAGTAAAGCTCTCTCATCCATATTAAAATGTGAACAATGATGAGGCGTCTCAAATAGTTTCTTCTTATTGGGAGCAGATCCAACAAAAAAGAAACAGCCCGGAACTTTTTGTAAATAATAGGAAAAATCTTCACCCCCCATTGAAAGGTATGGAGGGCCAGCTTTTTTACCGACTACTTTCTTTGCTGCTTCCAAAACATTCTCACTTTGCTTTTGATGATTAATTGTGGGTGGATAACCATCTTTATAATTTAACACAATTTCAGCATTATAGGTTTTTGCAACACCCACGATAATTTCTTTCATCCTTGATTTAATTAATTTTCGGTTTTGTTCAGAATATGCACGAGTAGTTCCTGAAAGGTTTACCTCATCAGCAATAATATTAAAATTATGTCCGCCATTTATTTTCCCAATAGAAAGAACTGTTGAATCGAGAGGGTTGGTATTTCTGCTAACAATTGTTTGTAGTGCTTGAATTAAATGAGATGTTACAATAATTGCATCTACAGTTCCTTGCGGGGCTGCTCCATGTCCACCAATTCCTTTTATCTTAATATCAAACATATCAGCAGATGCCATCACTGGGCCAGACTTTATTCCTACTTCTCCAAAAGGCTGATAATTCCACACATGAATACCATAAATTTCATCTAATCCATCTAAACAACCATCCTCAATCATATACCTAGCACCACCCTCACCTTCCTCCGCAGGTTGGAATATAAATCGAATAGTACCTCGGTGTTGGTTCTTTTTTTGACTCATTATTTTAGCAGTCCCTAAAAGCATAGCTAAATGTCCATCATGTCCGCATGCATGCATTACGCCATCGTTTTTTGACGTGAACGGCAAACCACTAGTTTCCTGAATAGGTAAGGCATCCATATCAGCCCGAAATCCAATCACTGGACCTTCTCCAAATTTTAAATCGACAGTTACTCCAGTCCTTCCAACTTTAGTTTTTGGCTTAAGACCCATAGATGTTAATTCTAAATTAATTTTTTTGGCTGTATTAAATTCCTTAAAACTAAGTTCTGGATTTTCGTGAAAATATCGTCTCCAACTAATTATTTGATCTTTAATTAAATTTACTTCATATCGAATATTCATTCTTTAAAACCTTTTATTATACCTGATAATAAGTTCATTAGTTTTGTTTTAGATTGTGATGCAACCTCCATAACATCTTTGTGAGATAAAATATCTTTACCGATCCCAGCTGCATAATTGGTCAGCAATGCTATAGACAACACCCTTAAACCCTGAGCACCCGCCTCTTCTATTTCTGGTAATGTGCTCATCCCAACTGCATTCCCATCATACAATTTAAAAAAGTTGATTTCTTCTGGAGTCTCATAGGATGGTCCTAAAACCCAACAATAATTCCCAGATAGTACTTTTATTTTACAATTAAACGCAACTTTTTCAGATAATTTAATTAATTCCTTAGAATGGTATTTATCCCCTGCAACCAAGTTTATATCATGGTAGTTTTTTTGAAAAGAACAATCCAAATGACCTTTGATAAGCATTAGAGTCCCTGGTTTATTTTTCTTTTCTAGACTTCCAGATGAATTTGTAATAATTAAGTTTTTAATTCCACATTTTTTAAAAACTCTAATTGGAAATGTAACTTCCCTCAAGGAATATCCTTCATAGCAATGGACTCTTCCTTTAGCAATAAGGATTTCTATTCCAAATATTTTTCCTGAAACCAATTCACCTGCATGCCCTTCTACGTTTGAAATAGGATAATATGGAATTTTAGAAAAAGCTAAATTTTTCTTTTCAGTTAATATCTTTGCATACTCACCTAAACCAGATCCTAAGATTATAGCCGTTTTACCACTAAATGAAGTTTCTCTTAAAATAAAATTAGAAGCTTCTTCTTCTTTATCTATATTACTCATTTAATATTCGTAGCTAATTGCCCACATCCTGCATCAATATCTTGACCTTTACTCCAACGGACGGTAACTGGGAATGGTGCATTTTTAAGAGGCTTTAAAAAAACATGAATCTCTTCCTCCGTTGGTCGTTTATAAATACTATCAATTTCATTATACGGAATTACATTCAATTTGCATTTAATCTGAGATAATATTTCTATTAATTTCAAAGAATCTTTTTGACTATTATTAATTCCTTCAATTAATACATATTCAATAGTAATTCGTTTACGGGATTGACTAGTATATACTTTAATTGCTTCTAACAAATTCTGAAATGTTTGGTTTTTTGTTATCGGCATAATTTTTAATCTCTGATCATGATTCGAACCGTTCAAACTAACCGCTAGTC
Source organism: Fidelibacterota bacterium (assembly GCA_045568995.1). Classification (GTDB taxonomy): domain Bacteria; phylum Fidelibacterota; class Marinisomatia; order Marinisomatales; family UBA1611. The sequence goes on along the minus strand of JBJKZY010000024.1, from coordinate 6,041 downwards.
TAAATGGATGTTTTTCATTAGTAAATTTTTTTATTTTTCCTATTATGCCTACAGTTGATATTGTAATTCTTCTAGCGCCAAGATTAACACCTTTTTCATGATTAAGAAGTCTAGCTGCAGCTATGGAATTTTTGTAATTAAGAAAAGGTTCTCCCATACCCATAAAAACAACATTAGTGATTTTAGTATCAGATAATTTTGCTAATTGAAAATATTGATCGATAATCTCACCCACTGATAGATTTTGGACAAATCCCATTTTAGCAGTAGCACAAAATGAACAATCTACCGCGCAACCCACTTGGGTTGATAAACAGATCGTAGCACGGTCTTTTTTTCTCATTAAAACTGATTCAATTGTCATTCCATTTTTTGTAGTGAAGAGGTACTTCTGAGTTTTTTTTGATTCAGATTTATCGGTTTTTAATATTTTTAAAGGGTGTAGAGAGTATCCCTTAAATTTTTCTTGTAATAATTTGGGAAGATCTGTCATCTTAGTAAAGTCATCAACTTTTTTTCTGTAAATCCAATCAAAAAGTTGTCTACCTCTAAAGGGTGGCTCTCCCAAAGAAGTTGAAAGATTTTCTAATTCTTCAATTGATTGACCAATTAATGATGGATATCGTTGAATGTCTATAGATCTCATAATAGGGAATTTCATAATAAGAATAAAAAAAGCCTAATTAGAAAATCTTTAATATATTTTTTTAATTAGATATACCTTATGAGGTAATTTCATCAATAAATAATCTAACAAATAAATAAATTTAAAATGAACGAACCAGAAAAAGATTTAGAAGCACTCGAAAAATTATCAAAATCTCGTGATTTATTTTTTAATGAAATCAACAAAATTGTAATTGGTCAAAAGAGCATATTAAATCAGCTATTTATCGCTTTATTATCAAATGGGCATACTTTATTAGTTGGAGTTCCTGGATTAGCAAAAACCTTAATAATTAAAACCTTTTCTGAAGTTTTAGATATGTCATTTAAACGTATTCAATTTACTCCAGACCTAATGCCAAGCGATATAACAGGAACAGAATTGATTGACTTAGATCAAGAAACAGGTCAAAGATCCTTTAGATTTTTCAAAGGTCCTGTTTTTGCAAATATTGTATTGGCTGATGAAATCAATAGAACTCCTCCAAAAACTCAGGCTGCACTCTTAGAAGCTATGCAAGAGCATAAAGTTACTTCCGGAGGTAAAACTTATGATTTAGATCAACCATTCTTTGTACTAGCTACACAAAACCCTATTGAACAAGAAGGAACTTATCCTCTTCCTGAAGCGCAATTAGACCGATTTATGTTTAATCTCAGAATTGACTATCCCACAAATGATGAAGAAATATCTATCGTTAGGCAAACAACGAAATCAACTAATGATCTACTTTCACCTATCATGACAAAATCTGAAATTAGGAACTATCAAAACCTTGTACGCAGAGTCCCTATAGCAGATAATGTTGTCGAGTATGCTGTAAAATTAGTTTCTGCAACTCGACCTAATACAGAGAATGCACCTGATTTTATTAAGGATTCTATATCGTGGGGAGCAGGACCCCGCGCCTCTCAATTTTTAATTCTTGGATCAAAAGCTCAAGCTCTTCTTGATGGTCGTCCAACTCCAAATATTGAAGATGTCAACTCTTTAGCTATCCCAATTTTAAGGCATCGAGTACTTACAAATTTTAATGCCGAAACTGAAGGCCTAAAAGTAGAAGATATAATTTTACAGTTAATAAAAAAATTAAGTTAATCTTTTTGCAAAGCTCAAATAAATCAAAGTTTTTAAACCCTAAAATAGTATCTATTCTGGACTCTATGTCCTTGCGAGCTCGTCTAGTGGTAGAGGGGTACATTATCGGTCAACATCGAAGTCCTTTCCATGGATTTTCTGTTGAATTTGCCGAGCATCGGAGTTATGAACCTGGAGATGAAATTCGTCATATTGACTGGAAGCTATATGGAAAAACCGATAGGCTTTATGTAAAAAGATATGAAGAAGAAACAAACTTATCGACCCATATAGTTTTAGATATAAGTAAATCAATGATGTTTAGTAGCAATAAAATATCAAAACTATGCTATGCGAATACACTTGTAGCGGCTCTATCTTATTTGATGATTAAGCAACAAGATGCTATTGGCTTAGTACAGTTCTCTAACCAAATTAATTCTTTTTTATTGCCTAAGTCTAGGCCAAGCCATCTCAGTTCTGTTCTTGATAAACTGGATGACAACAAGTTTGGCAAAGATACCCGAATTGAAAAAATATTGCACGAGATGGCAGAACGAATTTTGAAACGCGGACTAGTAATACTTGTATCAGATCTTATTGATGATCAACAAAAAATACTGGATGGATTAAAACATTTTAGGCACAATAATCAAGAGGTAATCGTTTTTCAAATATTTGATCGAAAAGAATTAGAATTCGACTTTAATGATCGGACTAAATTTGTAGACATGGAAACCGGGGAAGAAATAACTACCGAACCTTGGCATATTAGATCAAACTACAAAAAGTTAATGTCTGAAAAACAAAAGTATTTCAGAGCAAAATGTCAGGAAAACTTTATTGACTACTTCCCTATAGTTACCGATCAAAGCCTTGAGTTTTGTCTTACGGAGTACCTGAAAAAAAGAAAAAATTTAGGTTAAATTTTACCCCCCTTCAGCAATATCTCTTTTAAAACGAACTAAATCTAAGTTTTTTCTGTAGAGATCTTTATTATCAATATCAATTATCATCACTGACTTAATTTTTTTCTCTGCTTTTCTATACCACCTTGCAGCTTTTTCAGGATTTTTTCCAAAGGTACCCCCGCATCCTTCACCTCCATTCAGATAATTATCGCCTAGTCCTTCATAGGACCTGGCCATACCTAATGCGGCTTCAAAATCTTCTTCATTTAGAAAAAATGCTTCATCAAACGCTTTCTCTGATTCTTCATAGTCACACATCTGACTATAAATCACACCAAGATTAAAGTATAAATCAGCTTTTACAATTTTATCAACCTCATTTGAAATTGCATTTCTAAAAATAATTATTGACTCTTCTTTCTCTCCGATATCATAATATGTACCAGCTAGCTCTCTTAGAACTTTACTATTAGAGGGTTCAATTTCTACTGCTTTTTTATAATACGGTAAAATTTGTTTACTATCTGATCCCGTCCTAGCAAGTATTTGCCCTGCACTAAAATTTGCATCAAAACTTTCTGGATTTTTTTCGACAGCATTAATTACTGCATTTTTAGCCGCAACTTTATCTTCCTTATCAAGATAACATTTTGCTAATGTTGTATATGTATTCGAATCTGAGGGCTTAATTGTAGCGGCATTTGTAAAATGATTAATAGCAACATCTAAATATTGAACTTTATTTTCTGGATCGTTTTGAATTTTTTTAAATTGTTCTACTCCTGCATTAAATTCTTTAGCCCAATAAAATTCAACATAATTATTAACTGCATCTTTAACAGGAAGGAATGAACCCCGAATTTCAATGACTTTATCAGGATTTATATCCATCGCTCTATTTAATAAAGTTACCATGGCACTCCATTTCTCATTCTCAGCATGTATCTCAACTGCCATCACAATAGGAATTTCAGGATTGTCTGGTTCAACGGCCATCGCTTTTGGCAGCCACTCAGCAGCTTTCTTGAAATCTGATTGTTGAAGAGCGAGCTTTGCAGTTGTGTATTCTTGACTACTACACGCGAAAAAAACTATTACTAGTAAAATACTTAAAAAACTTTGTATTGTTTTCATTTTGAGACCTGTTTTTTGATGAATTTTAAACTTAGTAATATACAAGAGTAGGAAAAACTTTCGCCACACTATATTAATTTTTGGTTTGCATAAACTAAATAAATTTAGATCGAATTTGACTCATCTTATTTTTATCAAACTGAGCCCCATTGATTTGAATTATCTCTTCAGCAAGAGCAGAGCCTATCTTACCTGAAGCTATATAATCATTTGTTTTAAAAAACTGTGATAAAAAACCTGCAGCGTACATATCTCCAGCACCTGTTGTGTCCTTTGCTGTTATTAATTTTGGTTTTACAGTGTTCTTTTCAAGGTTATTAAAAACAATAGAACCTTTTTTACCTAGCTTTACTCCCCCACACTCTACAATATTCATCAATTGCTGAATTGAATGATCAATATCCTCAGATTGAAACAAGATAAGTAATTCAGGTTGATTTGCAAAAACAATATCTACATTGTCTTTTATAAATTCAAAAAATTCTTCTCTATTTCTTTCGACAACGAAGGGATCTGCTACATCGAAACAAATTTTCACATTATTTGATTGAGCAATCTCAACTGCTTTTTGAATTGCCTTTTTTTGAGATTTTGTATCCCACATATAACCTGTAAAATATAAAAATGATGAACTCATTAATAATTTTTTATCAATATCTTTCGTACTGTATTCTCTGCATATTCCTAAATGAGTATTCATTGTCCTCTCAGCGTCTGGAGTAATTAAAACAACACTTGTCCCAGTATCTCCATTCCCTTGAACTACTTTAGAGAACACATCATATTTATTTATTTGATCTAAATATATTTCCCCAAATTTATCATTCCCAATTTTACCTGAAAGAACTGAAGAAACACCTAGACCATTACAGGCAATAATAGTGTTAGGGGCGGATCCTCCTGGAAAAACTGAAGCATTTTCTATTTGTAAATAATTGATTATTTCTGTTTGTCGCTTTTTGGTCACTAAACTCATGGTCCCTTTCTGCAATCCTAAAGTTTTTATATCATTATCGCTCACATGGAAAATTATATCTACAATAGGATTCCCGATCCCATAAATAGCAGGGGATTTATTCATAATGTTTTTTTATCTTAATAGTTTTTTTACTGTTTTTAAGATTTGAAAATAATACTATAACAAGATTTATTAAAATAAGACTTTTACAAATAAATATTGATTTAATTAATATCCTTGCTCAACAAAAACTAAAAAAAGTATATTCCATTGCTATGGATACAAAAACCTTTGCAATAATTACTGACATTCATTCTAATTTAGAATCTTTAAATCAATCACTAAAAATTATTTATGAGAGAAATGACATTGATCAGATAATTTGCCTTGGCGATTGCTTTGCGTTGGGTCCAGAACCTGAGAAAACTATGGTTGCTCTAAAAAATATACCTGGATGTATATTTATTAGAGGTAACCACGATCGATATCTGCTAGAAAAATTATGGGAAGATCCATCTCCTTCGCTTGAAGGTATGGATCCCAATGATCCGATTTGTAAAGCTATCGTTAAAAATGAAAAGTGGACAGCAGATCTACTAGGAGCTGAAGGATTTGATTTTTGTTCTAAAATGAAAATTGCCCATAGGGAGATTATTGGCCGAACTTTAATTGAGTTTTCTCATGCATGGTACAAGAGAGATGATAAACCTCCATCCGTAAAAGAAGCTGTTAAATGGAAAAATCATGTAAAAAACCTACACCCTGATGTACAAAAGTTTGTTTTCATTCATGGTCATGTTCATGTCCCAAGATATCAAATAATTGAAAACTTAACCATCCTATGCCAAGGAGCTACCGGACTCCCTTTTGATCGAGACCAAAGAGGATCTGTTGCTTTTTTAAAAGTAATGAATGATAAAATGAATTGGGATGTCCATCGTTATGAATACAAAAAAGATATAACGTCCGCCCAATTAGAAAAAAGGAAACCTCCTTTCTACACTAACCTTATGAACACAATTAGGTTAGCTTCAATCCGAAATGATATTTAACAAATAATTCAAATTATACTTCATAAAACGGATTTTAATTTAAATGTATTTTGATCATAGCGCCACAACACCAGTTCACCCGGATGTCCAAAATTTAATAAATACTACTCAAAAAGAAATATTCGGGAATCCTTCCTCTAATTATTTCCCAGGACAAAAAGCTCGTCTTTTATTAGAAAAGTCTAGGGAACAAGTTGCAAAGTCAATAAATACAATACCCGCTAAGATCATTTTTAATAGTG
>JBJKZY010000023.1:0-43767 GCA_045568995.1 Fidelibacterota bacterium | reverse complement strand
AATAGAGTTGAAGAATTAAAGCGATGGTCTGGTGCATTAAATGAATACCCCAAAAAGGCGGAATAAAATGGCTACATCATATACTCCAGGATTAAAAGTTCTAAAGAAAACATTATTTAAAACCAAAAGAATATTACCCCTTAAGGGCGATGTTCATGTTGATGTAGGTCAAAATATTAAACCAGATACGGTTGTTGCTTCAACTAATTTGCCAGGGAATATCCAAATGGTTAAGTTAAGTAATATCCTAAACATTGAACCTAAAGATGTGGAAAACGCTTTGAAGGTAAGAAAGGGGGACTTAGTTCAAAAAGGAGAAATAATTGCTGAGACTGAAGGAATGTTTGGTTTCTTTAAATCTTCCTTCTCTAGTCCCATTGATGGAATTATAGAGTCTGTATCAGCAAAGACTGGTAGAATTATAATTAGAGAAAAACCTATTCCAGTAGAAATTGATGGATATGTTAGAGGTGTAGTAGATGAAGTTATACCTCAAGAAGGTGTCGTTGTGAAATCTTATGCAGCTTTTATACAAGGCATTTTTGGGATTGCAGGTGAAAAGAAGGGTATTATTTCAATCATTTCCTCTAGCCCAGAGGAAGAACTGCATGAAGATCAAATAACCAGTGAAATGAAAGGAAAAATTCTTGTTGGCGGATCATTTATAAGCATTCAGGCCTACAAAAAGGCCTTAAAATATGATGTCGCAGGAATTGTTGTCGGGGGATTCAATTATTATGATTTAAAAGAAATTTTAGGATATAATCTAGGTGTGGCGATTACGGGAACAGAAAATTTAAACACAGCACTTATCGTAACGGAAGGCTATGGAAATATACCTATGAGTTCTTCTACCTTTTCACTTTTAAAGGAGCATAACAACAAGGTAGCATCGATTAATGGTGCTACACAAATTAGGGCAGGGGTTATAAGGCCAGAAATAGTTATACCACTAAGTACGGAAATGGAAGAGGAAAAATTCATAAATGATTCAAATAATGGTATCTCTATTGGAAGTATAGTTAGAATAATTCGATCACCTCATTTTGGTAAAATTGGTGAAGTCGTATCTTTGCCGACTGACCTACAGCAAATGGAATCAGAAACAATGGTAAGAGTTGCGGAAATTAAGGTAAATGAAGAAAAAATTTTAATTCCTAGAGCTAATTTGGAATCTGTTGAAACTAAATGAGCGATAATATTTGCGATAATGATAAGCAATTTCTAATAGATATTGCAAAAAAGATAAAATCAAAAAACCTTAATGTTCCGTCGATTTTCTTTTTAGAAATGATGAAACCATTAAGTTTTATTAGTAGCCAAGCGATGATCTTTTTTGGACCGATATTTAGTGCTTTTATCAAACCAGATAGTTATTATCGAGCTGCGGAAATCTTTGAAAATCGAGATAACGTTGAATTTTTGTTAAAGGAAATTGAAAGATCAAATTGAATTTAGATAAAAAATACACAACTTATATTATTGGAATCTTTTTCATCATTGCATTTACTATAATGTTAACAATGCTTCCATCCTCAGTTGATTTTTTTAAAGATGAAAAGGCTGCAATGTTTGTTTTGACACTTTCTGTTATTTTTATAATGTTGTATGAAATCAAATTAACTAAGTTTAATAATAAATTACCTTTCCTTAGATCCATACCAGGTTTGAAGGCAATTGAAGAGGCTGTAGGAAGATCTACTGAAATGGGTAAACCAATCCTTTTTGTTCCCGGGATTATGGATATGAATGAAGTGGAAACGGTAGCGGGTGTAGTCGTGCTTGGTCATGTAGCTAATATGACTGCAAAATATGAGACCGAATTAGATGTTCCTGTAGCTCGTGCCATTGTTATGCAAGCTGCTAGACAAGTTTCTAAAGAAGCGTATCTGGCTCAGGGAAGACCTGAATTATATAATGAAGATATGGTTCATTACATAACAGATGATCAATTTGCATATGCTGCTGCAGTTAATGGAATTATGCAAAGAGACGAACCTGCAGCATGTTTATATATGGGAAAATTTTTTGCTGAATCCTTACTCTTTGCAGAAACTGGAAACAGTATAGGTGCGATTCAAATTGCAGGTACTGGCTCTCAAACTCAAATTCCATTTTTTGTAACTGCATGTGATTATACACTTATGGGTGAAGAGTTTTTTGCAGCAAGTGCATACCTCTCCCAAGAGCCAGATTTAATAGCAGGGATAACAGCACAGGATTTAATTAAAGTTATTTTAGTTACAGTAATACTTATCGGTACAGTCTCAAGAGCTTTATTTGACCTTGGATTGACAAGTTTTGATTTTATAACATTGATAGGTATATAAGTTGATTCTTAAACGATATATTCCTATTGCCATCGTTGCTATTTTTGGTTCGCTTACCTTAAGTGCTTGGTTTATCGATAATGAAACAATTGAAACTTTTGCAAATGACGATGCAACACAATTTTTCGATATTATAGCAGCTTTTGCTGTCTTTTTAGGAGCATTAAATTTATTAAAGCTTCAATTTTTAAAGTTCATCAAAAAGCAAAAAGGATGGCAATATAGTGCTATTTCAATCATATCTTTCTTTTTTGCCTTTACTATCGGCTTTTTTATTCGAGGTGCATACTTTGTAGAAGATAAGGTATTTTTCACTCAGGAGGCTGCTCTTGAGTCTTTAATTTTTGTAGATATGAGTGAGACTCCCCAACAAGAACAGTTTTATAAGGTTAAAGAAAACTCGTTTAAAGATTTATCGGAGGCAAAAGATTTTGCTATTAAACAAAATCTAGTTACACCCGTAGATTGGGGAGCTCATGTACAGAAAAATGGTAGCTTGTTCCAATGGATGTTCAAATATATATTTTCTCCTTTGTCCGCTACCATGTTTGCTTTATTGGCATTTTTTGTAGCCTCAGCTTCTTTTCGAGCTTTCCGAGCTAGAAACTTTGAAGCTTCCTTACTTCTTCTTGCAGGAATTATCATAATGATAGGTAGAGTGCCTGCTGGTGGCTTAATCTCTAGCTGGATGGTAATGTACTTGGTAGTATTAGTATCAGGTTTATACATACACTATTTCAAAAAGAAAAATAATATCACGATTATTTTTACTTTGGCTGGGTTTAGCATAGTGACTATCGCTGGAATGCTTACTGGATGGCCAATAGACAAACCGTCTATTTTTTATTTACCTCTATTACAAGAATGGATATATTTGGTTCCAAATGCTGCTGGCTCCACAGCTATACTGATGGGTATTGGATTAGGAATTGTTGTGACTAGTCTTAGATACATTTTTGGTCTTGAAAAATCTTACTTAGGGGAATGATGATTCGTAAGCTCGAAAATTTAATAATTGAAATAGGGGATGTGGATCGTAGGGTCATTTTTGTTTTAATAGGTCTTGCAGTGCTGTTTCCGTTGTTAATACCAATTAGCTTACCCATTCGAGAAACACCTACCACAGTCAAATTTTATGAAGGAATTGAAGAAATACCAAAGGGGTCAAAAGTTTTAGTATCATTTGATTATGGTCCAAGCACTAGACCAGAAATACACCCTATGAATGTCGCAGTTCTAAGACACATGTTAAGAAATGAACATAAGGTTTACATATCTTGTTTATGGCCTGATGGAATTTATATGGCATTAGATGCCTTGGAAGACATAAGTGATGAATTTTCTTTAAAAGAATATGAAGATTATATTCTACTAGGATACAGACCTGGGGCGGAAGCAGTTATTAAAGGATTAGCAAGCGATCTAAGAAAGGTTTATACGGTAGATGCCAATGGCAAATTTATTGATGATATAGACATGATGGATAATGTTAAAAACCTAAATGACTTTGCATACATATATAGCGGTTCAGCTGGATATCCAGGAACATTCGAGTGGGTTAAATATGGTGGTGATCCGACCGGTGTAAGAATGTCTTCTGGGACAACTTCAGTGCAGGTTAATGAGGTAATACCATATGTTAGGTCAGGACAGTTAATTGGTTTACTTGCAGGTATGCCGGGAGCAGCAGAGTATGAAAAATTAGTTGAATCTCCTGGTATCGCAATAAAAGGAATGGCAGCTCAATCATTTGCCCATATCGTAATTGTTGTTTTTATCATTTTTGGGAATATTGCTTTTTTCTTAAAACAAAAGAAAGAAAGAAAGTATTCTAAATGACAGTATCTGCTATGATAGGAGCTTGGATTGCAGTTTTTCTGACCTTGAGTATATTTTCTTATCTTTATAAAGACAATCCATTTTATAAAATTGCTGAGAATGTGTTTGTGGGGGTTTCTGCGGCTTATGTTGCCGCTATTAGCTTTTGGACACAAATCTATCCAAATTTATTAGGTCGACTTTTTCCTAAAGATGGTCCATTATCATTTACAGGGTTAGAATTTGATTTTAATCATTCTTTTAATATTTTATATGTTTTCCCTTTGTTGCTTGGTTTAATGATGATTTTAAGTGTATTTCAAAAGTTTAATTGGATGGCAAGGTGGGGGATAGCATATACTGTAGCTATTGCTGCCGGTTTAAAGGCTTTTGGATATTTAAATTCTAATGTTCTTAATCAGGTTAGTGCAAGTGTAGTGAGCTTGTTCAACGAAGATTTACCATTTTTTAATATTTCTGGTGAAAGTGTATTCAACAACATTGTTCTCCTCTTAGGTACAATTAGTTCTTTGATGTATTTCTATTTTTCCAAAGAACAGCGTGGAAATTTTGGAAAATTGACTAGGGTTGGTATTTACTTTCTAATGATAAGTTTTGGTGCATCTTTCGGTTTTGCTGTAATGGGAAGAATCTCATTATTGGTTGGTAGATTTCGAGAATTGATAACATACTCTGAACCTACCTACAATTATTCTACAATTTGGTTATTAGTCCTAATTGTTGCTTTCCTCTTTTTCAATTCTCTTAGAGAGAAAAAGTCAAATCTTTAAAAATTAAATTCTTCTTTGTAGTTTATTTAGGTAAACGTACATAAAAAATGATAACCTACATTTTAATTAGAAATTGTACTTTTTCTATAATTTTGTTAAGCATTCTTACTTCTTGCCTTCCCTTTTATTTAAATAAGTCCCTTTTTATTAATGAAAGGGAAGGGATTTATTTCATAGGCCAAACAGATACAAGGTATTTCCAGTTAACATGCGAGGAAATTCTACCATTTTATGGATTTCAAATTGATCTTTACGAAAATAGTCAACTAGCTTCAGAGGTACTTACAAAATGGAAGATCAAAGATCCTTTTGAAGAAGAAAAAAGTATGGGTTTCCTCGAATCGAAAGTAAGAATAAAAATTAGAGGGGAAATTTTAACTGAATCTTTTTCATTAAGGGGTGGCTATAAATATAACTGTTTTTTAGAAATTGAAAATGTTGGCTATAAAGATAACCAGTATACTCTAATTCCAAATTGCAAGGAGTTTGTAGAGTACACGGAAATGATAGTAAATCATTTAAGAGACAAATTTATCAAATATACTTAAATGAAGATTTCCTTAAATAATTATAATAAAATTATCTTTTTTACAGGTGCTGGTATGTCTGCAGAATCTGGTGTTCCCACATACAGGGGTAGAGGTGGGACATGGAATGAATATAAATGGGAGGAATACGCTTGCCAAAATGCATTCAATAAAAATCCAGAACTTGTACTGAACTTTCATCAATTAAGAAGATTAGAGGCCTTAAAATGTAATCCTCATCTAGGACATACTATAATTAGTAACATGGAAAATTTGAAAAAAAATACATTTATTATAACTCAAAATATTGATGGAATGCATCAACGAGCAAATTCAAAAAATGTGATTGAGTTACATGGCAGTTTGTGGCGTTTAAGCTGTCAAAAAGAAGGAACAATAATCGAAGATAAAATGGAAGGAAAATTTTCTAAAACAATATGCAATTGTGGTGAATGGTTAAGACCAGACATTACTTGGTTTGAAGACATGTTAAATGAAGACATTATTGTACAGGCAAATCAAAAAGTTATTGAATCTGACTTATTTATTAGTATAGGTACAAGTGGAATGGTATGGCCTGCAGCAAGTTATCCAAGTATAGCAAAATCTTCTGGATCATTTTGCATAGAAATAAACCCAGAAGAAACAGAATTGTCAAACCTCTACGATCAGGTAATTAGATCTTCTGCAACAGAGGCTCTGAAACAACTCTTTAATTAAAGACGAAAAGTTGTGAAAAATCCATTTGTTATTTTATTTTTAATAATATTTTTTGTTGTCGCTCTGCATAAGACTGTTCCTCAGAATATCAATTATCCTTTTTCAAATCAAAATCCGGTTATAGATAGATACTTTGACACGACAATTGTTGATCCTTATCGGTGGTTAGAAGATGATTATTCATCAAAAACTGAATCTTGGGTAGAAAAACAAAATGCAGTAACAAATCGTTATTTAAGAAAAATTCCCTACAGAAAAAAAATAGCAAATAGATTGAAGGAAGTTTGGGATTATCCAACAATAAGCATTCCATTTAAAAAGGGAGATCAACATTATTTTTATCAAAATGACGGTATGCAAAATCAAGCGGTATTATATGTTAGAGATAGCCTAAGTGGAGAAGTCAAGGTTTTATTGGATCCAAATTCCTTTTCAAAAGACGGTTCCATTGCATTAAAGGGTACTTTTTTTTCTAAAAATAATAAATATATGGGCTATTCTGTAAGTAAATCAGGCTCAGATTGGACAGAGTTTTTCATAATGGACCTAGAAACAAATAAATTAATAAAAGATCATCTGGATTGGATAAAATTTAGTGGTATGTCATGGCATGGGAATGGGTTTTATTATACCCGATATCCAAAACCTGAAAAAAACGATCAATTTTCAGGGACAAACGAAAACTCCAAAGTATATTATCATTTATTGGGAACCTCTCAAGATGCAGACGAATTGGTATTCTTTGATCCAAATACGCCAAAAATATCTCCCTGGGTTAGTTCATCCAAAGATGAACGGTTTTTATTTTTGTATAGATCGAAAGGTACATATGGAAATAGTCTTTATTTTAGAGATACGTGGAACAATGCTGATGGATGGAACACAATTGTTGAAGATTATGATGGTGAGATAAATATTATTGATAATTTTAATGGAAGATTAATAGCCCAGACAGATAGGAATGCTACTTATGGAAAAATAGTTAGTATAAATCCCAATAAATCAAATGAAAAATTTTGGAATACTTTAATTAGAGGTAATAAAAATGAAGTATTAAATAATGTTAACCTAGTTGGAGGGAAGTTAATTGTTCATTTTACAAAAGATGTGTTATCGGTTTGGAAGGTATACAAACTAAATGGAGAGTACTTGTATACAATTGACTTACCAGGGAAAGGAATTGTAAATGGCTTTAATGGAATGAGCAATGATAATATAACATGGTACTCATTTAATAATTTTGTAACTCCAACAGAAATTTATCAATATGATATTAAATTAAACAATTCAAAAATATATAAAAAATCTCAAGCTAATTTTTCTAGTGACGATTTCCAAATGAGGCAAGAATTCTTTTTGTCTAAAGACAGTACAATGATCCCAATATTTATTGCTTATAAGAAAGGTATTCCCCTTGATATGGAAAGGCCAACATTATTATATGGATATGGAGGATTTAATATTCCAATAAAACCTTATTTTAGTAAATCAAATATAATTCTTCTTGAGTCTGGTGGGGTTTATGCGAGTGCAAATATTAGAGGTGGTAGTGAATATGGACAAGAATGGCATGAAGGAGGGATGCTATTAAATAAACAAAATGTTTTCGATGATTTTATATATGCAGCTAAATATCTTTTTAAGGAAGGGATTAGTTCTCCTGAATTTTTAGCTATTAAAGGTGGGTCCAATGGTGGCCTTCTGATTGGTGCGGTTGTAAATCAAAGGCCAGATCTTTTTAGAGTTGCGTTTCCAGAAGTCGGTGTAATGGATATGTTAAGGTATGAAAAATTTACCATAGGACATGCATGGGCAGTTGAATATGGTACAGTGGATAACAAGACTTTCTTTGAAAACTTAATTAGATATTCACCGATACATAATATTAGAAAAGATCCAGAATATCCATCAATATTTATTTATACTGCAGATCATGACGATAGAGTAGTTCCAGCACATTCCTTCAAATATGCTGCAACATTGCAGAATCTCCAAAAAAAAGGAAATCCTAAATTAATTAGAATAGGTAAGAGTGCAGGACATGGAGCTGGAAAACCAACCAGTAAAGTTATTAGCGAGGCTGCAGATAAATGGGCTTTTATGTTCTATGAAATGGGAATAGAGTATTAAGCAAGCACCCTACTAATATCGTCTCGAATAAGGATAAGAATAGCAGACTGAGATACAATTAAATAGTCTTTCTCTTCAATTTTAATTTCGATGCTTGCTTTCCCAAGAAAGAGAGCAATGTCTCCAATTTCAGCTTGGGTTGGTATATATTTCACGTCAGATTTTTTTTCTTTCCATGGCTCATCAAAAGAGTTTTCGGGGCTACCAAGGGGTATTCCTGGACCTACTTCAACTACCATTCCAGCTTTGACTTCTTGTTTCTCAATAACACTTGGAGGTAGATATAACCCTGCTGGTGATTTTTTCTCACCAGTGTCTGGTCGAATTAGGACTCTATCTCCAACTACTAAAACCTGTTTATTTGAACTTTTCACTTATAATCTACTATTGTGGATCAATAGTAACTGTTGAATCAGAATTCACAATAGGTTTTGGCTCGGGTGGCTTTTTCCCCCAATATGTAGTATTTGTATTAAGAAGAAAAAATACATTATCATTTGTTCTGTATACATCAGAAGAACCATTTTTCCTTACGTAATTATGTTGCCAGTCTTGACCTGAATTACCAAAAAGAAAATGGATTATTTCATTATCATTTTCATCATAAATCTGGATATGCCTAGCAAGAGAATCATCAACACCAAATTTTTCCCACTTTTCTTCTTTAGTGGTAATTAAAATTTCCTTTTCAACCTTTAAAAGGCGATCAAATATCTTATCAATTTGATCTTCTTTAACAACTAAAGAATCAACATTAGATATAGACCATGTCGAATCTTTTCGAATCAGCTCAATTTCTTTACTGTTCTCTGATAATTGAATTCTAAATACATCATGTGCAGATCCAGTAAAAATAGATTGACTTACCATTTTATACGAATCTTGAGAGTTTTTGTTATACAAGAACAACAAAAAGAGGAATCCTAGGACCCCGAAAGAATATTTAATTGAATTAGTCATATATTTGTTTTAAAACCTCTGCTTCATTTTTTTCTTTTCTTAATCGGAAAAAACCAAAACCAATTATAAGAGCAGAAGGAAGTATCATATTTGCAAATTTCCATCTTTTCTTTTTCTTATCTTTCATTCGCTCTTTTTCATCTTCAGAATATCGTTGTTCATCAGATGGGTCAAGTTGCAGAATATCAAGAGGTCTACTGGTAACTTCCCTTGATCTTAATGAGATTAAGTCTTCATCTCCAGCGAGATAATCAACAACATTTAAAAGGAATATCATATTCTCATCTACACTCATTCCTGCATCATCTGCTAAAAATTTTGAATCAGATATTAACATGAGTTCCCCACCACTGGTTAATCGGGATGTTGCTGCTATCACCTTACTTTTTTGCCCAAGCATTTTAATAAAAGGATTTTGTTGTGGATCTGGACTTAGATTCAAATTCATCTCCATAATTCCACTATTGTCAGAGGTTTTAAAAAGTGGAACAACATTTTCCACAAATTCATTTAGGGTAGAGTCAATTTTAATTTCACTTGGAAAAAGTGGCCTTACATTTTCTAAATCAGATACAACAATTAGACCATCATCAAATGTATCAATTACTGGAAAGAATGGATAATCCATAGGATAAGGTATCAAAAAAGGGCCTTGCCTTACTTGAACTGTAACTTTACCACAATTGGCGTCTAGAACTAAGTTTTTCTGCAAATTTAATCTATACTTTGACAGTAGATCAAAAATATTAGATTGAATAGGTGTTGCTTGCTGTGTTTGTAAATCGGTACTAACACCACTTTGAGCTAGAAGCATTTTACGACCGCTTTCTAAAAATGTGTTTACACCGCTAAAAGAAGCTGAATCTAACGAATCGGCTGCTCCTGAAACTAATAAGACATCAATATTTGATGGTATTGGTTGATTACCCTGAACAGCTCTGAAATTATAGTGTTCTCTTAATTGTGCAGATAAATTCTCATTTTTAGGTTCAGCATCATTAGATAGATTAAGAATACCGATGGTTTTTTTATTTACATTAATAAGTGATTTCAGTTTAGTACTGATCATATATTCTAATCCAGCAGTTGTCTGAATAACCGGAAGGATTTCCTTTTTATCCTCATACAGCAAAACCATGCCAAGATAAACTTTTTTAACAACCATTTGATCGTTTTCTAGAGATTGCATCTGAACAGGTTGAATACCGTCTTTTCTCGCTTGTTCTTCAAGTTCAGAATCAGTTTCTGGATCATAGAAGTAAAAATTTATTTCTTTTGATACGGCCCGATATTCTTCTAAAATATCTTGTAGGTATCTTCTAGTATTACCTAACTCATTTGGTAGATTATCAGAAAAATATACTTTAATTGTGAGACGATCATCTATTTTTCCAACAATGGATCTGCTGGAGCTAGAAAGACTAAACATTTTATTATCAGTTAAATCAAAGCGATGAAATATATCTCTAGATGTAAGATTTAAAAGAACTAAACCAACCAAAAGAGCAGCTAAAAAGATGAAAAATGAATTCTTATTTTTTATCAACATTTTCTAACTCCACTTACGTGATTCTAATACACGCGTTGTAATGGTTAAAAAGAAACCTATAATAGATCCAAAGTAAATTAGATTTCTTGTATCCAATACACCTCTTGACATATTGGAAAGGTGAAAGTCTGTACTAAGGTACTGAATTACACCGGTCATAGAAGCGGGAAAAAAGAAAAGTAGTTTATCCATCATGAAAAATATCAGTACGATTGCGATTCCTATAATAAATGCTATTACTTGATTTTCAGTAAGGCTACTAGCAAATAATCCGATAGAAGTATAAACTCCACCCAAAAGTGCCAAACCAATATATCCAGTAAAAACAGCACCATGATCTATGTCGCTCCCAACATAGTAAAGATTTATATAATGAATCAGAGTCGCGACCAAACCTAATAAAATCAATGTAAAGCCTGCTAGGTACTTCCCTATAACTATATCTCGTTCCTTAATAGGAAGTGTTGATATAATTTCAATTGTTCCGATTCCTTTTTCACGCGAAATTAGCCCCATAGAAACAGCTGGTATAAAAAAGAGATATACTATAGGAATAATGCTGAATAAGACTCTCATGTCGGATTCATTAATAAGAAAAAATTGAATATTGAAAAAATATCCATTAATTAATGCAAAAACTACTAAGAAAATGTAAGCCATTGGACTTGAAAAGAATGCATTAACTTCTTTTCGAAAGATAGCCATAATATTATGCATTAGGCTCTTCTCCTTTAGTTAAGGTAAGGTTTCTAAAGAGATCTTCTAGATTTCTTTTATGTAAGGACATTTCCGTAACAATCCAATTTTTATCAATCGCATATTGAAATAGGTCTTTACGAGGATCTGAAGAATTCTGATATTCAATATTAATAATTACGGATTCTTTTTGTTTATTTATTCCTTTTACATTCAGACTCGGGATGGTTGCTTCCATGTTTTTAATATCTTTCTCATCTCCTTCAAGAATCTCTAACCTTAGCTTAGTAATTCCCTTAGAATCAGATATTAATTCTTCACTAGTACCATCAGCAACAATTTTACCTTTATCAATAATAATAATACGATCAACAGTGGCTTGAATTTCTTGAAGTATATGGGAAGACATTAAAACCAGCTTTCGTTTTCCAAGTTTTTTTATTAAGCTTCTTATCTCAACGATTTGATTTGGATCAAGTCCAGTAACAGGTTCGTCCAGTATTAAAATCTTAGGGTCATGAATCAATGCAGCAGCTAGTCCAATTCTTTGCTTATATCCTTTTGAACAATTTCCAACAGTGCGATGAACTACACCTTGCAGACCACATTCATTAACGACACGCTTTAAAGATTCGTTAAAATCTATTCCTTTAATGTTACGGATTTCAGCATGAAATTTTAAATACTCATGTACTTTCATTTCAAAGTAAAGAGGATTTAGTTCTGGTAGATATCCAATTTGTTTTTGAATATCTATACAATCATCAATAATATTTTGGTCATTCACAAATACATTTCCAGAAGTAGGAGCAAGGTAGCCAGTCATCATTTTTAAGGTAGTACTTTTTCCAGCGCCATTTGCCCCTAGGAATCCTACAATTTCTCCATCGCTCAAGGAAAATGATATAGACTGAACAGCCTTAACATCTCCATAGTACTTCGTAAGGTTTTCTATACGAATCAAAATAAAACTCCAAATTTTTTAATGTTATAACATCAAATTTGAATATAAGTTCCAAATTTCGACGAGGAATATTAAAAAAAAATATATTATATGTACAGGTTTTAAGTTGTGTGATTCTAATCATAGTTTAAATATTACATCAGAATACTTCTTGACTATATGATAACAGAGAAAATAAGTTACTAGCGATTGATGTATTAGTTTGTCAATCACTGGTTAACCAAAACTAAGAAAGGAGAGTTTTTATGGCTCGATTATTTAAGTATATTCTTTCTGCTGTGTTCCTATTCGCTTCTGTACCTGCAGTTCAGGCTATGGATATGAAAATGGATAACATGGAAGAAGTAAAGAAGAAGAAGAAGAAGAAGAAGAAAAAAGGATCTAAAGGCAAAAAGAAGAAAAAAGGTTTTTTCTCTAAAGCTTTTGGTTCTAAGTAACCTTAATCTTTTTTAAAGTATAAAAAAGGGTACGTTCAGTACCCTTTTTTATTTATTTCATTTCTATTAATTTTCTGTATAACTAGCCGAGGAGTTATAACATGAAACATATCGTAAAATATGGTATTTTATTCATAGTCTTTATTTTTTCACCTTTTGTATTTTCGCAAGATTCTGATACAACAAGTACAGAAGAAAATAATCGGGAATCATATACAAGTGTCGAAGCTAGTTATTCTCGAGATAAGGGGAATACAGATCTAGATTCTAAATATTTTGGATTCAGTTACACATTAATTGGAAATGCGGGTCCTTTAACGGATACTGAATTTCTTATTGATTACAATAGGAGCGATGATCAGCTAGATGGGTATCCATTTACGGACGATCAATCTTTAACCCTTAAGTTTGATGTTTGGGCAAATCAAAGAATATCACCTTTTCTGTTTTTTCAAAAGTCATTTGACAATATAACAGGTCTTGAAGACAGAATGAATTATGGTCTCGGTACTAAAGTTGGTCTTTTCAAAGGTTTTTCAGTCAGCTATGCTTTTCTTTTTGAAAGAGAGGATTATCTACTGTACGACTTCACTGACTCTACGGGTACTGGAAATTACTTTTATACTGATTCTCTTGCCGTTGATACAAATGATTACTACTATGATGTAGGTTGGGGTGACATGTTTTATGTTTATACAGATTCATCCGAGTACTACATGTACACAGACTCTACTAATTCTCCTGCAGAAGAATTTTTCAGGCATTCAATTAGGCCTAAATTAAAATTAAAGCTTTTCGATGATAATGTGGTATTTGATTATAGATTTTACTATAAACCAAGGGTTGATGACTTTAAAGATTATTTGCTTGAGCATGAATTGAAAATTTCGATTGCTACATTTTATGAAGCCCTCAGTATAGATCTAAATTATACGGATAAATACAATTCTCGTTATGATGGTGTTAGTATTATTAATCGTCAAACTGGTTTGGCTTACAAAGATAGAGATACAAACCTAAGTATTGGTTTTTCTCTTGCTTTATAAATAAAATAAGAAACACAGTTTTAAAAACGGAGGCCTGAGATTAATTTCAGGTCTCTTTTTTTATGAAATACGATCATCTTATTATAGAAGCCAAATGGCAAAAATCCTGGGAGGATAACCATACTTTCAAGGCGGAAGAAGATCTAAGCAAGGAGAAGGTGTATGTATTAGACATGTTTCCTTATCCATCTGGTACAGGATTACATGTAGGTCATCCACTTGGCTATACAGCTACAGATATTTATTCTCGCTTTAAAAGACTACAGGGCTACAATGTCCTTCATCCTATGGGATGGGATGCTTTTGGTTTACCCGCAGAGCAGTATGCTATTAAAACTGGCACCCATCCAAAGATTACAACACAAGAAAACATCAAAAACTTTAAACGTCAGATAAAGATGTTAGGATTTAGCTATGATTGGGACCGAGAAATCAATACTACTGATGAAAAATATTATAAGTGGACACAATGGATATTTTTACAATTATATAACAAAGGATTAGCTTACGAAGCTGAAGTTCCTGTTAATTGGTGCCCTGAATTAAAAGCAGTTCTAGCCAACGAAGAAGTTGTCGATGGGAAGTCAGAAATTGGAGGACATCCAGTTGTTAGAAAGCCAATGAGACAGTGGATGTTTCGAATTACGGACTACGCGGAATCTTTACTCGATGGCCTTGATGATTTAGATTGGCCTGAAAGTGTAAAAGATCTTCAAAGAAATTGGATAGGTAAATCTAAAGGGTGTGAAGTTGATTTTAAAGTTAAAGGCTTAGGTTCAAATATTACGGTATATACTACTAGACCAGATACATTATTTGGGGCTTCATATATAGTTTTATCTCCTGAGCACCCATTAGTTGAAAAACTTGTTCTTAATGAAAAAAAAGTTGAAGTGGAAAATTATATAAAATTAGCTTCCACAAAATCTGATTTTGATAGAGGAGAATTAAACAAAGAAAAAACTGGTGTTTTCATTGGTTCTTTTGCCATTAATCCTGTGAATAAGGCAGAAATTCCAATTTGGATAGCAGATTATGTTTTAATGAGCTATGGTACTGGCTCAATTATGGCAGTACCTGGCCATGATGAAAGAGACTATGATTTTGCTAAAAAGTTTAATCTGCCAATTATCGAGGTGGTAGAAGGTGGTAACCTTGAAGAAGCTGCTTTTACCGTTAAAAAAGGTAAAATTATTAATTCATCTAATGAACATGGTTTAGACTTAAACCATATTGAAGTTGAAGACGCTATTGAAAAAGCTATGTTATGGCTTGATTCAAAGGGGTTAGGAAAAAGGAAAATTCAATATAAACTTAAAGATTGGTTATTTTCAAGACAAAGATATTGGGGAGAACCAATTCCTATAGTTCATACAAAAGATAAAGTTGTTCCATTAAACGAATTAGATCTCCCATTAAAATTACCAGAAGTAGATAAATATGAACCTTCTGATACAGGAGAATCTCCACTTGCAAACATTACCGAATGGCTTAATGTAGAAAGCGGTAGAAGGGAAACAAACACCATGCCTCAGTGGGCTGGGTCATGCTGGTATTTTTTGCGATTTATTGATCCTTTAAATAACTCTGAAGCTTGGAATAAAGAAAAAGAAGATTACTGGATGCCTGTAGATCTCTATGTAGGTGGAGTAGAACATGCGGTATTACATTTATTATATTCACGTTTCTGGCATCATGTACTATACGACCTTGGATTAGTATCTACAAAAGAGCCTTTTAAAAAGCTATTCAATCAGGGAATGATCCAGGGAGAAGATGGTCAAAAAATGAGCAAATCTCGAGGTAATGTTATTAACCCTGATGATGTAGTCAATGAATATGGGGCTGATAGCTTTCGTTTATATGAAATGTTCATGGGGCCGCTTGAAAAATCAAAGCCCTGGAAAACTAAAGGTTTACAGGGATGTTATAGATTTCTGCAAAAAGTTTGGCGTTTGTTCAATGATGATAGTAAAAAGATTGAGGATAACTGTTCAAGCGAAGAAACTCTAAAGATTTTACACCAAACCATAAAAAAAGTCACAGAGGATATAGATAGTCTAAGATTTAATACTGCAGTTTCACAGTTAATGATTTTGACTAATCATTTACTTTCTCTTAAGACTTTGGATAAGGATGTAATACATACTTTTCTCGTTTTATTAAATCCCTTTGCACCTCATATTTCGGAAGAGATAAATGAAAAACTAGGGTATGATACTTTAACCTCAATTACCTGGCCAAAATATAACAATGATTTAATTGTTGAGGATAATGTAACTATTGCTGTTCAATTTAATGGAAAAATGAGAGGAACCGTTACAGTTAGTATGGATAGTAAAGAAGAAATTATTAGAAAAGCTGTTGACGATGATGACAATCTAAAAAAGTATTTTTCAAACATGAAAGAAGTCAAAGCTATTTACATAAACAATAAATTAATTAATTTCATTTTGCAAGCAATCTAAGTGGGAAAATCGTGATTTTTTTTTTAATATTACTAGTCATATTTAAAACAAAAGGATTAAAATTTTGAATAATATATTAGTCACAGGTGGTACATCATATATTGGTAAGCACGTTATAGCCCAATTAATTGAAAAGGACTATTCTGTTCGCACAACAGTTAGAGAAAAAAGTAAATCAGATGAAATAAAGTCGGATATTGAAAAACATTTGGGAAAAGAAGTCTCTCTTGATGTCCATATAACGGATTTGCTAAAAGATGATGGTTGGGATGAAGCAATAAAAGGTTGTGATGCAATTATTCATGTAGCCGGTCCTTTCCCTGTAGGTTATGATGGTGGGGAAAAAGAATTAACCGGTCCTCATGAAGATGGAGCTATGAGGGTGTTTAGACTCGCTAAAGAGCATGGAATTAAGAGAATAATTCTCACGTCTTCTGTTGCTTCTATTTGGATGGATTCTACTATTGAAGATACTGTGAGGTACATTGATGAAAGTAATTGGACTAACCTTGACGATGATAGTATTGATGCTTACACAAAAGGAAAAGCACTTAAAGAAAAAGCAGCATGGGATTTTGTTGATAAAAATGATTCAATAAAGTTAACCACTATACTTCCCTCTGTTGTATTGGGTCCTGGCATTGGGAAACCGGTTAGAAGAGGATCGATGGAATTATTTATGATGCTTAGTAAGAAAGAAATGCCAGTTGCCCCTCCACTTAAAATGGGTATTGTAGACGTTCGAGATGTAGCTAAAATGCATATAGCTGCTTTAGAAAATGACGAATCAATCGGGAAAAGGGTAATTCTTGCAGAGGATACTTATTGGATGAAAGATTTTTGTAAAATGTTAAATGATCTTGGACACAATGCACCAACGTTTAGTCCTCCAGTATTTTTTGTAAAATTTATGGCAAATTTTGATAAAACTATTAAACCAGTAAAACCTCTTTTAGGAGTTGACATAAGGTTCAACACTGAGATTGCGAAATCTGTTTTAAAATATGATCCTATACCGATTGAAAAAACTTTAAAGGATACTTCAGATTTCATAGCATCTCATGGCTGATTTAATTTTCTTTACTTTCAAAAAGGAATTAAAGCATTCATGTTCTATAGTTTTTTGATTTAAAAATGTCGATTTCCCCTGGTAGTTTTATAATAAAGTATTTCTATCTTAGAATTATTGTATAATCATTTGGCGTTTAGGATATTAAATATCGTTTTACATTTAATATGTGAAAAAAGGTTTAGTGCTAAAATATTTATCAAATTAAACTATTTACATAGGTCAATTTGATAAATAAACTTTATTTAAATTTTTAGTGCTTTTTGTGTTTAAATATTTAAAAATATATTGCAAGGAGTTTAAACTAGGAGCTAAGATGAAATATTTAAACAAAATTTTAATTTTAATTCCTAACTTAATTGTTTTTGCAGCAACAATACCTATTAGCAACTTAAGCCATAATACCTTTAATAAGTGGGTGGTACTAAAAGATGATAATCTAAGTGAAAATAATGTCACTAGGATGATAGAGAACCCCGCTGAGTACCTCAAATCTTCTCCTAATACCTTTCAGCTTGATCTTGGTAGCCAGAAGGATATACCAATACAATTTTATCAACTATTTGAAAACTTTAATGTTAATTCTTCTGTTGCTGCTATTACTATTGTTGAATTAGCAGACAGAGAATCTTTTGTTTTCAAATATTCTGATTTCGATATCGATGCATCCCTATATGTAAATGGGATTCTCATGATGTCTGAAAACCGGGGGGATCCATCAACAATTGAAATAGTTCTTGAAAGAGGAAAAAATACTTTAGTCTTTTTTGGAAATATCATAAATAATCGTAAACCTTCTGCTTTTTTACGTTTTTTCGATGAAAAAAGGATCGAAATTTTTGGAGAAATACAAAATACAAAAGGACAACCTATTTCAAATGCTGATATTGCTTTGATTGGACCTAGTATTCAAAAAAATATTAAATCCGATAAACAAGGAAAGTTTAAAATCATCCTCTATTCTATTTATGGTAATTTCAAATTAAAGTCTTTTAAAAATAGCTATTATGGATTTTCAAAAGAAATTGTTATCAAAGAATATGGACGTCATAAACAAAATATTATCCTTAATGAAAGTAATTTTATTGGAGGAACTGTCTATACAATGGATAAAAAAACTCCTCATCCTGGTATAAATGTTCAATTAGTTGATGCTTTAAATGGGAAAATTTATGATACAAAAATAACAAGTGATCAAGGTGATTTTAAATTTTATCCTTCATATGGAAAATATAAAATTAGGATATTCTCTAACAATAGTTTCGAATACTCAAAAACAAAATTACTCAGCCAAGAGATAATAGAATTCTCTAAAAGTAAAAAAAGTGTAATCAGGGATTTTTATGTTCAAAACCAAGTAAAAGGATCGTGGAGTAAAATTGGAATGTTCGATGGTATGTTAAGTATGTCTGTCCAAAACCTATTATTATCATTAGACGATAGACTTTATATAGGAACGTTTAATGGACTCTCTGTATATGATGGCCTTTCAGTAAAAACTTACAATTACGAAGATGGATTGCCAAACAGTTTTATTAACGAAATTTTTGAAGATTCAGACGGGAATCTATGGATAGCGTTTGGGCAAAAGGGTATAATTAAATGGAGAAATGGTAAAGTAATAAATCACTACACAATAAATAATGGTTTAGAATCAAATGAAGTAAATACTATAGATCAAGCTAAAGATGGTCAAATATTAATAGGAACTTCAAAAGGATTTAGCGTTTTTGATGGAAATGAATTTATAAATTATGATTTTACAAATGGAATTGGAAACGGATTTGTTACTGATATAGAAGTCGTTGGAAACAATATATGGATAGCATCTGGAAATATAATGAAAGCCGGCGGCCCACAAACAGAAGGAGGAGGTTTAACACTTTACAATGGTAAATCTTTCAAATCCTTTGACTTGACTCAATTTAGCAGCCTAGATATAAGGACAACAAATATTAATTGTATTAAAGAATTCAAAGGTAATCTTTGGATTGGTACCCAGGGTGGAGGTTTGTTGAAATATGATGGCTCAAAATTTTCAATTTTTCGTAAATCAGATGGTCTTCCCTCAGATATTGTTAATGATATTTATGAAGATAACGGAGGCCTTTGGATATGTACAAATGGCGGCCTCGCAAATTTTAAAAACGAAGGTTTCCAACTAATAACAACATTGGATGAAAAATCTGATGGCTTGTCAGGTTTGTATGGAGTTGCATCTATCGCAAAATCCAATGATGGGGTATATTTTATTGGGGGAAATGGAGTGAATATGTATGATCCAAATTCACTTCGAACTATTAGTTCTAATGATGGGATGCCTATACCTGCAAATTGGACTTATGGGATTAATGATCTCAAATTAGATAAAAATGGTGATCTTTGGGCAGCCACTGGCTGGAACGGGGTTTATAAAATTAGAGATGAAATTATTTTAGAAAATTTTAATCCCTTAAATAGTAACATTCCAAGGAATACTACCATTACTTTGGCTTTTTCTGGAGATGGCGCACTTTGGTGTACTCATGGCGGAGGTGGAATATCTAGATATATGAATGGAAAATTCAAGGACATGACAAAGGATTTAGGAATTCCCCCAAATACTAACCTAAGATCAATAGTCTTTGATGAAGATGGTGTTTTGTGGATTGGATCCAATAGAGGTTTAATAAGATATAGAAATCAGGAATTAAAAATATTTGATGAAAATGATGGGCTAATTATGCCTATTGGTAACTGCGATGTAAATGTTGGGAAAAATGGAGAAATCATTTATAGTACTTACGGATCAGGAGTTTCAATTTTTGATGGAAAAACCTTTAAAAATTATGATGAAAATAATGGCCTAGTTGATAATCGAATTTGGGATCTAACTGTTGATTCTAAAAACAATATATGGATGGCAACCGATGGTTCAGGTGTACAAATGTATGATGGCAAAAATTTTATCCATCATTCAGTAACAGATGGAGTGACAGCTGGTGAAACTTTTGGAATCTATGCTGATGATTTCGATAATATTTGGGTAGGTACATTCGGAGGAGGTGTATGCTATTTTGATGGAAAAGTTTGGAATAGCATTGATTCTAGGGATGGTGTTTTGCAGGATCTTATCGGACCTATCGAAGGAATCGATGGTAATAAATATTGGTTTGGTAGTGAAAATGGAATAACAGTTTATTCACCAAAGAGAAGTGTGCCAAACGTCAATATAAGCAAGATAAAAACACCTAGAGAAGTTTTTGACAACTTTAATAATTTTAAAATTGAGGAGCATTCATTCCTAAAAGATTCTAGGATTACTTTTTTCCTCAATTCAAATAGTTATAATACTCGAAAAGAAAAACAAAAGTATTTAATCAGTACTATCAATGATAATAAAAAAAATACTGAAATTATAACTACAAATCAGTTTGAATTTATTCCCAGATATACTGGAAATCATATACTTGAATTTCAATCTATTGATAGAGATTTAAATTATTCAAAAATTGAAAAAATCAATCTTGACATCATTGGTCCATGGTATTCCAGAGGATCTGTTTATGTGCCTCTATTAGCTCTTTTTTCTCTTTTTTCATTTATTTCTTTTTCTTCATATTCAAACTTTAAAAAGCAAAAGGATTTTAACAAAAAATTGATAAGAGATAGACAAAAAAGGGAAAAAGAGGATCGGAAAATTTTAGAAAATAAAAATATTGAACTGCAAGAGTCTCAACGTGCAGCAGAAGCAGCAAATGAAGCCAAGAGTACTTTTTTAGCTAATATGAGCCATGAACTTCGAACTCCATTAAATGCGATCATTGGATATAGTGAGATGTTAATTGAAGACGCAGAAGATGAAAATGAAGACTTTATACCAGATCTAGACAAAATTAATAGTTCTGGAAAACATCTACTAGGTTTGATAAATGATATATTGGATTTATCAAAAGTTGAATCTGGTAAAATGGAATTATTTATTGAGGATTTTAATTTAGAAAAAATATTAAACGAAGTCGTTTCTACTATAACCCCTCTTGTAGAAAAAAATGGCAACACTTTAAAATTAAAAGTTGAAACAAAAACTGAGAATATTTCTGCAGATATAACAAAGATACGCCAAATTCTCTTAAACCTTTTAAGTAATGCTACAAAGTTCACAAAAGAAGGTGAAATAAATATTTTAGTGAAGGATAATCCTGATAATAATTTAATCTTAGATTTTAAAGTTTCTGATTCGGGTATAGGTATGACTCCGGAACAAGTTGAAAAAGTTTTTAAGCCTTTTACTCAAGCAGATGAAAAAACAACAAGAAAATTTGGCGGTACTGGACTCGGTCTTACCATTACTAAAATGTTTGCTGAGATGATGGGAGGTGATATAGGTTTATCTTCAGTTATTAACGAAGGAACAACCTTCACCGTCTCAATTCCTAAAAAGGTAATTGATCCAAAAAAAGTGAAAGATCAAATTGAAGAAGTTATAGTATCAGAAGATTCTAGTAACTTTTCAGTATTAGTGATAGATGATGATCCAAATGCTCAAAATCTTATGAAAAAATTCCTCAAAAAGGAAAATTACTACGTTCTGCAGGCCACCACAGGTCCTGCTGGCCTTGATCTGGCAGCTAAGCATCTTCCTGATTTAATAACACTTGATGTAATGATGCCAGAAATGGACGGGTGGGAAGTGCTTACTGCTCTTCAAAATAATGAAACTACAAAAAATATTCCTGTTATTATGTTAACGATGACGAATGAAAGAGATATAGGTTACAGTTTAGGTGCCACTGATTATTTGACAAAGCCTGTTGATTGGAATAATCTTTCTAAAATTCTTAAAAAACACGAAATAGAAACAGATTCTCAAAGCATATTAATCGTAGAAGATGATGAAATAACAAGAGGTATGCTAACGAAAAGCTTAGAAACAAATGATTTTAAGGTCATAGTAGCTAAAAATGGAAAAGAAGCACTTCAAAGAGTAAATAAGGCTAAACCAGCACTTATTTTACTTGATTTAATGATGCCAGAAATGGATGGTTTTGAATTTGCAGAAAAATTAAGAGAAAAAAAGGAGTGGTTGGATATTCCTGTTGTAGTAATAACTGCTAAAGATTTGACAAAAGAAGATCATAGTAGGTTACAAGGAAATGTAGAAGCGATTATGCAAAAAGGATCCTATAATAAAGATGAACTTCTTAGTGAAGTAGGAAATAGAATTAAAAAACTCAAAGAAAAAGGTTAGATATGTCAAAAATTTTAATCGTTGAAGATAATGAAATGAACAGAGATATGTTGTCTAGAAGACTAATGAGAAAAGGATTTGATGTAGTAATGGCCGAAGACGGTCAAAAGGGTGTAGATATGTCTGTTAGTGAAAACCCTGATTTAATTTTAATGGACTTAAGCTTACCTGTTATGGATGGTTGGCAAGCAACAACAACTATTAAAAATTCCGAAGAGACAAAAAATATCCCCATAATAGTACTTACTGCTCATGCAATGTCTGGAGACAGAGAAAAAGCTCTGGAAGCTGGTGCGGATGAATATGATACCAAACCAATCGAGTTCAAAAGATTATTGGGAAAAATTAAAGATTTTTTAAGTAATTAGTCTAAGTAAAGTTGTCAGAAAAAAGAGAAAAAGATGCTTTAATTAGTAAGGCAAGACATAATCTTAAGAATCCTGTGAATGCCATCCTTGGATTTAGCGAAATGTTGATTGAAGATTGCGAAGATGAAGGCATTGACGATATTTTACCTGACTTAAAAAAAGTTCATGATTCTGGAATCGAAATACTTAAAATTATTGAAGAATCATTATCAGATTCTAACGTAGAAGTATCTGGTGAAAAAATCTCTGAAATTGGGCGCAAAATGGAAATTTCTTTAAGGACTCCCATTAATACTGTCATAGGATATAGTGAAATGCTTCAGGAGGATGCGGATGATGTCGAATTAGATACACTACATGAAGATTTAGAAAAAATCATAAAATCCGGGAGAGCTTTAACAAAAGAAATTGATAAAGTAATCTCTTTTAATCCTACTCAATTTGTTAAGAAAAAAGATAAAAGTCTTAGTGCAATTAAAAGTGTTTTAAATAGCATTCAACCTTTAGACAAAAATGAAGAGGCAAAAACTACTACTGGTTCTATTCTTGTTGTCGATGATAACAAAAATAACACCACATTATTAAAGAAAAGATTGCAAAAGATAGGAAATAATGTAGCTATTGCTAATGATGGAATTGAAGCCCTCAGCAGAGTTAAGGAAACTAAACATGATCTGATTTTGCTTGATATAATAATGCCCAACATGAATGGATACGAAGTACTAGAATTTTTAAAAAAAGATAAAAGATATTATGAAATCCCTATAATTATGCTTTCATCTATGGATGATTTAACAAGTATTTATAGATGTATAGAACTAGGAGCAGATGACTATGTAACCAAACCTTTTGATAAAATGATTCTTGAAGCAAGAATTTCAGCATGCATTGAAAAAAAACAATTAAGAGACAAAGAAAAGTTGTTGCTTGAGGAAATTAGAAAAGAAAAAGAAAAATCAGATAACTTATTATTAAATATATTACCAAAAGAAATAGCGGATCGTCTTAAGTCAGGCGAAGATCTTATTGCTGATAAACATGATGAAGTGTCTGTTTTATTTGCTGACATTGTGGAATTTACTCCGCAATCTAAAAATCTTAACCCAAAAGAATTAGTTTCTATTTTAAATACAATATTTTCTCAATTTGACGATCTAAGTACTAAGTATAAGATTGAAAAAATTAAAACCATTGGTGATAATTATTTTGCAGTATCCGGATTGCAAACAAGCGGTCGTGATTCCGCTGTAAAACTAATTAATATGGCTCAAGACATGATTGCTATCATAAAATCAATAAACGATAGTTTAAGTATCATGAATGTTTCTCTTCGAATAGGTATTCATACAGGCCCAATAGTAGCTGGTGTTATTGGGAAAAATAAATTTGCCTATGATCTATGGGGTGCTACCGTTAACATGGCAAGCAGAATGGAGTCGTCAGGTAAAAAAAATAAAATTCAAGTTTCAGAAGATACTTACAATATTACTAAAGGAGATTTTGATTTCCTGAAAAGAACTAGAGTAAATATAAAGGGAATTGGGTTAGTAAATACATATTTAATTACATGATTTATCGAAAAAATTAAAGCAGATTATGAGAACAAATAAATATATTATCTTTCTATTGATGATATTTCTTTTTTCATGCGAACAAGATGAAGTTGATAATTCACCTTTTCTAATAATAACCAATCCAGAAAACGATGCTATTTTATATGAAAATATTTTTATAAAATGCTCAACATATAAATAAACTGTAACCGCAAAGCTTGAGAATATCCAACCCTATAGCTTTTATATTAATCCTTACATTCTGTTCATGTGGCAAGGATGAGACTGATCAAAAAGAGAGATTTATTAACGATTTGATCTCAAAGATGACTTCAATGGAAAAAATTGGTCAATTAAATCAGTATTCAAGTTTTTTTGATGTAACCGGTCCAAAACCAACTAGGATGGAAGATTCTATAAAATACGAACAAATAAAAAGTGGACTTGTAGGATCTGTTCTTAATGTAACTGGAGTGCGAGATGTTAAAGCAATGCAAAAGCTGGCAATAGAAAACTCTAGATTGAAAATACCACTAATATTTGCTTTGGATGTAATACATGGTTATCAGACCATTAGTCCTATTCCTTTAGCCGAGAGCGCTTCATGGAATTTAGATTTGATAGAAGGCTCTGCAGCTATGGCTGCAAAGGAAGCAGCTTCAGCAGGCTTAAATTGGACATTTGCTCCCATGGTAGATATATCAAGGGATGCTAGATGGGGAAGAGTTATGGAAGGGGCAGGTGAGGATCCTTATTTAGGTTCAAAAATTGCTGTTGCAAGAATCAATGGGTTTCAAGGTCAAGATTTAAAAGATTCTTTTACAATTGCAGCATGCGCAAAACACTTTGCCGCTTATGGGTTTGCCGAGAGTGGTAAAGACTACAATACTGTTGATATCGGATTACAAACCCTTCATAATATAGTTCTTCCTCCATTTAAAGCTTCTGCAACAGCTGAGGTTGCAACTTTTATGAATTCTTTTAATGAAATTAACGGAATTCCAGCAACTGGCAGTATTTTTCTGCAAAGAGAAATATTGAAAAAAAAGTGGAATTACGATGGTTTTGTTGTATCTGATTGGGGATCGATAGCTGAAATGATACCTCATGGATTCTCAAAGGATTTAAAAGGTGCAACAAAGTCTGCTATAAAATCAGGCTCTGATATGGATATGATGTCATCAGCCTACATTAAACATTTAAAGTCCTTAATTGATGAAGATAAAACGATTATTAATTTAGTTAATGATGCTGTAAAACGAATTTTATCGGTCAAGTATGATTTAGGATTATTCTCAAATCCCTATCGGTATTGTAATGAGATGAGAGAAAGTAAAAACATATACAATGATGAAAATAAATCTATATCACTATCTATTGCGCAAGAGTCTATTGTTTTACTTAAAAATGATGCAAAAATTCTTCCATTAAGAAAACGTGGACTTAAAATTGCATTATTAGGTGAATTAGCAGTTGATAAAGATAGTCCCCTTGGAAACTGGAGAGCAAAAGGGAAAAAAAACTCTGCAATATCAGTTAAGGAAGGATTAATTAAATACAGTAACAATACTCTGCAATATCAGAGTGGACCAAGATTATTTAATGATCCAATGTATAAGAATGGTCATTTGAATATCAATAATAAGGATACTCTTGGGATGCAAAGCGCTCTGAAATTAGCCTCAGAATCCGATTATGTAATAACAGTTCTCGGCGAACATGGATTACAATCAGGAGAGGGTAGAAGTCGCTCCAATATTAAGCTACCTGGTATACAAGAACACTTTTTAAAAGAAATATATAAAGTAAATAAAAACATAGTTTTGATTATAATGAACGGAAGACCTCTGGACTTATCATGGGCCGATGCTCATATTCCGGCTATCGTTGAATCGTGGCATCTAGGAACAATGAGTGGTAATGCATTAGCTTCCATATTGTATGGCGATTGTAACCCATCAGGAAAACTTCCAATGTCATTTCCACGGTCAATCGGACAAGTTCCAATCTATTATAATCATAAGAATACGGGTAGACCAGGACCATCCGACTATGTATTTTGGTCACATTATAGTGACGAAAAGAATGATCCGCTTTATCCATTTGGATTTGGATTAAGCTATACCAATTTTGAATATTCCAATTTGGAATTATCTAAAGCAGATGAAACAACTATTAACGTAAAATTTAAAGTAAAAAATATTGGTAATCATTCTGGCAAAGAAGTAGTTCAGCTCTATGTAAGAGATCTTTATTCATCCCAAACAAGACCTGTAAAGGAATTAAAAAGATTTAGAAAAGTACAATTTCAAATTGATGAAGAAAAAATATTCAACTTTGTATTAAAAAAAAACGACTTAGGATTTTTAAATGATTCTGGAAACCTGGTTTTTGAAAAAGGAGAATATGAAATTATGGTGGGTGGAAGTTCAAAAACTAATATAAGTTCTTTTATAATACTCTAATCATAAGAGAAGGAGGTAAAATATTAATGATAATATTTAACTATACATAATATATATTATGCGAACTTTTAATATGATATTTATTATTTATCTCTAATCGTCTTCAGCAGCCTCAGCTTTTTCTTTTTGTATTAAAGCTAAATCTTCGATTTCTTTAATACGCTTATTTAATGTTGAAGATGTTTGTTCTAAATCAGAGATTCCTTGTTTTAATTTTCTTATTTGACCTTTAACATCGGAATCAAGATCATCTAAATCATTAGTTAAATCCCTAAACTTCTTATCAGAACTTCTTTTGAAGTTGTCCAGCTGAAAACTAACGTCATCGATTAAAGATGCTAGTGAATCCGTATTTTTGTCAATTAAAGATGTATTAGATTTTATATCATTCTGTGCCGCTCTTATATGTTTACCACGACCTTTAAATTGCATTCTATAGTGCCTTAGACTATCTTCGTGTCTGTTAAGTGTTATATTTTCAAAATCCTTATTATCATCTTTTAGTGAATCCATCTTTTTGAGATTTTCGTCATTGAGGTGTTGGAAATAAAAGCCGAACCCAATAATTGAAAATAATATTATAAAAATAAATTTATCTTTAGTATTCATTAAAACCCCGTTTCAGTTTATAACCCTTCCAACTTCTTTTCCCATTCGCTCATTTCAGGTTTATCATCATCTATATTTTCATCATCTTCTGATTCATCAGGTTTATTTTTTGATGATTTCTTATTGATAAATGGTTGATTACCTTCCATTAGGTCATGAATAATTTTATTTTTGCGGTCAGAATTATCTTTAAGGTTGCCCATTATTTTTTCGACTTCTTCATTAAAATCTTTTATAGTTCTTTCCAATCTTATTACCAACTCGTCTAACAAGGCCTGTCCATATGTTGAATTAATTCCTGATAATAAATTATCAAGTTTCTCATCAAGATACTTTAAACGGCTTTCTTTATTTTCAAAATCTATCGACATAGTTTACGATAATTTAATAAAAGTTAAGTAAAAATATAATTCAAAATTTTAATATAATAATACATTTGTAAGAATTAATATTTTAAAATCAATTAGAGACTTTCCTGAATTATGCTATATCCTAAACTATCCATTGATTTAATTATTGGGAAAAATATTTTTTTTTGAACTCTATAGGGTAATTTATCTACAGATTTGATTCTCAAAATTCTATCCATATTTCCAGTGCCGGCCACTGGAATTGCTATTTTCCCTTTTGCTGTAACCGTAATTTTATCGTCAATATCAACGATTAACGAAAGCATCCGCTCTCCCGTACCCCAATTATGGTATTTATAGTCTGTAAATAAAAATCCTTCAGTAGGTGCATATTCATCAATGGCGTAGCCATTATCTATTAATAATTTTCGGATATCCTTTATAACTTGACTCTTTTTACCATCATAATTAAAGTGGATTACCATTCTTGGTGCTTCTGGACAGAAAGAAAGATTGAAAATTAAAAAGAATGAACCATAGAGAAATAAGAGTTTCAACTATAATTATTTTAGGATTGTGCCTATTCTATTCCATCTTGGAAAATAAGTATCTAGGTTTAAAGAAAAATAGGTTAAAACTGCCTCACCAAGAATATTATTTTGAGGAACAAATCCCCAATATCTTGAATCTAAGCTATCATCTCTATTATCACCCATAACCCAATAATAATTTTGGCTTAACTCATATTCAACATATTCACTAACTTGCCTCCCATTGATGTAAATAAGGTCTTTGTCCTTTTTAGTAAGTTTAATATTCCAAGGGTTAATTAAGTTACCTCCCGCGCCATTTAAATGATACTTTTTAAAATGATCCCTAGATCCTTTTCTTCTATATATTTGCTGAGGATCTTGAATTGTAAAGTTATATGTCAATCTATCATTAGATAAGGTGACTTCATGTCCTTCCATAATTAATAATTGGATTAATAACTCCCAATCCGTTTCATCATTAATTTTAAATATATCCCCTTTTTTAGGTACATAAATAGGTCCTAAATTATCGCGATTTCTATTTTTATCTGAACTGAGAAATATATCTGGTTGTTGTAAATTTTCTCCCATTGGTCTATCTCTAAATTTTCCATGTTCCCACATTGGAATAAGTTTACCATTTACAAATAAATCTTTGTTTGAAAGGGTCAGACTATCACCTGGCCCTGCCACGCATCGTTTAACATATTTAACATAATGATCCCTTGGAAATTTAAAAATTAAAACATCCCCAACTTTAGGTATTTTAAATTTAGGAAAAGTAAAATATGGAACTGAAAATCCTTTATCAGTATAAGGTATTCCTATCCAATCTGGAGTTCTCAATCCATAAACAAACCTTGTTCCAATTAGAAAGTCTCCTGTCATAATAGTATTTTCCATACTACCAGTAGGAACAATATATGCTTCCAATACCGTTACTTTTATAAGTAAAACAGATAAAATGATATATATTATTGCTTTAACCTCTGATACAATTTTTTCTTTTTTAATTTCCATTATTTATAAAGTTATGTTCACGTTTTTAATATGTTTAATTATCGGATTTCCTTTTTCTAAAGTTACATTAATTATATCAAACCTAAAATTATTCTGTTCATTAATTATTCGCTCAATCATAATTTTTCTTGAATCTTTGATATCCTTTAAAGAAACCCCCTTTTTCGGATTAAAGAGAAATCCCATATTTTTATATTTTGTATAAACAAAAACAAAAACATATTCTTTATTTTCAACTACTATAAAAAATCCTTCATCCATATCAGCTTTAATAATTTTTTTCTTAATATTTTTATCTTCTTCTAAAATAAGTAATCCTGCAAATTTATTTCCCATCCATTTTAATTTATTTTTTTCGATAAGCCAATTGAAAGTGGGTATATTTTCAGAAACTTTTCTAAAAGTCTTTCTATGAATTGGTGTAGCTTTATGTTTCTCCAAAGCTTCAATATGCTCTTTTGTCCCATAACCATTATTTTTTAAGAAATTATATTCAGGAAAAATTAAATTATATTTAGACATTAGATTATCTCTTATAACTTTTGCTATTATCGATGCAGCTTTAATATTATCATGAATCGTATCGCCTTTAATCACACCTTCATTAGGTATATTTTGACTTTTTAAAGGAAACCCATCAATAAGAGCATAATCTGGTGTTTTAGATAGATTTTTTAATGCCATCTCCATAGCTATAAAAGAGGCCTCTCTTATATTAATCTTATCAATAGTTTTCACATCGGCGTAACCTAGTCCTATTGAAATAGCTTGTTTTCTAATGTCAAGAAATAATAATTCTCTCTTTTTTTTAGAGATCTTTTTGGAATCGTCTAAACCAATTAATGTGTGGTTTTTAGATAAAATAACAGCAGCTGCGTAAACTGGACCTGCTAAAGGTCCCCTACCAACCTCATCAACACCAGCGATTATTTTCATATAGCAAATACTATAAAAAATTTATTATATAACATTAAATAATTTAACTTAAGTATATTAGTTGTTACTGAAAAACTTATTATTTTCTCAAAAAGTGTACGGAGTTAAAATGGAACGAAAAACAGCAGGCTATATAGCATTTGGCACTATCTTTTTTTTACTTTATATATTTGGCTTTAATTTTTTTGATTCTGTTTGGTCATTCCCTTCTCAGAGGTCTGTACCTCTAATGGTTTTAGCTCTTGTAGGTTCTGGAATTTACGTTACGGTCAAATTAGGTTTTCCTCAATTAAAATATTTAAAACATGGAATTAATGTAACTAGAGGTAAGTACGATAATCCAAATGATGAGGGTGATTTAAATCACTTCAAAGCACTCACCACAGCATTATCTGCTACTGTTGGCATTGGAAATATTGCCGGTGTAGCTACTGCAATTTATTATGGAGGTCCTGGAGCATTATTCTGGATGTGGGTAACTGCATTTTTTGGAACAACTCTAAAATATGCTGAATGTACATTATCTTTGAAATAC
The DNA here is from genome assembly GCA_045568995.1 of Fidelibacterota bacterium. Lineage (GTDB taxonomy): Bacteria > Fidelibacterota > Marinisomatia > Marinisomatales > UBA1611. Next base: position 12,663 of record JBJKZY010000023.1, on the reverse strand, counting down.
AGAGAAATGGATGCTCTGGGAAAGACAGCTGGTGGTCCTATGTATTCAATAGAAAATGGACTTGGAAAAAATTGGCGCTGGATGGCTGTATTCTTTGCTGCATTTGCTATTATATGTTCATTTGCAACGGGAAACGCGGTACAATCTTTTACCGTTTCTGATCAAATATACTCTGAAGTTTCAAATTTAGTGGGTAGCAGTCATTTTTTAACATTTAAGCATCAAATTTGGCCTGGTTTTGAAGTTTCTTTTCTTCAATTCTTTAACGGTATCATTATGGCAATTATTGTTGCCTTAGTTATAATTGGCGGAATAAGTAGGATAGGAAACGTAACTGGCTATTTAGCACCTATAATGGCTCTGGCATATGTTCTTTGTGCTTCAATTATTATTATTTCTAACCTAAATAAAATTCCAGAGAGTTTTAATTTAATTATAACTATGGCATTTAACCCTCCTGCCACAATAGCTGGAACTGGAGGTGGAATTTTGATGACTATGCTTTGGGGAATAAAACGTGGACTCTATTCAAATGAAGCTGGACAAGGTTCAGCGGCAATAGCCCATTCTACAGCAAAAACAAAATATCCAATTAGAGAAGGTGCCGTAGCTATGTTAGGTCCATATATTGATACCCTTATTATTTGTACAATGACTGGATTAGTTATTATTTCAACTGGCGCTTGGAAAAGTACTGAGTTTTTTGTCAATATCGATGCCAAAACAATTTCTGAAGCAAAATTTGCAATTGATAATGGAATTTATAATGGAAATAGCCTCTCACCTTACGGCTTACCGATTTCTCCAAATTTATTAAATTCTAGTGTTCTTACTGCTTTTGCATTTAAGGAAGGTTTAAGTTTTCTTATTCCTTTTGGAGATAAAATTGTAACTTTATCCGTTTTATTGTTTGCTATTTCTACTGCAATAGCCTGGTCATTTTATGGAAATAGATCTGCAGTATTCCTTTTTGGTGAAAAATCTATTAAACCCTACCTTTGGATTTATGTAATCTTTGTTTTTATAGGCGCCATTGCTGAGCTTGAAACAATTTGGGCTTTTGGAGATGCTGCACTTGGCATTATGACTTTCCCTAATTTAATATCGATAGTCCTTTTAACTGGAAGTCTAAAAGTAATGACCAAAGATTATTTTGCAAAAGAGTATAAAACTCATGGCTAATGGTGATTTTTTAAATATTGCAATTGAAGCTGCGATCACAGCTTCTTATACGATTTTAGAAGACCTTCCAAAAATTAAAGACCCTTTTTATAAGGGGAAAATTGATCTGGTTACTAGAACCGATACAAATTCAGAAAATATTATAAAAAACATAATTTCAAAGTCATTTCCTAATCACTCTATTCTTGCTGAAGAAAGCGGCTTAAATCAAATAAAATCTGATTATTTATGGATTATTGACCCATTAGATGGAACTACTAATTTTGTACATGGCTGCCATCCATTTTCAATCTCAATTGCATTATATAAAAAGAGAAAACCTCTAGTAGGATTAGTTTTAGAACTACCTACTTCAAAACTTTATACAGCAATTCAAGGAGAAGGTGCATACTGTGAGGGAGAATCCATAATAAGTTCTAATGTAGAAACTGTTGAAAGAAGTCTTTTGGCAACCGGATTTAGTTATAATCATGACATATTATGGGAAAATAACATGCAAATCTTTAAGGAGTTGACAAGAAGGTCACAGGGTGTTCGAAGATTTGGATCTGCAGCAATGGATCTTTGTTATGTAGCTGAAGGAAAGCTTGATGGATTTTGGGAATTCGGATTGAAACCATGGGATACAGCAGCAGGAGTTATAATTGCTAATGAGGCTGGTTGTAAGATTACTGGAATTAAAGGAAAAAAATTTTCAATTTTTGATGATAATATTTTAGTAACAAATCAAAAAATTTATTCTGAAATGATAAATTTAATATCTAATGTAAAAATTGTTTCATGAGAATATCGTTTGTCCACAAAGTTTTGATATTATCTATTGCTTCATTTTTTTTATTATAAACTAATAATTCCATTGCATAAAATATGTAAACTGGACCTCCTTTAATTTTCGAACCTTCCCATCTATAGTAGACAAAAGCTTTGTTTTTCCTATGAATTATATCTAAAAATTTTATATCAAAATCATACCATTGTTTAGCATATAAATTTATTGAATTTATAAAAGATAATTTAGGCTCTTGATAAGAAAATTCAATAAGAGGAACTTCAATTTCAATAAAGGTCGAATCATTTTTTTTGTTTAAAATTAATTTGTGAATACTCCCGATAGGGCCAATAGGCAATTCAGTATTTGCTAAAACTTTTTGATTATTAATTTCTTCAATTTTATCACCAATTGAAAAAAAGTTTAATGAATCTCTCCTAAGAATTTTTAGGATTTCAAAACTGCCTTCTTTATAAACCACGTCAACGCCAAGCCCAACAATGGGTGGATGATTATATATAAATTTTTCAGTTAACAGATTAGAGACAGTAGAGGTATCTCCCTCATATTTTGAGATAATAAACTTTTTAATATCATCATCTTTAATTTTTTTTCCTTGAGAAAAATTAAAAATAACTAAGAAAAATATAACAATTCTTTTGAACAAAATTACTTTTTTCATCCAATGAAAATAAAAAAAAATAACATACAAATAAATAAATAAAAAAATAAAATTAAAAATAAAAATAATTTTTTTTTATTTATATAATAATATTAACTAAATTTTATTTTTTTTTATAAAATATATAAAATTTTAAAAAGTTATATGGTACCATATAATAAGTAAATATTTTGGCATAAATTTTTTTATTTTATTTATTATTAATAATTTTATTAAATTTATTATTGTTATATATAATTGGATAATAAACAAAAATTTTGGTATAATTATTACCACCATTAAAATATTTATAATATATTTTTTAAAATTAAAATTCATAATAAATAGAAGAAATATATTAGTATTTATTATAAAAGTAGAATATCATTATAGGAAAAATATTTTTACAACATTAGATCTTTATGAATTTCTAACAGAAATATTTTTAATAATATTATGGAATATATTTTAACAACTTTAAAATGTGTCAATATTATTTTCAATAAAAAGAAAAGGAAATAAATACACATAATCAAAAATTAATTTAAATAAATGAACAAAATAGAAACGGATATCCATTTAACTTTTCTAAATCACAAACTTAATATCTTAAATTTTTATAAATAAAAATATTTTTTTATATTTTTTTCTTTGATTTAAAATGAGAAAAATTCTTAACAACCCTGGTTATTTATTTTTATTAAGTAAACAAAATATTTGATATTTCTTAAAAAAAAATTAGGATAACTAAACCGTATTTTTTTTCAATTTAATTTCTTTTAGATAAAATTTATTTGCTCTTCTTTTGATAATTACTACCTAAAACATTTATTTAATAAAAAATAATATTTATCATTATTATATGTTTAAAAAATAAATTCTAAATAATATATCTCTTATCATCACTGGGTATTATTTCAGTTTGTTTTTTTTCATATATATATCATTATGATACTTCCACTTTATTTAACAATAATATTAATTGGTATATAAAATTCTTTTAAAAATAACCTTTATAAATAGTAATAATAGAATAATAGGAATTAAAATTTTTTTATAACTATTATTTTTAATATTTTATACACTATAATTAATATTATTGTGTAATATTTTAAACCTAATTAAAACAATTATTTATAATAGAAAATAAATAATAAAAAAAATCCATATAATATTAAATAAACATTATTTTAATCTATAATATTCTAAATAGTCTTTAATTTATAACTTCTATAAACAACTAGATTTGATTAGAAATATTAATTTTAAAAACTGATTACATATATTGTAATAAAATGATACTAATTACAATTTAGATACACTATTAGAAGATAGAAAATCCTGGATGAGTGTAAAAAATAAAAGAAAAAAAATTAATGAAAACAGTAAATAATATGTTTTTAGATTTGTTGAAAAATAGATTAATTATTATCAAAAATATAAAAATATAGTTATTTACTTTTTTAGTAGTTTATAAGTATTTACTAAGACATTTGCTTATATTTATTAAAATCACTTCCAGTAGGGTTTTGAAAAATTCTTAAATCAAATTCAACTAAAATAGCTAACAAATGATCAAATATATCAGATTGAATTCTTTCATATTCAATCCAGTTGGTGACATTTGTAAAAACATAAATCTCAATTGGTAATCCATTTTCTGTTGGTGCCAATTGCCTAACTAAAAAAGTGAGTGATTTATGTATTTGATCATTTTTCTTTAAATAATATTCTATGTAAGCCCTAAATGTTCCAATATTTGTAATCCTTCTTTTATTAAAAAGGAATTGAAAGTCTTTATTAATTAATTTATTTGTCTTTTCAACATTAGTCATTTTATTTTCAATGTAAGAATTCAATAATTTAATTTTTCGATATTTTTCAATATCTTTCTCTTCTAAAAAACGAATACTGCTTTGATCAATCATTATTGATCTTTTAATTCTCCTACCACCACTTAAGCTCATCCCTTTCCAATTTTTAAAAGATGAATCTATTAATTTATATGTAGGTATTATTGAAATAGTTTTATCCCAATTCTGAATTTTAATATTATGCAAAGCTATATCGATTACATCTCCATCCGCGCCAAATGATGGAGCTTCAATCCAATCACCAATTTTAAATAAGTCATTAGAATTAATTTGAATTGAAGCTACGAACGATAAAATTGTATCCTTAAATACAATAATTAGGACCGCTGTGAGAGCGCCAATCCCACTAAGGAGATATAAAAGAGATTGGTTTAGAAGAATAGCAGCAATAGAAAGAGTACTTAATATAATTAATATTAGCTTAAATATTTGAAGATAACTTTTTATGTTTATCCTGCCAGAATATTTACTTTTCTCATATAATTCTCCAAATACAGTAATTATTGAACTGACAGTTATTGTAATTATTATAACAAAACCACTTTTAAGTATCCTTTCAATTATTATTTCATAAGGTGAAAAATTATCAATAAAAAAATATATCACTAATAATGGGACTAGGTAAGATAAATTTAAAAATATTTTATTTTTGATTAATAAATCATCAATTTTTGTGGAGGTTCTCTCAAAGAAAACTTTTAGATAACCTTTCAATAATTTTCTAATAAAAATAAACAAGAAAATTGAGATGATAAATGGTGTTAAAAATTCTATAAATACATTATCAAGTAAATTAGATAAATTAAGTTTCATATTTTAACTCTCTGTTATTTTAAAGTTTAATATCTATAAATCTTACCCTTCCCTTTCATAATTTAGAATTAACAAAAAAAAAATTCTAGTAGAGAAGTTTTTTTTTAGAAAGAGAAAAATGATTTATATATTTTTATATATCCTAATATTATTAATTATAAAAAATTTAGTTAAAGTGAAATTTTAAAAAAAATAAAGGTTATTTTTTAAAAAATCCATAAACCCCTTGTAATAAAACCACAAATCCTATAATGAGTGGAATTATTGTGAAATTACTGACTGATATAACAGTAATTAACAAGCCCATTATAATAAAACCTACATTTATTGTATTTTTTGTCATAATCCGAATGTAATAATTCCGTTTGTATTTAAAACCTTATGACTTTCTTTATTTCGTTTACAGATGCGAAAAATAAAATCACAAAATTTGGATTAAAATTCGTTTTATTGAGATTTATATTATTAAAAATTGAGAAAGAAAAGTCATTACTTTGGTCATTTTTAAAAGTTATTTCGAACTTTATTGGTTTTAAGCTTTTAAGTAAATTGATTTTTGCTTTGTAACTTTTTTCACTCTTTGAAGGTATCAAATTATCTCCAATATCAAAATTTGAATCCATTAGGAGAAGAACTTTACTTTTAAATATGGATTTATTCCATTTTAGGCTGATTAAAGAATTATTATATTTACAACGAGTATTAATTAGAGGATGTGGCTTGACAAAACGCAGTTTTTCAATCTCTCTTAAAAAAAAGTTAATTCCTTTAAAATATGAAATAAATCGATCAATATCAGTTTTATACTCAATTTTTCTTTTTTCTTGTAAGTTGTTAAATCTAAACATTCTTATTATCTCTTTTCAAAAAGTTTTTTAAAATTACTAACTAAATAGAAAAATCACGGTTTAATCTTTTATTAAAAAGTCGTGGTTTTTCACAAATTTTTCCTAATTCTATCCAAAATTCTTTACTATGGTTTTTAATTTTTATGTGAACCAATTCATGAAGAATTATATAGTCTTTTAAATTTTTCGGTAAAAACATCATCCATAGATTCAGAGTAATATTATTTTTATAACTACAACTTCCCCATCGACTTTTCATCCATTTAAAACTTAATTTATTGTATTTCAAATTATATTTTAGGGAAAAAGATTGGATTTTTTTTGTGGTGATAAAAATAAATTCTTCAACTATTTTTTCTGATGGAATTTGATATTTTTTCAAAATTATCTTCTTTGATATCTTCTCTTTTTGCTTTTTAATCCAATTATTTTTCTTTTTAACAAAAGATTCGGCATGATTAAAGCTAATTTCTAGTGGAAATTTTACCATAATGCCCATATCATTTTTAATAAAAATACTTAGCCTTCGAATTTTATTGCTTTTAATAAAAGAAACTTCTCCGATACCATCTATTGTTTTTTTATTACTAATTATACCATACTCCAAACTGTTTTTTTCTGAGTTCTAATGCTAACATACGTTCAATCTGAATAGCGTCTTTTCTTGTTGGTATTGGATTATATTTTTCAAATAAGTCATACCTTAATTGAATTCCATAAATCCGAGCATATTTATTTGACTTGTAACCTTCTTTATGCTGTTCAAAACGCAATGATGGTCTTCTAGAAGTTTGACCAACGTAAAAGCATTTACTTTTCACTAAATAATTAGGATTTTTTAAACGAAACTTTTTAAGCTTTGAAACTTCAATATCTAATTCAATTACGTAAACAAAAAATTTACTCATTTATTATTTTTTAAATATTTAAACCAATTTATGATTAAATTAGTTTATCTAATCTATTTTAAATTCAATTATAGTATCATTTACAGTAAATATTTTTTTTGATTTATTATCTATATTAATTTTAAAATATTTTTTTTTTGGTAACATTAAGGTTAAAAAGTCATTCATATCTTTTGATTCATCATTCGTCCTTCCTTCAAATAAATAATTATCGGGTCCATTTATTATTATCTTTTCAGAAGCTCTAAACCCATATTTGTCTATAGCTCTAAAACCAATTGAAGCTAAATTTGTATTATCCTTTATTTTATATCGCTCGGTTACATCCAGGCCTCTATAAGTTTTCACTCCAGGCAACCAATCCATTGGAAAATACTGATCAGAGGGATTCCAAGTAACAGCAAAAATTCCATATTTCTGATGCCCTTGGACAGCCTTCGATGCATAATTGTCAAACCACCCTGCATTTAAAAGATCATCAACTGGCTCAGCTGCTCCCGTAAAATGCCAACCATTATCCCATATCTCAACCCATGAATGATTACCTGAGTCGTTATACCATGACGGAGTTCCTACGAATCTTGCTGGTATACCAAGACTTCTACACACACTGATTAAGAGAATACTAAGACCCGTGCAAGATGCCATACCAGCCTGGATTGACTCATTCGGTGATTGATCAGCTTTGGGTCTTTTCGTTGAATAAATAACCCCCAATTGAGAGAATATTTGCTTGTTCAAAATAACAACGGCCTCAGAGATTGTTTTTGCATTTTTAATGTTTTTGGAGAAACTACTTTTAAACCTATACCTCCACTCCTCTCTCTTTTCATTGAGATTAGCATAGGGTAATATATTATCAAGAAAAATATTTTCAGGAATAGAATTTTTCCATGGAGAACTGTTCCAAGCCTCGTAGGCCAATTTAGTGTTATTTAATAAAAAATCTGATGAGAGAGTTTGAAGATCTTCATTTGGCATATTTGAGATTAACCAAACTAAACCTTTTGCTTGGGATTTTGGCACTTTTTGAAGTGCAATTTCTATTTCTGTTCGGTTCTCTCCAGCGATTTCAAGATAATTGTCTAAGCCATTACCATTTATAATTGATATAGAAGTTATAATCGCGAATATTATATTAAACATAGGTATATAATATTAATCTTTTTATCATTATTTTGAAATCTTTATTAAGATGAAAAGAACATTATAAAATATTAATTTATAGATATTAATTATTTAATATTTTTTAAATTAATCTCTTAAAAAAAATATGAAAAAAGAACTAGACTTAATTGAAACTTTAGAATGTGCATTAGAACATGTTCAAACTTTATTAATCTTTATGTGGATAAAAAAGAGGATGAAAAAGTAAAAAACGCCATTATCTGTAAAAAAAATTTAGAAAAATTTATCGAATTAGCAGTTGATGAAAAAGGAACTGAAGAAGATTAATCTTTAATATTATTCCTTTTCTGTATAATTGCCTCTTTACCAGTTTTATCTACAATCATTTTAATCTGTCCATTACATCTATCTCTATCATAATACACTTCATAAATTTGTTTCATATTGTTTTTAAAGTAAATCCTACTTTCAATACAATTATTATTATACCCGAAGTAATTATCTCTGATAACCCTTTCATATTTAGGAAATACCTTGAAATAATCAATATATGAAATTTTTAAGCGATCATTGTCAAAATAGTCAACATAAGAAACTAGGTTATGTAGGTTATATTTAATTAGGTGCTCGTCTTTTAATTCAGCAAAGAAAACATTTTCATTTAGAAGAAAAAATAAGATAATACTAAAATATTTCATTATGTGAGCTTTATATGGTAATCGTTTTTTTTAATCAACTTTAATTTTAAAATAAAATTATTTTTGTTACAATATAAATTTATTTATACATATATATATATTAATCGGTTAAGAAAATACTTTAATAAATTTGTCAATAACAATTTCCAAATTTACATTGAGCTATTGATATCAATGACCAGGTGTTCTGTTCCTTGCTGTATATGGTTTGAGAAACCATATAGTTATGAACATCAAAATTATGATACTCAAGCGTTAGACCTTTTTTATCATATGTGTAAATTATTCTGGTATGTTTAACTCTATGAAATTTATTTATTTCTGATGATTTTAAAATTAATTCCTCTTTAGCTTGATCTAAAACGGGAATTGAAAGCGGAATTCGCTCCTGTGGAATAGCCTGTTGGAATGGAACTATTAAAATTAGAATTAAAAATATTATATTAATCATAGGTTATAAATTAGAATCTTGTCTTTAAAACTAAAAGTTTAAAATATATATTAAGAAAGAAAAAATATTTAACTAGATATATTCATAAAAATAAACTTTAGTAATAGAAAAGGTCTTTATTATGCTTTAATTAGATAAAGTGAGTATATATCCAAGTTTATTTTATATGATATTTAGAACGTAAAATTGAATTTTCTGTTAATTTATTTTGATCAATATTATTTTCAAAAATTCTTATTTGATTAACATACTTTTCCATAAAGAACATCAGATCTAAACTCTCATAATATTGAATTTCTTTCTTTGTAAATCCTAATTTCTTTAAATCTTTAATAAAATCCTCTTTGGTATATTCTAAATTGATACTTTTTAAACCATAATATATCCTACCTAATTTAAAAATAGTGTCAATATCAGGTTTAACAACATTTATGTGATTTGGCTTATTCCATTTAAAAAAGTCTAAATAGTCTGTCGCCATTAACCTTTCATTTTCTAGAAAGAGCAAACAAAACAAAATTAAGAATGTTAAACGTTTAAATTTTATATTTATTTTTTTCAACATCATCATATTTTTAATTTATTAATAAGTATATAAAAATACTAATTAACACCTTTATTTATATATTATGAGTAATTATTTCTAGATTAAAATAAGCATAAAAATCTTATCTTAATCTATTTTTTTAGATAATTCTAAAACATCTTGAAAATTTGAAATTTGTACCTTTTCTTCATTTCTTGAGTCAATATAACTTATTAGAGCAACTCCATTTTGTGTATCCACCCATGTAGAAAAATCATTTTTCCTCCAATCTACACCTTTTGAAAAAACATATCTACCTGGTTTATTAATATTATACGGGTTACTTGTAGATGAACCCGTTAAAAAAATTAATAGACAAAAAAATCCTATTGCTGTTAAAAAACCTTTAAAAAAACCATTCATATGCTTCTCCAAGTTATTAATAAATTATTTATACTTCCCCTTAAACCTACTTATTGGGTATTTTACTTCATTCTTCTTTAATTTTAGATTTATGGATTTCGAGACATCAATATTATTTTTGATGCAAAAAGCTAAAGAGTAAATCAAAACATCAGCAATCTCATCAATTACATTTGCTTTTAAATTTTGATCTTGCATTATTTCTTCTGAATTTAAAGTTGAAACCCACTGAAAATTTTCCATCAACTCAGCTACCTCAATAGCAATACTCATTGATAAACTTTTTGAATCATGAAATTGGCTCCAGTTTCTTTTTTTAATAAAACTTTCAACCTTTTCTTTTAATTCACCAACTGTTATTTCTGAATCACCCATTATATAATACCTTCTTATCTAAATTTTCTTAAAACTTTTTATATCTAAAACTTAATTTAACATTAAAAAAATAAGTTAGATTTATTATGAATTGAAAAGTCAAAACACCCTCATTTCTTAAATCTTTCCATCTGGACAGGCTCAAATACCCTGCTTTTTCTACAATGGTTGTGAAGGGCAAGTACATTTCCATAAATGTCAAATATTGTTTGATTTAAATATAAATAATCAAATCAACTAATAAAATAAAATTGATTATAACCATTCAACAAAAGGTAACAATCATCATATGATAATCTTTAAAATTAAACTAATTCTTTGATAGGGCGTTTTCTTATGATAGTAATAAATGAAAGAACTAGGTTTTTCATAAATACTAGAAACGATCTTTTATTAAATTAAAAAAAGGACGACTTGATGCAATATTAATATTTTTAATCTCGCAAAAAGTAATTCTCGCAAGACCTTTTAATTCTGCTGTTTATATTAAATTTTTTATAAAATGAAGAGAAGAATTACTACGCTTGAATTCTCTTTCTCTTTTTCTGAATTCTTACAACTTTTAATAGTTCATCCCATTTATCATCTCTCGTTTTTACAATCTTACTATTGTAAATTATTCTTTCAAGTTTTTCTATTCTTTTTTCAAGGTCTTCTATACGATTTTCCATTTAAATATCCTACGCTATATTATATTCAATTATAGACAGAAAACCCATATAAGATCAAATATGAAAGACCCTTGTTTATATAAAACCATTCCTATTAAAACTAATCACAATTGGTTGAATCTTGATATCCTACAACGTGTTGAATACATATTGGATATGGACTACACAAAAAATTATCACTTAAGCCCGGTGAATTATCCCCTTGATCACATATAGAGTTTGGTATCAAACCTGAGAGACTATTTTGATTTAAAAATAAGTTATTAAGATTAGTCAGATTTCCAATCGAAGAGGGAATTTCTCCTGATAACTCGTTGGCAGATAAATTTAATTTTTCCAAATTTATAAGATTACCAATTTCTGATGGTATAGGACCAGAAAATTCATTACCGTTGAGATATAGTCTTGTTAAATTATTCAAATTTATAATTTCATTTGGTATATTACCATTAAGAGAACAATTATGAAAATTAATTTGATCTATATTTTCTAAATATCCTATCTCGGAAGGAATTGGACCCGTTATGTTATTGTCAGATAAGTCAAGATGTTCTAGGTTTATTAAATTTCCAATTTGGTTTGGTATACCTCCCCATAATTGATTATTTGATAAAATTAATGTTGATAAATTTATTAAGTTAAATAACTCCAGAGGGATTTCTCCAAATAATCCATTATATGTTAGAATTAAGGTTGTTAGATTTACCAGTTCACCAATATTTGGAGGGATATAACCTGAAATATTCTCTCCGTTAATGATTATTTCTGTTGTTCCTTCAATTGAATAATAGTTCCCCCATAATTCAATAACACCATCACAATTAATGAGGTTCTGATCTTCTATATTAATATCAATACAAGATGGATAAGGTGGACAAAGATAATTATTGAATAAAATTGGAGTGTTATCACCCTGAAAGCATATTTCATCTGGTATGACACCACTAAAACTATTTTTAGATAAGTTAAGATATTCTAGGTTTATTAAATTTCCAATTTGGCTTGGAATTTCTCCTGAAAAGCTATTTTCTTGTAATGCTATGTTTTCTAATTTTTCCATAAAGGTTATTTTACTTAGAACTTCTCCCTCAAAATCATTCTTGGACAACATTAATGACTTTAAATTGGTTAGCTTCATAATTTCATTTGAAATTTCTCCAACAAGATTATTATTGAATAACCATAACTTTTCTAGATTAATTAAATTAAATATTTCAATTGGAATAGTACCTGCTAGTGAATTATTGGCTAATTCTAATTCTTTTAAATTCGTTAAGTTTCCAATTTCGGAGGGTATATGACCAGTAATATTGTTATTTGCTAACCATAACCTTTC
>JBJKZY010000022.1:0-7603 GCA_045568995.1 Fidelibacterota bacterium | reverse complement strand
CTCACAACTATAGTAATTTTGATTGCTTTTTTTGCCGGTATCCAAATGATATTTTTAGGAATTATAGGAGAATATATCGCTAAAATTTTTGATCAAAGTATTGAACGACCTATCGTAGTAGAGGAAGAATTGATTGGATTTGATAAAGATAACAATGAATCAATGAATAATTAATTTAATTTTATTAACAAAAACAATAATATTAGATGAAAACAATTTTGATAAATAAAATATTATCAAAGCAATTTATCATTAATTTAATTCTTTTCTTCATTGTATTTTTATTTTCAATCCAAACAAATCCATCATTAATACCAAAAACATCTCCAGATAGCTCTGGATATGTGAGTGTGTCTAAAGACTTTACAAATTACATTTCAAATATAAGACCTTTTTTTTTTCCTTTAATCATTCGTGTATCCTATTTTATTTCCAACGATAGTTGGCAAATAGTATTTTCACTTTTCCAATTAACTTTACATTCTATGATGGTTGTATTACTATTTAGGAGTTTTAAATTATATAATCTATCAAGTTCATCTTCTTTCCTTTGTTCAATATTAATTGGTTTTAACCCTTCGCTATTATATTACTCTACATATGTTCTAGCAGATTTTATCTTAGCAATTTTGACTACACTTTCTTGGTTCTTTTTGCTTAGGTTAAACTTTCAAAAAGACAGTTATTTTAAATATGCAATTCTTTCTAGTGTTTTTAGTGGATTATGTATTGTCACAAAACCGATTGCTTTGCTTATGATAGTCCCAATTATTTTTGCAGTATTTTTTTTAAATAATTGCTCTAAAAAGGTTTTGAAAATTTCAATTTTAATGATCCTATTAAATTTTTCATTTCATTTTTCATGGATCCAATTCAAGAATTCATTCGTTCTTAATTCTGAATATGAACAGTCATCTATTTTATGGGGAGGCTTAAATATGACTGCCATTAGAGGAGGGTTAATTAAATATGGAGAGGGAACTAAATTATATTCAGTCATTGAGGAAGAAGGGATGCTTGAAAAAGCAAAAAATATGAAAATTAAAATGAGCTATACTATGGATACTGAATCTGATTATATTGATATATATAAGGCTTTGAGTAAATATACTGGCATGGAAAAAGTCAAGCTTATGAATGATGAAGAATTTGCTATGAAAGTAATAAAAAAAGCTCCAATTCCATTGTTTTATTACGCAATTTCAAATTGGCATAGTTTTTTCACAAAAAGATCATTTAATCCTTCCTTTCCAAAAATGCCAAAATTTTTAAAAAAATTATATGATTATGTATTTGCAATATTATATAGACCACTATTACTCTTGCTCCTCATGGTATCATTTTTTCAAATGTTTTTAAATAAGAATTTTCGTCTGATGATTATTTCTTTAAGTATCATTTTATATTCAAGTTTAATAATTTCTATTTTAACACCACATGGTGGAGAGTTCCCCCGTTATAGAATTTGGATAGAATACATAATGTGGTTTTGTGCTTTAATTCCTGTCGGTCTTTTAATGGATAAGATTGTTTTTATGTACAATAAAAATCATTTAAAATTATTAATTAGCTCATGGAAATGATAAAATTTTTTATAAATTTAAAAATGAAATTATATAGATGTTTTAAAATCTTATTCTTTTTATTAAGTCTAAGTTTGGTTGACGCCACTGAGTTGGAGATAGGGAATAAAATGCCAAAGGTTAATCACCCTCTTGATGAAATTAGTGGAAAGCAAATAACTCTAAATGAAATAAAAGGTAAGAATGGTACCTTAATTATATTCTCCTGCAATACGTGTCCATGGGTCATTAGATGGGAGGATAGATATGTTGAAATAGCATCTTCTTATTTAAAAAGAGATATTGGAATGATTGTAATTAACTCAAATGTTGCCAGGTTTAATGGTGACGATAGTTTACATAAAATGAAAAAGCATGCTAAGGAAAAGAATTACAATTTTCCATATGCGCAAGATCCAAATGCAAAATTAGCATATTCATTTGGTGCTACAAAAACTCCTCATGTCTACCTTTTTGATAACAAAGATAATCTTGTATATCGCGGAGCTATTGATGATAATGCTAGAAATAAATCTAATGTTGAAGAAGCATTCCTTATAAATGCATTAGACCAAATGCTAGCTGGGGAAAGAATAACAAAGTCCGTCAGTAAAGCTCTTGGTTGTTCAATAAAATTTTAAGCTGATATGGAACAAACGTATTATTTTATCATTATTGGTGCTTTAATTGTTGAATATTTACTTTCTACAATAAGCTCGGTATTAAATATGAATAGTATTACAACAACTATTCCAGATGGTTTTCAAGAATTTTATGATGATAAAAAATATTCTAAATCTCAAGAATACTTGAAAGACAAGACTAAACTTGGACTTTATTCTAGCACCTTTAGCTTAATTTTAACTCTGATTGTTATTCAGTTTGGTTTGTTTGGTTTTTTAGATGAATTTGTTCGTCTTAATTCAACGAATTATATTATTTCTGGTTTGCTTTTTTTTGGGATTTTATTTGTAATTAATGATATTCTTAATATACCGTTTTCTCTATACAGTACATTTGTTATTGAAGAGAAATATGGTTTTAACAAAACATCAATTCATACTTTTATCTCCGATAAATTTAAAGGTTACGGTCTTACTATTGTTTTAGGAAGTGCCGTAATAGTACCCATTTTTTATTTTTTCAATACATTCCAAGATAATGGATGGTGGATTGCTTGGGCTTTGATGACTGCCTTTATGATTGCTGTACAACCCTTGTTTGTTCATGTGATTGCTCCTATGTTTAATAAATTTACACCTCTTAAGGATGGTGATTTAAAAGTTGCAATTGAAGATTTTGCTAAAAAAGTAAGTTTTCCTATTGGAAGGATTGATATTATGGATGGAAGTAAAAGATCTGCTCATTCCAATGCGTATTTTAGTGGATTCGGAAAATCAAGAAGAATTGCATTGTTTGATACTTTATTAGATAAGCATTCAACGGAAGAAATAGTATCAGTTGTAGCTCATGAAATTGGGCATTATAAGAAGAAACATATAATTACTGGGACTATTCTTGGCATTCTAGAAACAGGTATAATGCTTTTTATCTTTAATTTATTTATGAATGATAGTGAATTATTTGCAGTTTTTTCTGTGGATAAAGTTTCCATCTATTGCGGATTAGTATTTTTTAGCATGCTTTACTCACCTGTAAGTATGGTGACTTCTATTTTTACAACTGCTATGAGCAGGAAAAATGAATTTGAAGCAGATGCATATGCGTTAGAAACTACTCAAAAACCAGAACCGCTTATTTCCATGTTAAAAGGTTTATCTGCTAGTAACTTATCCCATTTGACACCACATCCTTTAATGGTTTTTCTTTCCTACAGTCATCCTCCTGTTGTGGATAGGATAGCAGCAGTTCAATTGAAATAAGCATTGAACAAGTATTTACATTTTTTTCAATACAATAAATATTATGTTTTTTTAAAATTTTTTAAGTCTTTTTTTGTTTTAATTTTATTTGTTTTACAGCAAAATATAGTTTTTTCTAATGAAAAATCTGAGGCAGAAAAAGTTAAGTTTTTAACTGCAAACCCTTTTTCCTTTTTCCATATTATTACTGATTTAGAAAATCAAGAAAGCCAGAATGCTTATGGCATTCTTCGTTTTCCAGAATCTAGAACTAAAAATAAATATCCTCTGATTTTAGGTGTTAATGGTAGTAAAAATTGGGCAGATCATCATTTAGAGTATCTGGAAATGTACAGAGAGGTAGGATTTGCAACATTTGAAATACAAAGTTTTAATAGTAGGAATGTAAATTCAACGGTTGGAGATCAGACAACAGTTACAACTGCTATGATGATATTAGATTCTTACAAAGCACTAGAAGTGCTTGGGACGGATCAGAGAATTGATATCGATAATGTTGCAATTACTGGTTGGAGTCTAGGTGGTGGAGTGGCTCTCTTTTCAGCATGGGAGCCATTGATTGCATCCATAGGAACAAATGAAAGATTTAAAGCTCATCTTGCTTTTTATCCACCTTGTTTAGTAGAAATGGATTTAATAGAATTTTCAAAAGTTCCTATTCATATTTTGATTGGGGAGAAAGATGACTGGGTAACTGCAAGTGCCTGCGAGGATTTAGTTAGAGATCTTTCTGGAAATAGTGTAGATATTGGAATTACAGTGTATGCAAATGCTCATCATGGATTTGACCGTAAGGGTTTACCAGTAAAAGAAAAAAAAGGATATGCGACTGGGAATTGTCATTTTAGAATGAGATCTGATGGAGCGCTTTTGATGAATTTCTTGGATATTCCGATGATAACTCCTTTTAGACAAAAAGTTGCTTTAGGATGGTGTGCTGATCGAGGAACAACAATTGGAGGGAATCCTAAAGCAAGGGTAAAATCATTTGATTTTGCACGTAATTTTATGAAAACGCATTTGTCACAAGATTTTTTGCAATGATATGGAAGTATTATTTTACAAATTAGGATAAATATTTTTATAATTAGGTATGGATAATCCAGCAATATATTTATGGATACCAATAATTATAGTTTCTTTATTAAGTATAATTAAAATGATTAATAAGGGTGGGCCCGAAGGTAAACCCTGGATACGAATTGAAAAGGAAGAAAATGAGTAACCATTTAGCTATGCGATCAGGTAATCCTGCACTCCAAGCATCAACATTTAAAAAACACCTTACGTCCTCTATAGAAAGTAGGATGACTTTATCAGGAACTGTTAACAAAACTGGAATTTCATTATTATTGGTAATAATCAGCGCTGGTTATACATGGGGAAATCCAGGTATGCATATCATGATGATTCCAGCTGGTATCGTTGGTTTCATTCTAGCGCTAGTTACTGTGTTTAAACCTAATGTTGGTCATATTACTGTTCCAGCATATGCTATAGCACAAGGCATACTATTGGGTGTTATATCTATGTATTTTAATTCAATGTATCCAGGCATTGTAGTTCAGGCTGTTTTTCTTACCTTTGGAACTTTGGGAGCTTTGTTATTGGCCTATAAGTCTGGTTTAATTGCTGCAACAGAAAATTTTAAATTGGGTATCGCTGCTGCCACAGGAGGCATAGCCATCCTATATCTAATTAATTTTATCATGAGTTTTTTTGGATCTGGCATTGGTATTATCTCGAGCAATAATAACATGGGGATACTTTTTAGTGGTTTTGTAGTTGTAATTGCCGCCTTGAATCTTGTTCTTGATTTTGATTTCATTGAGGAAGGTGCTGAGATGGGTGCTCCCAAATATATGGAATGGTATGGCGCTTTTGGGTTATTAGTTACGCTTATATGGCTTTATCTTGAAATTTTACGTTTATTGGCTAAGCTTCAAAGCAGGAGATAAGAAAAAAATACCTTTCTAAACGAACTTCGTTCTAACTTTTAGAATGAATGATCCATTTATTACTAATGATGGAGTTGTCCTAGGCTTATTAATAGGTGTTCTTGCATTTGTATTTATAACTTCAGAGAGTAAAAATCCTTTTTGGATAAAGTTTTACAAATACATACCTACTTTATTATTATGTTATTTTATCCCATCCCTATTTAATTCATTTGGAATTATTTCAGGTGAACAATCGAAACTTTATTTTGTAGCGTCTAGATATTTACTACCAACAAGCTTGGCTCTGCTTACTATTAGCATTGATATTCCTGAAATCAAAAAATTGGGATCCAAAGCAATAGTTATGTTTTTAACTGGGACCTTTGGAATAATCTTAGGAGGTCCAATTTCTATAATCATTGTTTCTTTCATTTTTCCCTCCGTAATTCATAACGCTGGTATTGAACAAGTATGGAGAGGATTAACTACGGTTGCTGGTAGCTGGATTGGAGGAGGGGCGAACCAAGCTGCCATGAAGGAGGTCTTTAAAGTAGGAGATACGATTTTTTCTTCTATGATTGCAGTAGACGTAATAATAGCAAACCTTTGGATGGCTTTTCTCCTTTACGGTGCAGGTAATAGTAATAAAGTAGATAATTGGTTTAATGCTGATTCTACTTCTATAACAAAACTTAAAACAAAGATTGAAAGGTATAGACTAGAAATATCTCGGATACCAAACCTTACCGATACAATTAAAGTTTTTGCAGTTGGTTTTGGTATTACTGCACTTGCTCACTTGGGTGCGGATTTTATTGCTCCATTAATAAAAAAATCCGCTCCGTATTTAAGTAAGTTTAGTTTAACCTCTGGGTTTTTCTGGCTTATTGTACTTTCTACATCTTTTGCTATTGCTTTTTCATTTACAAGAGTTCGAGAAATTGAAGGTGTTGGTGCATCCCGTTATGGAAGTGTGTTTATTTATATTTTAGTTGCTACAATTGGGATGAAGATGGATATATTGGCAATTTTTACTAATCCGGGTTTATTTTTAATTGGTTTTTTCTGGATGCTATTTCACGCTGGCTTATTAATTCTAATGGCAAAATTAATAAAAGCACCGTTCTTCTTTTTGGCGGTTGGGAGCCAAGCAAATGTTGGAGGAGCAGCATCTGCACCTATAGTCGCTTCTGCTTTTCATCCATCTCTTGCTCCTGTAGGCGTTCTATTAGCTGTATTAGGTTATGCATTGGGCACATACGCAGCATGGCTTTGTGGAGTCTTACTCCAAATTGCTGCGATATGAAATATTTTAAAAAATTAATATTTTTTTATTTTTTAAAAAGTTTTGTACTTGCTGAATTCGAAAAAGATTTGCAATTAAAACTAATTTTAGCTGAGCCTGGTGATACCATAACACTTGATGCAGGATTTTTTCCTATTCTTGGAACCTTATCCATGGAGGAAAAGAAAACATTGTTATTAGAGGCTCTGGAATAAGTAGTACCATTTTAAATTTTTCAAATCAAGTAGAAGGAGCCCAGGGATTGAGTATCACCAATTGTAATAATATTATTTTAGAGGATTTTACGGTTGAAGAAGCGAAAGGGGATGGTATTAAATGTCAGTATGTAAACGGTATTACTTTTAGAAGAATAAAAACTCAATGGCTTGGAGACCCAAGCCCTTCAAATGGTGCATATGGCCTCTACCCGGTTCAATGTGAAAACGTAATGATTGAGCACTGTGTAGCCATCGGGGCAAGTGATGCAGGAATTTATGTAGGGCAATCCAATAATATTATCGTCCGAAATTGTGAAGTGTTTCAAAATGTTGCTGGTATAGAAATAGAAAACTCCATCAAAGCAGATATCCATAGTAACAATGTCCATAATAATACAGGAGGAATACTTGTTTTTGATTTACCAGATTTAATTCAAAAACAAGGGAAACAGATTAGAATATATGATAATGTAGTTAAGGAAAATAACCTTGATAATTTTGCTCCAAAAGGTAATATAGTAGCAAAAGTACCTGCTGGAACTGGAATTATGATTATGGCAACCGAACAAGTTGAGATTTTCAAAAATACAATAATTGATAATAAAACAGCTGGTACAACTGTAGTCAGTTATCTTATTACAGAGGAAAAAACAAAAGATACTCAATATAATCCATATACCTCAGCAATTTATATTTATGACAACGTCTACCTTAG
>JBJKZY010000021.1:0-7722 GCA_045568995.1 Fidelibacterota bacterium | reverse complement strand
GATATTGAACTTTTTTTCCAAGCTGGGTTTAATGATTTTATTTTAATCAAGGATAGAAAATTATTTGGATCCGGAATAAGGAAAAAAATAGTTCAGAAAGAAACCATAAAATCTTTTTTAGGCATTGGATTTATGCAGGAAAAAGAAGTTTATGATTTAAAACAAAATTCTGAAGAGCTGTTATTTCGCCATACGAGTTATTCAGCCATAATTTGTCAAATAAGTGAAGATTTTTATATCAATAATATTTTGTATTTTCAACCCTCAATAAGATACATAAACGATTTCAGATTATTGTTAGAAAACCAATTTCAATTCAAAATTAATAACGTTTTTAGAGTAAATATTAATATGAATTACCGTTATGATAATGATCCGCATGGAGATTCCAAAAAGTCATATTTTCAAATAAATAACGGTTTTGAATTTGATTTTTAAATAGCTTAGGATGATCAACTAGAATAATGAAAAAACTAATAGACAATTTGCATTATGTAGATATGGAGTACCCTTATTTTACACCATTGATAGCTATATTTTTTGCCTACATATTATTTCTAATTACAAATCAAATAATTTTAACGTCTATTACTAAAATTTTTCGTAGAACATCTACTAAATTTGATGACGTGCTTTTAGAACAAAAGGTTTTTAATAAACTTCCCTATTTAATACCTTTAATTTTCCTTTACAGTCTTCGAGAGGTCGTGCCATTTTTTAAATCAGTAGATAGGTTTATTATTTCTTTAATCGCATTGATAATTCTTATCTCTCTTAATGCATTAATCAATGCAATGAATGATCTGTACAAAAAGAGTCGATTTTCTGAGAAACTAAATATTAAGAGCTACACTCAAATTGTAAAATTAATTATTAATTCTGTAGGAATTATTATTATTGCTGCTCTTTTAGCAGGAAAATCACCGATTTATTTCCTTAGTGGACTGGGTGCTTTGACTGCAGTTCTGATCCTGGTGTTTAAAGATACGATTCTATCTTTAGTTTCAAGTGTTCAGATTAGTTCGAATGATCTTTTTAAGATAGGAGATTGGATTGAAGCTCCTCAATTTGGAGCAGATGGGAATGTTATAGATATTGCACTTCATTCTGTAAAAGTTCAGAATTGGGATAAAACAATTTGTGTTGTTCCAACGAACCAGTTAATCAATTCTTCGTTTAAGAATTGGCGAGGAATGTCTGAAAGTGGTGGGAGAAGAATTAAAAGATCAATTAAGATAAATATGAAAAGTATAAAGTTTTGCTCTAATTCAATGCTTGAAAAATTTAAGTCAATTTATTTACTTAAAGATTATATAGAAGAAAAATTAACAGAAATAAGAGATGATAATAAATATAAAAAGATTGATGATAATGATGTGGCCAATGGAAGATCTTTGACAAATGTTGGCACGTTTAGAGCATATATAAAATTTTACCTTAAAAATAATGCTAAAATCCATAATGATATGACCTTCTTAGTGAGGCAATTAGCACCACAGTCAGACGGATTACCAATTGAAATTTATGTATTCTCAAATGATACAAATTGGGTTAATTATGAGGCAATACAATCTGATATCTTTGACCACCTACTAGCTATATTACCTGAGTTCGAATTAGAAGTGTTTCAAAATTTAACAGGAAAGCTAGCATCTGAAAACAATTAGATGTTTCTGCTTTACTTAGTTCTCTAGATGAATTATAAAATTAAGACAGTTGATAAATCTGATTTTGATTTTGTTCTTTCATTAAACCAAAAAACTCTTCCTGAAGTAAGTAGTATAGATTTGGTCGGAATGTCCTATTTTTTAAAAAATTCTTCTTATTTTAAAATTATCCTTCATAAAAATCATCCTGTTGGGTTTTGTATCGGATTGATGCCAGGGAAAGATTATTCTAGCGAGAACTATATTTGGATAAATAGAAGGTGTAATTCTTTTATTTATGTGGATAGGATTGTGATAAATGAAAAACATAGAAATAAAGGTATAGGTTCTTATCTTTATACCCATCTGGAAGAAACATATTGTGGAAAGGTCGAAAATATTACCTGTGAAGTGAATATTTTGCCGTATAATAAACCATCTATGAATTTTCATAAAAAATATGGATTCAAAGAAATAGGCCAGAAAGACACTGAAAATGGCAAGAAAAGAGTGGCTTATATGGCGTATAAACTGTCTTAATAGACGTTTATTTCCTTATTTACTCAACTGAGAAATAAGGTATTGAATCATCTAATAGGTCTTTAAATATTAATATTAGTTAATTAATGTTCTAATATCATTTACATTACATTAATTATAAAAAAAGCAATTAATTTTTTTGTTATGTAAAAAAACTGAAAATGATTTCATTAATGATAAAAAAATATGGAGAATTGGAGCAAAGTTTAGAATTCCAAGAAATTCCCGTACCGAAAATTCAACACAATCAGTTACTAATAAAAACTCAGGCTTCTAGTTTCAATCCACTTGATTATAAGATAGTAAGAGGTGACTTTAAGGCTGTAAGAAAAATACAATTTCCAAAAGGTATTGGACGAGATGTAAGTGGTATTGTTGAAGAAATTGGAGAGAGTGTGAAAGGGTTCAAAGTAGGTGATGAGGTTTTTTCTAGAATTGACGAAAATTTAGTTGGTACAATGGCTGAGTATGTAGTGTCGAATGAAAAAGATGTTGCTTTAATGCCTTTAAATCTTAGTTTTAACGAAGCTGCAAGTATTCCGCTAGCGGGACTAACTGCATTTCAATCCCTTGTAGACGTTGCAAAATTATCCTCCCAAGAACATATTCTAATTTATGCTGGCTCTGGTGGGGTTGGAACAATAGCAATTCAACTTGCTAAGCACTTAGGTGCATACGTAACAGCTACAACAAGTACTAGAAATGTAGATATGGTGAAAAAATTAGGCTCAGATAAAGTAATTGACTATACAGACAAAAATTTTGAAGAGCTTGGGGAACAATTTGATGTTGTCTATGATACACTTGGAGGGGAATACACCTTGAATTCATTTAAAGTGCTAAAGCCTGGTGGGCGAGTTGTCTCAATTGCTGGGGATCTGGATGAAATCACAGCCCAACAATTAAAGTTAAATAGGTTTATTCGATTTCTATTATCTCTAAAAGCTAAAAAGGTTATAAATGCTGCTTCTAAATTAGGTGCTTCTTATCGATTCCTTTTAATGTCCCCTAATGGAGGTCAACTAAAAAAACTATCCGAACTGTATGAATCAGGAAAAATAAAACCTGTAATTGACAAAACATATCCTTTTGAAGAAAGTATTCAAGCAATTAAATATCTTTCTGAAGGTCATGCTAAAGGAAAAGTAGTAGTAAAGATGTTCAAGTAGTCCATTGCGTTTTAAAGCTTGGAATATTTTTAATATCAGAAATTGAACAAAAAGACATAAAAATATAGAATCGCTTTT
The DNA here is from genome assembly GCA_045568995.1 of Fidelibacterota bacterium. Classification (GTDB taxonomy): domain Bacteria; phylum Fidelibacterota; class Marinisomatia; order Marinisomatales; family UBA1611. The sequence goes on along the minus strand of JBJKZY010000021.1, from coordinate 4,289 downwards.
TCCAAAGTTAACAACTTTGAGTAAAATCTTTATATGCTTCGTTAACCTAATAGGAGTAACTTATTTTCTATGACCTATTTAAAAAACTTTGAGCCATTTTCCTTACTTAAACAAACTGAGTTATCCATTCTAGATAATTTGACAAAAAAAAAGGAATTTAAAAAAGGGACAACTATTTTAAAACAGGGGCAGGTAGCTCAAAGCATAATATTTTTAAATTCTGGTATAGTTTCAAGTGTTTATTCAAAAATAACTAAAAAATTCATTCGTGATTTTTATTTTTCTCCAAATATTTTTACGGAGCAGGAAAGTTTTGTAAAACAGATACCTGCAAAATTTTCAATAGTTTGTGTTACTGATATTACCTGTCAATTGATATCTAAGCATGATTTAGAAAATGCATATGCTCGGATTCCATTGCTTAAAGGAATTGCTAATGATCTACTTTTTAATGGTTTTGTTAATATATCCAATCGCTTAGAATTTCTTCTTACATTAAATCCAGAGCAAAGATACTTAAAATTGTTAAATGAAAGTCCTGAACTTCTTCATGAAATTTCTCTTAAGATGATTGCTTCCTATCTTGGAGTAACCGATGTGGCTCTAAGCCGAATAAGGAAAAGGATATCGAGATCTAGAAGAAATTAACCAAAGTTAATTTTTTTCCTTTTAATCTAATTCCATTTGCATTTTTCATGATAAATCCATCAAGTTAAAATCTGTTTCGTTAATTTAAATTTTTCTTTAAAAGCCTAAAATGTATAAAGTCTTGTTATCACTTGCTTTCTTTTTATCTCCAGTTTTTTCAGAGTGTTTCCAAATGTATCTTGCACATCATGTTCAGGAAAACGATGGTACTATTTTTGATATAGAGGAATATCTATTTGGAGAGGATAATTGTTGCGATGAATATCCAATTTCTTTTTGCAACGAAGGAACTGTTTATTACGAAAAAGAAGACTACGCTGATGTGAGCGATCCTGCAAACTGGGACGTTATCTCTGAAAGTGTAGCTCTCATTAGAGGTGATAGCCAGATGCTATATAATCCAGTCGAAGAAAACAGTTACAATTACGGGGTCTCACCTATAAATACAGCCTGGAAATCGAGACCTGCTTATGGACTATATGGTCCATCGTACGTTGATGGTGCTGGAGTTCTGGCTATTTTTTATGTTCCAAAATTTTTACCAGGCATGCAGGGATCTTTTTATTCATATCCTGATGACCAATATTATGATATCCATTTTACAAGTTGGACTTCTGGAAATGGAACTGGCTGGCCTGGAGGAGCTGGAGATGGTTCTGGTGGAGGCGGCGGTGGAGGTGTTGCTTATTGGCGCTCGGGTCCTATTGATGGTGCTCCTAAAATTATTAATATCTCAGATGTGCCAAATGATCAAGGTGGCAGGGTATATATTCACTTTAATAGGTCCTATATTGATGTTTATGGACACCCAGAAGGTTTACATCTTTATAATGTAAAACGTCTTGATGGAGATAATTGGGTAAATATAGGCTCATTTGGAGGAGAAAATAATCCGCAATATATTTTTGAAGCTAGCACACTTCTTGACTCAACCAATCAAGGATCTGGGGTAGCTGCATATAAAATTGTAGCTCAAACTTTTGGGACCAATTATCTATTTGAAAGTGAAATAGAGTATGGTTATTCTGTAGATAATATTGCCCCTGGAGTTCCTTCGGGCTTAAATATTATGTTAAACCAAGAGGAGCCGTGGCTAATGTGGAATCCCGTAGAAGATGAAGACTTTCAATTTTATGAGATTAATAGATCTGATGAGCCGTTTTTTGACATAGGTCAATTTGATTCGTTTGCTACCAGCGATCAAACTTTTAGAGATTCTCTTTATCAAACTGGCTCTACAGTATATTATAGAATTTCTGCCCTTGATTATGCAGGCAATAGAGGTCAATATAGCCAGACAATAATGTTTGATGGGACGGCCACTGAAAATAATCCTCCACTAAATTTTTTACTTATAGAACCTGTCGATGGTGATGTGATTAATAATTTATTTCCTGTTTTATGTTGGGAAGAAACAACGGATCCAGATATCAATGATATAGTGAATTATATTGTGAAGATTGGAACTGATTTGAATAATCAGACTGTTGTTTATGATGGCCCTTTTTTGAATGATTGTTTTCAAGAAATTTCTGAAATTGTCGAGAATAACATAACTTATTATTGGAGCGTCCAAGCTTATGATCTTTTCGGTTCAACCACATCCTCTGAAAATTTTTCTTTTACGATTAACACAAATTTATCTTTAGATGAAAATATAATCCCTTTTGAGCATAAACTTTTTCAAAATTATCCCAATCCATTTAACCCATTGACGACAATAAATTATGATTTAGCTAAAGATGGATATGTTTTGATAGAGGTTGCTGATGTAAAAGGAAATCATGTCAAAACTCTAGTGAGTAGTTACATGTTGAAAGGGCCTAGGTCTTTTCAATGGGATGCAAAAAATAAAAATGGTGAAACAGTTCCAGCTGGTCTCTATTTTTATACACTAAGGACAAATCAATTCCTGCAAACAAAAAAAATGTTATTGTTAAAATAAATTTACGATAAGTTGTCAATGTGAAATATTTAATCGGTCAACTTATCAATGCTATTTTCAAGAACCGATATAACTTCATCCATGTCTTTAATTTTCTTCTTATCAATAGATAAGGAAAATCCTTCGCTAGTGGCATTTATTCTTTGACTTTCTTTTTGGCTTTGAACTTTTTTAACAACTTGAAAAGTTTTTATAGGATGTGATTTACCTTTTACTTGAATTTTATCGTAATAATTACATTTAATTTCATTTTTTACAAGATTATAGGTGTTTTCTGAAATTAGTATCTCGTTTGAGTTTGCTGATGATTCTAGTCTGGATGCTAGATTAACACCATTGCCAAGGACAGTATAGTCCAATCTATCTGTTGAACCGAAATTCCCAACTGTACAAACATCAGAATGTATACCCATTCGTACATCTAAAGATTCTGAAAGTCCTGTTTCTTTCCAACCTTTTCTTAAGATTCTTAATGCCTTTTTCATTTGTAAGGCCATTGAAACACAGGCTAGTGCATCATTTTTTTTCCCTTTTGAACTTGGATCACCAAAGAATATCATTATAGCATCACCTATGTATTTATCAACCGTTCCTCCGTATGTAATAGCAATATCAGTCATAGCTGTTAAATAACTTGTTATAAGCTTTGTTAAAATTTCTGGCTCTAGTTTTTCAGTTATGGTAGTAAAACTTTTGATGTCGGAAAAAAACACCGTTAGATCTTTTCTGGATGTATTAATAGTTACATCCAATTCACCAGAAAAAATTGAATTATATACTTGAGGAGAGAAATATTTTGATAATTTTTGCAATATCTGTTCTTTATCTTTTGTATCTGTAACATCTGTACCGTACATTATAAAAAAATTGAATTCATTCACTTTTATTACATGAAATAAATATACTCTAGTACCAATCGGTAATTCAAATTTTGTTTTGTCCTTTGAAATCTTTTCCATGATGTGCTTAGGAATTAAACTGTTTATGCCTAGTTCTAATTCTTTCATTATGTAAGTTGACGCTGAATTGAAATATTTTACAATTCCTCTGTAATCGGTCCTTATGACAGGGTTTGGGTTGCTATCTGGAAATTTATCGATAACTTTTTTAGCTGTTATATCTGTTCCATAGATGTTTACAGAATGTAATTCTTGTATATAAATGGCTTTAAATTGAAAGGAAGTAGAATTTATCTTTAGCTCAAAGGTATGTTCTATGTTTGTTAAAGCTTGCTTAAGATGAATAAGAATTTGATCATTTATTTTATTCTTTAAACTGAGATCATAATATTTTATAATATCTTTGGAAGGTTTATTAAAGTATTCAAGAATGCCGTCTTTAGATATACGAATTACAGGGTTTGGATTCTGATCAGGAAATTTTTTTAGTAAGTTTATAAGTTCTTTGTCGTTAATGGACATAATAAATACTTTATTATAGATAAATTACAAAAAAAGAAAAATGAATATATCAAATTTAAAAAAAATAACTCAGCATATTTTTTCAAAAAAGTCTTTGCAAATTAGATTAGTAACCTTTCTATGGGTAATATCCTGTTCTTGGTTTTGGACAGGCGATCCCCTAAAGTCATGGAATTTAGCAATTTCAGTTTTAATAGGTTCAATGATAATTCAGGGGTTTTTTGAATGGGCTTATGATAAGTCGTAAAGCAGAAATTGTTCTTTCAACTAATATG
>JBJKZY010000020.1:0-7849 GCA_045568995.1 Fidelibacterota bacterium | reverse complement strand
TAATTATGTAGGTTTTGAAGCACCTTCTTTAAGCGGTGATCAAATTTGGACGTTGCCTACGGCAGATGGATCAGCAAATCAGGTATTGAAGACAGATGGAAGTGGAGCGCTTTCCTGGTCTGCTGCTGCAACAGCTATTAATGGTTTATCGGATGCATTGATTGAAGATAACTCATTATATATTGGTCAAGACCCTTCATCAACAACTTCAACAGCTGAATATAATGTCTCCATCGGGACTACGGCTTTAGATGCTGTGACAACAGGTGATTATAATACAGCTCTGGGATATAATAGTTTAACTGCAAATAATGCAGGAAAAAAAAATACAGCGGTTGGTTATGCTTCCATGAATTCTAATACATCAGGGGATCTAAACACAGCAGTAGGACACAACGCTTTGGAATATGGCGCCTCAGGGGATAAAAATACAGCGATAGGGTTTGAAGCTTTAAGGGTCAATAGTGCATCATATTACAATACTGGTATTGGTACGGGAGCATTGACTGACGCGAATAGAACATCTGATACAGATGGTTACAATACTGCACTAGGATATAATGCAGGGAACACAGGAACAAATGATATTATTACGGGTAATAAAAACACCTTACTTGGTGCTAGTACAGCGGCATCTGCAGCAGCAGGAACTAATCAGACAGTGATTGGCTACGGTGCTTCAGGTAAAGGAGATAATACTGTGACGATAGGTAATGGGGATGTTACTCTTTGGTCTGCATCTGATGATAATGAAGTTGATTTGGGTAGTAGCTCAGTAGAGTTTAAAGATTTGTATATAGATGGTACTGCAAACTTAGATGCGGTAGATATTGATGGTGGAGCGATTGATGGTTCTGCGATAGGAGCAAATGATGCATCAACAGGTGCATTTACAACTATAACAGCTAGTACTTCTTTGGACGTAACTGGATCTACGGGTATCATACTAGAAAATGATGAAACGATAACAAACTCCACAGATACTCAGATTAACATGTCCTCAACGACTCTTGTTGTTGGAAATGGAAGTAATGACCCCACGATTAAATCGAATGGAAATAAAGATCTAACGTTGCAAACAGGAGCCTCAAACACTGGTTCAATTGTTTTACGTGATGGTTCAAATAATAATATTGATATTGCTCCTCACGGTACTGGAAAAATTGATCTGAACGATAGCCCTTTAACCGGTTATGGAGCGGATCTTCAGACAGAGTCTGGTACATCCAAAACGTTGGCTGCTGCGGATAATGGTACGATCATTGTTTGTTCAAGTAGTAGTGCAGTTACCATTACAGTTCCAGCAAGTTTACCGACAGGATTCAATTGTATGATTATTCAAAGTGGAAGTGGACAGGTTTCTTTGAGCGCATCAAGTACAACTCTAAATAATAGAAATGGTACCAAAACTGCCGGGCAGCACGCAATTATGACAGTGGTTCATTTAGGTAGCAATGCCTTTGTCGTGTCAGGCGATACGTCCTCTTCATAAGAAATAGTGAAATCTAGAAAATTGATCATGTTGAAGAAAATTCTTTTTATAGTTTTAATTGCCTCACTGCTGAAGGCTCAAGAGTTCATTATCAAAACCCAACACTTATCGCAAAGTCAGGGACCTATGGTAAGTGATTCTCTAAAATTAATAGGTGCTTTAGGTGCATCCTTATCTAACAATGGTTCCAATGAGTCCTTATCTTTGAATAGTGGTTTTTTATCGGCTATTAATGGATTATATAAAAAGCCACCTTCATTAGAAACAGAAATTAGTAACAAAATTTCCAAAGACGCAGATTCTGTTATTGTCCAAGCAATTACTCAAGATGTAAATGGAATTATCTCTGCGAATTTATATGTTCAAATTGGTGGGGAAGAAGATATAATAGAAATACCGATGGTTGCATTAAATGATAGTGTTTATCAGGCAAGTATACCAGACAGTTTACTAAGCATCAAAAATTTTAGATCATGGGTTGTATCCGTAGATGGAATGTATTTCGATGCTGTAAGTGAATTTGACACACCCTCCCTTGAATTTGGGCAAGATCAGCTGCGTATGGATGACTCAACCATGGTCAGCCGTTTCCCTAAGGGAGTTCAAAAAGATATATGGAGAATGGTTTCCTGGCCTGCAGAACTAATAGATAGTAGTCTGAAAAATTCAAGTTTAAAAAATAGAGGAAAGCCTTTTGTTTTTTATGATAGAGATCCAAATACAGGCAAACTCACAAAACCAGAATCCATTGTAGCTGGTAGAGCATATTGGTTTAAGCATCAGTATGCAGAAAATGTAATATTCACGAATCATAATACAGATGGAACAGCTGTGCCTTTGGAAGATTACGATATTAGCTTAAAAGAAGGATGGAATATGATTGGAAGCCCATTTTCTTTTCCTGTTTCTGTAAAAGAATATGATGGCAATCCTAACCCACTTTATACATATGGCTATGATGACTCTACTAATTCAGATGGATGGGTAGAACCAACATCTACTCTTTATCCTTGGTCAGGATATGCTGTCCATGCTAAGGAAGCAGGGGTTTTAACTTTAGAACCTTTTCCAAGCAATTTGGAAGAAAGTAGAGATGCGGGAAGGACCATTTCTAATGAATGGGTACTAAATCTTAAGCTTAGGTCTGATAATTATGTAGACTATAGTAGTCAAATTGGACGAAAAGAATTCGGAGAGGAAGATAAAGATAACCTCGATGTACCAGCGCTTCCTGCTATGGAATCTTTTGTTGCTGTTCGAACTGAAATTAATGGAAATGGGAAATTTGAATATGGATCGGATATTAGGTCTCTGGATGAGATGAATGGAGTTTGGAATATCAAATTAATTTCGGAAGGTATTTCTGGGCCATATACTTTTTCCATTGGATCAAAGGATAACTTACCTCTAGGGTTAAGCTTTGCATTTTTAGATGTTCCTAATAAAAATGTTATTTCCAATATTTTATCCGAATCTATTACGATTCAAGAAAGTCTTGGGAACGGCTATGATATAACGATTGTATCTGGAGATGAGCAATATGTTAGTGATATGATAACAAATATTTTGGAAGCTATACCTGCCGAATATTCTTTGAGCCAAAACTATCCCAATCCTTTTAATCCAACTACGAAAATAGATTTTAGCCTTCCAAGATCGGATGACGTGACTGTCACTATCTACAATCTTATGGGTCAGCAAATTAAAGTATTAATGAACTCTAATTTGGAATATGGGTATCATACGGTCACTTGGAATGGATTGGATCAATTAGGAAGGCCGGTTGCTTCAGGAGTCTATTTTTCAGAGCTAAGAACCAGAAATTTTCGCAAAACGAAAAAAATGTTGCTGCTAAAATGATTTATTTAAAGTGGTTGTTATCTGGTTGTTTGTTAATCGTATACGGTCATGCACAATTTGCATTGCCCTCATTTCAAGCGGTTGCTGTAAAAGATAATGTCGGTCCTAGAATAACTATAACAGCAACAGATGGGAGCAATGCAGTTGCAAGTGGATCTACAACCAATGATGGAACCCTTTCTTTAACCTTTTCAGCAAATGAAGTTATTAGCGGTTTTATTTATAGTGATATTCTTATTGTGGGAGGTAGCATAAGTTCTTTTTCAGGAAGTGATAGAACCTATACTGCTACTTTTACTCCTTCCGGAAATCGATCTACTGCAATATCTATTCCTGCGGGACGATTTACAGATACAAAAACAAATGCAAGTTTCGGTTCTATTCCTTTTTATTGGACATATGATTCATCGGTGCCATCTATGGTCTCGGGGGGTAGGATGGCCTCTGACAATAGTACGATCACCATAAAGTTTAATGAAACTACCTATAATTCAAATGCTGGAATCGGAGCATTAGAAACTAGTGATTTTACGTTATCTATAGCGGGAGGTTCTGCTACTCTAGCAAGCTCAGCCCCAACTAGCATCTTAAAGGAAGTTCCGTCGTTCGGTGCTACCCAGATTGCAACACCAAATGGAGGAATTAGTGTTAGAACTGTGGATCTAGACTTAGATAATGATATGGATTTCGTCGTTGCAGCGTTTGATGGTGATGCAATATTTTGGTATGAGAACAATGGATCCCAAAGTTTTACACAAAGGACTGTTGTAAGCTCTGGTATTGACGCTCCTAGGGAGATTTGGCTCGTTGATCTGGATCTCGATGGAGATATGGATATCATATCTGGAATATATAACGATCAAGATTTGGTTTGGTATGAAAATAACGGTTCCCAGAGTTTTACGAAAAGAACTATCGATGCAAGTCTTGGTGGCAGTGCAAATTCTGTTTTTTGCAATAGACCTTGATGGAGATAATGATCTAGATATAGTTTGCGGTACATACAACACTAGTATTCTATACTGGTTTAAAAATGATGGATTTCAAAGTTTTACAAGATATACTATTGCATCTGGAGGTACAACTACACCGGTCCCTATCGATCTAGACGAGGATGGGGATATTGATATTGTAAGTAGATTTAATGATGGAAGTAATGTTATTACCTGGTTTGAAAATAATGGATCAGAATCCTTTACTGGAAACTCTATTGATAATATTCAGGCTGGGAACATAGAAGTTATTGATCTAGATGAGGATGGAGATTACGATTTGGTGGTTCCTGATTTAACTAATGACCACTTAACTTGGTATGCTAATAATGGGTCAGAAAGTTTTACAAAGAATACCATTGATAATAGCGGGATGATTGATATCTATGATGTTGAAGTGGGGGATATCGATGGAGATGGGGACCTGGATATTGCTGCTCAAACAGCCAGCGATAACAATACCTCAGATGATAAAATTGTCTGGTATGCGAACAACGGTTCAGAATCCTTTACGGAATATGACGTAGATACAGATTTGAGTTATCCCTACAGATTCAACCTTGTGGATATTGATGGAGATGGAGATTTGGATATGGTTACTGCTGCAAGGCAAGGCGATGAAGTAGTTTGGTATGAAAATGTGGATGGGGGATATACGTTAGGTGTTTCCCTTTCGGGAAGTGCAACAGGAGCAGAAGTTCTAAGCGTAAGCCCAGCTAGTAATGCAATTTATGATGTAGCAGGAAATGTTGCATCGACTTCTCAATACTATAACACTGCTTATTTGAACGATAAAACCGGCCCAACAATGACCATTACAGCTTCAAATGGAATGGTTATCATTAATGATGGTTCCACTACAAATAATTCTTCTCTTTCTTTAACACTCATCAGTAGTGAAACCACTAGTAATTTTGCGGTGGGAGATATAACTGTAAGTGGTGGAAGTGTAAGTTCTTTTTCAGGAAGTGGCACAACGTATTACGCAACGTTTACCCCATCCGCGAGCGGTGCTACAACGATTGATGTGGCTGGCAGTACGTTCACGGACGCTGCAGGAAATAATAACAGTGCCGCCAGTCAATTTAATTGGACCTATGATGGCACGCTACCTACGATCACAGGTGTGAGCTTAACTTCAGACAACAGTACGATAGCAGTTACATTTAGCGAGGCTGTTTATAACACAGCAGGAGGAAGTGGATCCTTGCAAACAAGTGATTTTGTCTTTTCTATAAGTGGAGGAAGTGCAACTCTTTCTAGTTCTACTCCTAGTAGCATTTCTGTTAGTAGTAATACCTATACTTTAGGGATATCTCTTTCTGGGACTGCAAATGGGAGCGAGACCCTAACGGTAAACCCTGCCAGTAGTGCAATTTATGATGTCGTAGGAAATACTGCTTCAACCTCGCAAAGTAATAACACGGCATCGTTAAATAGTGCAAATTATGTTTTAGACTTAGATGGGTCAAATGAAGCAGCCTATGTTGGAGATAATTCTGCTTTTGAATCAACAGATTTTTCTATTCAAGTATGGGTGGATCCAAGTAGTCTCCCTAGTTCAGGAAATGAGGCATGGTTTGTAAATAAAAATAGAGTCTATAGAATTGGTTTGAAGAATAATAGTGGAACTACTAAAATTATAGCTGAACACAGAAGCGGAGGTAGTTATGAGGACATCGAAGGTTCCACATTATCGGACGCAAACGGGGGTTGGTATCATGTTGTTTTTACTTTTGATGATTCATCGAATCGTTTAAGAATTTATGTAAATGGAAGTGAAATTGATGAAGAATCATACTCGGGTAGTACCGTAAATCAAAATAGTGAGTTTTCTATAGGTCGGAGACATGATACCAATGGAGGATATTTTCATGGTAAAATTGACGAGGTAGCTTACTGGGACACTGAACTAAGTGCTAATGCGATTTCCGCATTATATAATAGTGGTAGTCCCTTATCTGCATCTACCAATTCAGGTAATTATTCTAGTTCAGCAAACCTCGTCATGTACTATCAATTTCAAGAAGATTTAAATGACTCTGAAGGGAGTTTTAACTTAACTGGTAGGAATATTACTTCAAGCGATTATACTGCCGAAACAATTGATTAAAAAATTATAAAGGATACAATTGATTATGAAACTTGAAAAATATTTTATACTCTTATTAATAGCATTTTTTTGGTCTTGTGCTTCTGAAGAAGCAGGTCCTGAGGATTGTGCTGGTGTACCAGGTGGTATGGCTGCCCTGGATAGTTGTGATGTGTGTGATGATAATCCAAATAATAATTGTGTTCGTGATTGTGCTGGTGTTTTAGGTGGATCGGCTGTTTTAGATAGCTGTGATGTATGTGATGATAATTCTGCAAATAATTGTTTGGAAGATTGTTTGGGTATTTGGGGGGGTGACAATATTTGCGGTTGTACGGATCCGGAGGCATTTAACTATAATGAGCTAGCTAATTACGACGATGGGAGTTGTCAGTATGAGGTGGGAGAATTAAATATTCAATGGGTGAAAACATATGAAAATATCGGAGACGAAAGCTGGCGCGTTCGAAGTACATCAGATGGTGGTTTCCTTATTGCAGGAGCATCTAATTATACAGGACTTTTAATTAAGACGGACCCAAATGGTGAAGTCGTATGGCATCAAACATATGAAAATTCGACGGTGTTATACAGTGCACGCGAGACTTCGGATGGTGGGATTTTTGCGGTGGGATTTTATGAATGTGATACTCTTCCTGGTTGTTTTCCTGATATATATTTGGTAAAAACAAACAGTTCTGGATCCATTGATTGGGAGCTAGTAGATAGTGGTACAGATAACAATGACTGGGCAAGAGATTTTGTGGAGACTGCTGATGGTGATTTTGTTGTAACCGGCACATGGAATGATAATGGAAATAATTCTAAGGCAATGCTTAGAAAGTACAGCAGCATGGGTGAATTAGTATGGCATGAAATATATAGTAGCTCAGTTGCTAATGAGATCAATGAAATATTAGAGACAGATGAGGGTGACTATGTTTTAGGAGGATATACAGGAACACAGCACGGAGATTATAAAGCTCTACTCATTAAGACAGACTCCAATGGACAGCAAGTATGGAAAAAAAATATACAATCAGTGGGCAGTACCGAACTCTATGCTATTTCTAAAACACCAAGTGGTGGTTATATTGGAGCAGGGTATTGCAATAGTTGGCGAAGTAATTATTTAGTGGAGAGGAATGAATCTGGAGTTGGGTTATGGAATGACTGTCATGTTGTCGAGCCAACTGTTAGTGGATATCATGATATTATATCTTCGTCCAATGGTGGATATTATGCTATTGACGGGAGCAGTAATTTTAAATGGATTAATTCCCAAGGACAGGTCATCTTTTCTCAAAACATTGGCCATGTGAATATGTCGATTTTAGAATCAGCTAATGGTGACATTGTGGTGGGTGGATATGGTTTTATCGATGGGAATAGTGGTGGAACTCCTGCACTGCT